>NZ_BJZT01000004.1 GCF_007992175.1 Methylobacterium haplocladii | reverse complement strand
CGGCATCGAGACAGACCGCCACGTACCGGCCGAAGGTCTGTGAGCCGTGGCGGATGTCGACGGCCACATCGAGGATCGCGCCGGCCAGCACCCGCACCAGCTTCGCCTGCGCTGCCGGCGGCGTCTGGAAGTGCAGGCCGCGCAACGTCCCGGCCGGGGCTGAGAAGGACTGGTTGTCCTGCACGAAGGCGGCGGTGATCCCGCCCTCGGCGAGCTGGTCCACGCGAAACACCTCCGAGAACCAGCCGCGCTCGTCGCCGTGCCGCTTCGGGACCACGCGCTTGACCGCCGGGATCTCCGTTTCGATCACCCGCATCGCTGCCCTCCGGCTCGTCGGCCCTCGCCGTCAGGCCGCCGTTGAAGGTGGCGACGGGGGCGAAGTCAAGGCGCTGTCTCGCGAAACTGGTTTCGCGGGTGGCGATGAGCGCCAGCCGGCTTGCACGCCGATCGCCGCCTACGTTACCTCTGTTGCGAACGATCGAAGAACCGCGATCGAAGCCGTGGGGAATCATGACCACCGGCCATGCCACGCAACCGCGTATCTCCTCCGTCGCAGCTCTCACGCTCGCGCTATCGATGCTCGCCGCGAACCCGGCCTCGGCACAGCGTGGGGCAGATCCGACCGGTCTCTGGCTGACCGAGTCCCGTGCGTCGCAGGTTCGCGTCGCCCGTTGCGGCGGCGGTTATTGCGGCACGCTCGTCAGCGTGAGTGGCTCGGGTGTCGACGCCAACAACCCCGATCCTGCCCTCAAGTCCCGCAAGCTCGTCGGCGTGCAGATCCTGACGGCCGGCACGCCGAGCGGCGACGGTTTCCAAGGCTCACTCTACAACCCGACCGACGGCAAGAGCTATTCGGGCTCGATGACCCCGAAGGGACCCGACCGCCTCGAGGTCTCGGGGTGCGTGCTCCGCGTGATCTGCAAGAGCCAGACCTGGACGCGGTTGAAGTGAGGCTGGATGCGTCTGCGCGCTCATGCCCCCTGGAGGGGCAACGCCGGACGATCTATGCCGCGCGGTCGATAAGCGGCTCGTGAGAAGCTGCTCCAACCGAGGAACGCCCCAGACGATGCCTAGACATTTCCTCATCGCAGCCATGCTCGCCGGCTTCGCCTTGCCCGCCGTGGCGGAAGATGCCGCGCCGCCGAGAACGATCCGCAACGCGCCGGCTCCGCGCGCCCTCGAACTCGCGGCGTACATCTACTCGGCCTCGAATGTCTGCGGCTACAAGATCGGCGTGCCGGAGTTCGACGCGGTGCTTTCCAAGATGAACACCAAATCCGAGGACGTCAGCCCGCGTGGGCCGTTCGGCGCCCGGATCCAGGGCATCTTCGCGATGATGTCGAACGACATGGCGCTGCATCGCGAGCAGTCCTGCATCGCGGTGGCCGGCGAGTACGGCCCCGAGGGCAGCATTGCCAAGAACGTGCTGCAGCCGATGGCCGCCGGCGAAACGCTTCCGCCGGCTCCGCAGGCCCCGGACGCCACGCCTGCGAAGTAGCGACCGGTGGAGATCCAGGCGTCACATGGGCGCTACCGTTACAGCGCTCTGCCCAGCCGCCGGGTCTACGACTGGCCCGGGGGTAAGCGACTCGCCGTCTATGTGGCGCTGAACCTCGAAACCTTCGCCTTCGGCGAGGGACTCGGTGCTGAGCTGGCGCCGGGCGGGCCGCAGCCGGACGTACTCAACTATTCCTGGCGCGACTGGGGCAACCGCGTCGGCGTCTTCCGCCTGCTCGACACGTTCGCGGAGCTGTCACTGCCCCTGGCAGTGCTCGCCAACAGCCGCATCCATGCCGATTGCCCCGGACTGATGGAGGCCGTGCGCCGTTATGGCGAGACTCACCCCATCGAGATCGTCGCCCATGGCCGCAGCAACGCGGAGCGGCAGGGCGATTGCGACGAGGCGGCCGAGGAGGCGCTGATCGCCGAGGCGACGCAGGCTCTGGCACGTGCGGAGGGCAGGGCGCCCACGGGTTGGCTCGGCCCCTGGATCTCGCAGTCGCGCGTCACGCCGGACCTGCTCTCGGAGGCCGGTTACGCGTACCTGCTCGATTGGGCACATGACGACCAGCCGGTGCGCTTCGCGACCCGGGACGGGCGCGGCATCCTCTCGGTGCCGTATCCGCAGGAACTCAACGATATCCCGGCCATCGTCGCCCGCGGGCACACCGGCCGGGAATTCGCACGGATGATCCGCGACGGCTTCGCGGAGATGCGGGCCGCGTCGCGGACCGCGCCCGTGGTGATGGGCATCGCGCTCCATCCCTACATCGTCGGCCAGCCGCATCGCCTGAGACCGCTACGGCAGGCGCTGGCGCGCATCGTCGAGCACCGCAAGACGATCTGGCTGACGACGCCCGGCGCGATCGCCCGGCACGCCGTCGCCTTGTCGGACGATATCCTGCCCGGCTGAGACGCCGCGGAGGATCTGCCTCCCATGACCCCGCAACGCCCTATCTCCGGTCTGAATGTTCGTGTTCGAATGGATCGTCGCGGTGCTGGTCGGCGCCGTGCTGCTTGCGGCGCTCGCGCGGCGCCTCGGCGCGCCGTATCCGGCGTTTCTGGCGCTCGGCGGCGTCGGGCTCGCGCTGGTCCCCGGCTTTCCGAACCTGCGACTCGATCCCGATCTCGCCCTGGCGCTGTTCCTCGCTCCGGTCCTGGTCGATGCCGGCTACGCTACCTCGCTGCGGGACCTGCGGGTCAACTGGCGGCCGATCGCAGGCCTTGCCGTCGGCGCGGTCGCCGTCACCACCATCGCCGTCGCCGTGGTGGTCAAGGTGCTGGTGCCGGACATGCCGCTCTCGGCGGCGATCGTGCTCGGCGCCATCGTCGCGCCGCCGGATGCCGTGGCCGCGCTCTCGGTGCTCGCGCATGTGCCGCTGCCGCACCGGCTCACCACCATCCTGCGCGGCGAGAGCCTGCTGAACGATGCCGGCTCGCTGCTGATCTACCGCCTCGGCGTCGCGGCTGCGGCCACCGGGCACTTCAGCCTGTCCGAGGTCGCGCCGGCCTTCCTGCTCGGCGTCGTCGGCAGCCTGATCGCCGGTCCGATCCTTGCGCGGATCTATCTCTGGGCGATGCGCTGGGTCTCGGATCCGGCCAGCAGCATCGTCCTGCAATTTGCGGCTGCGTTCGGTGTCTGGATCGCGGCCGAAGCGATCGAGCTGTCGGGCGTGCTCACCGTCGTCAGCTTCGCGCTGGTGGTGGCCCGTTATGCGCCCGAGCGGACGGCGCCGAGGCCACGCGTCCTGTCCTATGCGGTCTGGGACACGGCGATCTTCGTCCTGAACGTGCTGGCCTTCGTGCTGATCGGCAATCAGCTCGGCCCGATCCTCGAGCGGCTGCGCGCCTCCGAGCACCTGCCCTTCGCCCTCGTCGCGGGCTCGGTGCTGCTGACGGTCGTTCTGGTTCGGATCGCCTGGGTGCTGCCGGCCAGCGGCATCCGCCGGATCGGCTTCGCTGCGGATCGTCGCTCGCAGGACCGGTCGGTGCTCGGGCTCGGCACGGCCTTCCGCAAGGGCATCGCGGCCGGTGGACGCGAATCGTCCGATCTCGGCCCCGGCGCGGGTTTCGCCGTGTCCTGGGCGGGGATGCGCGGTCTCGTCACCATCGCCGGAGCCCTGGCCTTGCCCGAGAGCGGCCCGAACGGCGCCTTCCCCTATCGCGATCTCATCGTGCTCACGGCCTTTGCCGTCGTGATCGGAACCCTGGTGCTCCAGGGGCTGACTCTGCGGCCGCTGCTCGCCTGGCTGAAGCTCGAAGATACCGATCCGGTCGGCCACGAGATCGGCTGGGGCCGCGCGGAGGCCTACAGCGCCGCGATCCGGAGCCTGGAGGGCGACGAGTCCGAGATTGCAGAAGCCCTGCGCCGCGAATTTCGCCTCGTCGTCGAGGCGGCCGAGGCGCACGAGGAGGGTTTGGCTCCCGAGGGCCTACCTGCCGACGATGCCCGACGCCGGGCGATCCAGGCCGCTCGCGAGCGAATTCTGACGCTGCGCCGCGCTGGCGAGATCGGCGACGATGCATTCTTCGTACTGGAGGAAGAATTCGACTGGACCGAGCTTAGCGCGACGCCTCGCGCAGAGACCTGAGCGCCGGTCAGCCCGCGCCTACACGGCTCTCGATGGCATCCCAGACCGATACGGCCAGGTCGGGGCCCCCGAGTCGTTTGATGGCGCGAAGGCCCGTCGGCGAGGTCACGTTGATCTCGGTGAGATGGCCGTCGATGACGTCGATACCGACGAGGATCAGACCACGGCGCTTCAATTCCGGGCCGATGGTGGCGCAGATCTCGCGTTCGCGATCGGTGAGATCGGACGGGCCGGCCGCTCCGCCGCGCACCATGTTCGAGCGGATGTCCCCTTTGGCCGGCACCCGGTTGATGGCGCCCATCGGCTCGCCGTCGACGAGGATGATGCGCTTGTCGCCCTCGGTCACCTTTTCGAGAAACTTCTGCACCACCCACTGCTCGCGAAACGTCACGGCGAACAGGTCGAACATCGATCCGAAATTGGGATCGTCCGCCGACACCCGGAAGACTGCGGCGCCGCCATGCCCATGCAGCGGCTTCATCGCCACCGTACCGTATTCGCGGCGGAACGCTTCGATCTCGTCCTTGTCGCGCGAGACCAGCGTCGGGGGCATCAGTTCGGGAAAGTCGAGGACGAACAGCTTTTCGGGGGCGTTTCGGACCTCCGCCGGATCGTTGACGACCAGCGTCTCGTCTGAGATCGACTCAAGGATGTGGGTCGCCGTGATGTAGGCCATGTCGAAGGGCGGATCCTGACGCATCAGCACCACGTCCGCTTCGACGAGATCCATCCGCTCGATGGTCCCGAGCGCCGCATGCGCGCCCTCGACATCCTGGACCGTTACCGGCTGGACCCGGGCGGTAACATGCCGACCCTGCATCGAGAGCCGGTCGGGCGTGTAGTACAGCAGACGATGCCCGCGCGCCTGCGCTTCCAGCATCAGCGCGAAAGTGGTGTCACCGGCGATCCGGATCGCCTGGATCGGGTCCATCTGGACCGCGACGGTGAGGGCCATGGGTAACCTCTGATTGTACGAGGAGGTGGCCCCCTCCGGTGCTTGCGAGAACCGCTCAGCGGCCCTTGATCTTGCCGGGCTCGCGGCGGTCGAAGTCGCCAATCGCGGATTTGCACTCTGCGGAGAGGCGCGGCCGGTTGCGATTCATGCACTTGTCGGCGTCCGGGCTGTTCGGATCGACGCCGGCGCAGAGACGGAAGAAGTCGTTCGCGCAGTTCAGCTGCAGGCCGGGATCGTCCCGCTGGGCGAGCGCTGGGCTCGTCGCGGCAAGGAGGATGGCGAACGGCGCAATCTTTAAAACCGTCGACAGGCCCTTCGACGGGCTCCCGAATCGTGCCGTATCCGAAATCATCCTGAGGTGTCCTTACGCGCTTTCGCTCAAAGCGTTCGAGACGCCATATCGGGCGTCGCGCGGCGTAAGCAAGCGCGCCCGGCCGGGGTCGGAGGCGGTTCCTGGGCATGGGTCGCCTGCAGGCAACACACTCCGCGCGCGCGTGCGGAGATGCGATCGACGCGAAAGGACCCCGCTCGGAGATCGAGCGGGGCCGAAGTCGAAGGGAGGAAACGCCCGCCTTGGGCATGGACTAATCAGCAATTCTCATGCCGATCAGAATTCGCGTTCCGTTTCAGGACGGTTGCCACCTCGATTCCCGGACCGGCTCGCGCATCGATCGTTCTTCGCTCGCTATCGTCGCGTCTAACGGGACGGAAGCCGTCGTCGCTTGGCAACACTCCGTTAACGATGCCGTGATGATCTTCCGCGGCACCCAGGCCGAGCGGTGCCATCGTCCGGCCATCCTCCATCGCTCAGTCGCACTGTCGCGGATGCGCGTGACGCCAGCCGCACGGAATCGGACGGGATCATCCGCATGAACCCCCGCACAACCCTTTCGAAGAGCCGCGATACCGCGGCCGAGCCACGTCCGTCCGCACTGGTGGTGGCCATGCCGCAGACGGCCGGGCGCCGCTTCCGGCGCGAGGCGCCATCGGAAGCCGCATCGCACGGGCAGATCCTGCTCTTCACCGGAGTTCGCTACGAGCGCATGCCGGACATGCAGGCCGAGCCGGCGATCCCTCAGCGCAAGCGTTCGTGACGCACGCCGTGCGACGGGGCCTCGCGCGGATCCTGCCGTTCGCAGGCCTGCTGCTGGTCGGCGGCTGCGCCCAGGAAGGCGATTTCGGGCGGCCGGCGCCGAGCGCCTGGAACGCCCTGGTCGATTCCACCGGCGCCATCGCAGCGCGGGAACGCGAAGAACCGTCCTCCGTATTTCCCCTGACCGACGACGAGCGGATCCTTCGGGATCGGGCCTGGCGCTTCCTGATGCCGGCCCAGGGGCGCGCCGCCTTCGTCGACGTTCTCGCCAACCTGACGCGTTCGCGGCTGCTGCCGCCGTTCTGGCGCATCGACGACATCGAGGGCTACCATGCCGGGCTGATCGCCGGCCCGTTCCGCTCGCCCTATTCGCGCTACAGCCGGCTCTCCGAGGATGCCACCGCCGACGGTCGTCTCATTCCACCGTTCGCCGCCACGGCCTCCCGGGTGCTCGACGCCGACCGCCTGCGCCTGCGCGCCCTGCCGTTCTCGGCGAGCCTCGACGATTTCGACGTCCGCCATGCCGCGATGCGGGTCGCCGAAAACCGCTGCCTGATCGCGTGGGTCCGGCTGGAGACCGGCTTGCGCGTGGCGCGGTATCGCTACGCCCTGGAGCACTTCGTCATCGAGATGCCGGGGCGCGAAGCTCTCGGTGCCGAGCGCACCATAGCCTTTCTCGACGAGCGCCGCCCGATCCTCGCCGCCCTTCTGCCGCCGGAGGCGGAAGCTCGTTGCGGCCTCGTGCAGACCGCCCTGCCGCTCGCCGGGCTGGCCGCACCGGTGGTCGCGAAGTACTGACGGCGGAGCACCGTTTTCCCGAGTCCACGAGTCCCGCCATGCGAACCATCGTCTATGCCGACGGCGGCTGCGACCCCAATCCCGGCCCCGGCGGCTGGGGCGTCGTCATCCAGGCTGCCGATGGCCCGGTCGAGCTTCACGGCGGCGACCGCGTCACCACGAACAACCGCATGGAGCTGACGGCCGCGATCAGCGCGCTCGAATATTTTCCCGAGGGTGCGGCGATCGAGATGCGCTGCGACAGCCAGTACGTCGTGAAATCCGTCACCGAATGGATGCCGGGCTGGAAGCGCCGCGGCTGGCGCACGGCTACCGGCCCCGTCAAGAACGTCGACCTGATGGAGCGGCTCGATTCCCTCGCCCGCACCCGCGACGTGCGCTGGACCTGGGTGCGCGGCCATTCCGGTGAGGTCGGCAACGAGCGTGCCGACGTGCTCGCGACACTTGGACGACGCGAGATCCTCGGCGAGCGGGCAAAGCCACAGGAGGCGCCGGCGAGGTCCCCCGAACCGACAGCCGCCGCGACCATTCCATTCCTGATCGAGGTCGGGCTGGCCGGCGAGATCGCACGGGCAGCCGAGCGCCTGGGATTGCCGCAGGCTGTCGTGATCGAGGACGCGCTGCGGCTCGCCCTCGAACTCGGCCCCGAGGGCGTCGCCCGGACCCGCAAGGCACTCGCCCTCGACAGCGCGAGGCGCCCGGCCAAGGCCTCCTGAGCGTCTCGGTGGAGACCACGTTCTTCGCTCGACCCGCAGCCGAAGTGGCTTCGGACCTGATCGGGCACTCACTGATGGTCGACGGCGTCGGCGGTATGATCGTCGAAACGGAGGCCTACGACCGGCAGGACCCGGCCTCGCACAGCTTCGCGGGGCCGACGAAGCGCAACGCCAGCATGTTCGGGCCGCCGGGCCACGCTTATGTCTACCGCTCCTACGGCCTGCACTGGTGCCTGAATTTCGTCTGCGAGCCCGGTAGTGCGGTCTTGTTGCGCGCGCTCGAGCCCGTCGAAGGCCTGGAGGCGATGCGGACGCGGCGAGGCCTCGGTGACGTACGCCTGCTCTGCGCTGGGCCGGGCCGCCTGTCGCAGGCGCTCGCTGTCGGCGCTACGCATGACGGGATGCCGCTCGGGGCAGCGCCGTTCGCGTGGCGTTTTCCTGCAGGCCCGGTTCGGGTCGAGGCCGGCCTGCGCATCGGCATCAGCCGCGGCGTCGAGACGCCGTGGCGGTTTCTGCTCGCCGGCTCGCGCTTCGTCAGCAGGCCGTTGCCGTCCAAGAGGCCTTGAGACTCAGCCGCCGGGCTTGGTGTTCGCGTCCGTCGGCTCGTCCGGCGCGTCGATCGAGCAGGAGACCGCGTCGACGGCGTCGTTGGCCATGGCGCTCTGGCTCGGCAGGGCCGCGATGACGCGGACCACGGCATAGCCTTCGCGCTCGTTGGCAACGATGCGAACGTCGCGATTGACCTCGTTCTCGTTCTCGGAGGCGAGAGCTTCGTCGTACTGGCCGCGGGTCATGATTACGAGGTCGAGGCTGCCGCGGACCGCAGCCTGATCGGTCACGGCATAGAACGCGCCCTTGCGGCTATGCACGGCGATCGAGAGGGTCAGCGCCCCTGTACGGGCCGAGACGCGCATGGGACCGTCGTCAAGATCGTAGGCGCAGACGCCCACGGCCACCGCTGGGTCCGGGATTGGCAGCCAGGCCTCCGCCGCGGCAGGCGCACCGGCGACCGCGAGGCTATGGATGCGCAGCGGGTGGTCGAGGCTCTCGCTGCTGCGAGCGCGCGAGAACGCGTCGCCCTGTGCGAAATACGGGATCGCCCGCACCGTGACGATATGGACGATGCCGGCAAGCACCAGCCCGCACAAGGTCGCGAGGATGAAGCGTCCGCGCGTGCTCATCGGCTGCATCCCAGACGCGTGATCGCTGGCAGCGTGTTGCGGTCGAGGCTGCCGACGCTCGCGGCGACGGGGGTGTCGTAGAGCCTGAGCGCGAGGCGGACCGGCCCTTTGGGGCGCGGCATCGGCAGCCAGTTGCCGCTCTGGACGTCCCGGCCGATCGTGATGACGAAGCGGTCGTCGTCGCCGCGCAGGATTTCGGTCGAGGTGAAGCCCTCGCGCAGCGGCGTCGCGGCGGGGTCGGCCGCGCCGCGGCCGGCGATGGTCAGAGTCCAGGCCCGGGCCGGAGGCACCACGCCGCCGATGGCGTAGGTGCAGCCCGCATCGAGGGTGCGACCGTCATTGTCGGTGGCGGCGGTGAGCAGCAGGCCCTCGCCGATGGCGAGCGGGATCTCGCCGCGTCGCGCATTCACCGCACGGGAATAGGGGTCGGCGTCCGTCGAGCCGGTCTTCGGCCAAGCCGTCCAAGCGCCGATCGTGGTGCCGCCGAACGGATAGCCGCCGCGCGTCGCGAAATCGGCGCTGGCGAGGCCGAGCACGGCGCCGAGCGCCAGCGCGTAGAGCACGAAGCCGGTCCGGGACGTCCGGCGCAAAAAGCCGCCGAGGACGCCGCCGATCCGGGCGCCGCGCTCCTGCAGCGTCGTTCCGCCGGCCGGCGCCGGCCGTTCGGCGCGCGCGCCGGTCATCATGCGTGTGAGTGCGTTCACGGATCGCCGCCTCACGGCGTCTCGAAGCGGCCGCCCTGGGCCACATCGATGGGAGCGAGCCCCGGCGGCCGGGCCTGATCGGGCCTGACCGCACCGGACTTCAGGACCTTGGCCGAATCGGACTTCGCCGCCGCCGGTCCGCTCTCGATCGAGCGGAACAGGCCGTTGATGCTCGACATCACTTCGAACGAACGCTTCGACAGCTTGCCGGCCGCGCTGGCGGTCATGTTGACGGGCGCGAGTCCCGGCACGGCCTGGGCGACCGGAGCCGGCTTAGCCTTGTCGTTGAGGCCGGGCAGCGGCTTGATCTCGATGCCCTGATGGGCCGGCTCCATGATCTCGTGCCACGTCATCGCAGGGAGCGAACCGCCGGTCATCTTGTTGGTGGTTCCGTGATCGTCGTTGCCATACCAGACCGCGCCGACGAGGGCCCCGGTGTAGCCGACGAACCAGGCGTCGCGGTAGTTGTTGGTCGTTCCGGTCTTGCCCGCGACCTTCCAGCCTTCGATCTGGGCTTTCCGCGCCGTGCCCTCTTCGACCACCTTGTTCAGCATGAAGTTCATGTCGGCGGCGACCTTGGTCGAAAGCACCTGAGGCGCCGGCTCGTCGGAACGGCGGTAGATCACCTCGCCGCTGGAATTCCGGATCTCGGTCGCGGCGAAGGCCCTCGCGTAGCGGCCGCCGTTGGCGAAGACGGCGAAGCCCGAGGCTTGGTCGAGCACGGTGATGTCGTCGGCACCGATCGGCATCGAGACCGTGTCCGGCAGCGGCGAGAGCACGCCCATGGCCTTTGCCGTCTCGGTGATCTTGTCGCGGCCGGCCTTCGCGGCCTTCCACTCGTTGGTGATGCCGAGCCCTTTGCCGAGCGCGATCGAGATCTTGATCGGGATGGTATTCACCGACTTCGCGACGGCGAGCCACATCGGCTGGCGGCCGGAATAGGAGCGCCCGTAGTTCTGCGGGCACCAGTTGCCGACGCAGACCGGCGAATCGGTCACGACCGTGTCCGGCTTGAATAGACCGGACGACAGGGCGGCGGCGTACACGTAGGGTTTGAACGAGGAACCGGGCTGGCGCAGGGCGTCGACAGCCCGGTTGAACTGGCTCTCGCCGTAATCGGCGCCGCCGACCATGGCGCGGACGCCACCATCGGGATCGGCAATGACGACGCCCGCCTCGTCCACGTTGTAGCTGTCGCCGAAGCGACGCAGCACGTTCTCGACGGCCTGATCGGCGCTCTTCTGGATGCGGATGTCGAGCGCGGTCTTCACCGTGAGCACGCGGTCGTTGCGAAGCTTGCCCGCGTCTGCGAGGCGCTTCACCTCGGTGAAGGCCCAGTCGAGATAGTAGTCTGCGGTGACGTCCTTGGCGCGCACCACCGGCGTCGCCGGATTGCGGAGCGCCGTCTGGATCTGGCCTTCGGTGACGAAGCCGGCCTCGACCATGTTGTGCAGTACGTCGACCGCCCGGCCGCGGGCGGCGGGCAGATTGACGTTCGGCGAGTATTTCGTCGGCGCCTTGAACAGGCCGGCCAGCATCGCGGCCTCGGCCAAAGTCACGTCCTGCAGGCGCTTGCCGAAATAGTAGTCGGCGGCGGCGACCGCGCCGAAGGTGCCGCCGCCCATGTAGGCACGGTCGAGATAGAGCTTGAGGATCTCGTTCTTGGAGAGGTGGTTCTCCAGCCAGAAGGCCAGGAAGGCCTCGTTGATCTTGCGTTCGATCGAGCGCTCGTTGGACAGGAACAGGTTCTTGGCCAGCTGCTGCGTCAGGGTCGAGCCGCCCTGGGTGCCGCCCTTGCCGCTGGAATTCGAGACGAGTGCGCGCGCCGTGCCGATCGGGTCGATGCCCCAATGCTCGTAGAAGCGCCGGTCCTCGGTGGACAGCAGCGCCTTGATCATCAGCTCGGGGAAGTCGTCGAGCTTGAGCGAATCGTCGTGCTTGATGCCGCGCCGCCCGACCTCGTTGCCGTAGCGGTCGAGGAAGGTGACGGCGAGGTCCTGCTCCTTCAGCCAGCCCTGCTCGCTGGTGAGGTTGAAGGCGGACTGCGCCAGGAAAAGCACCAGAAGTGCGCCGGCGGTGCCGATGGTCGCGGCCTCGCTCGTGAGGTCGAGCACGAAACGCTTCCAGCCGCGGAAGGCGAAGACGGCCATCCGCTCGCGGAAGCGCTCATAGGCCTCTCCCGAGGAGCGCCCCCCCTCGAACATGCTCGCATTGACCCAGGCATCGAAGCCGAGGGCCGCGCGGCCGATCCGGGTCTTGATCGCTGTGAGGTTGGGCAGGCGCACGGCTTGGTCCGGTCCCTCGGATGACCCGGTTGCGAGCCGGCGCCTCGCCCGAGGGGCGGTCGACCGACCCGATCGTCCGTCTTCTATCAAGGCTCGCGAGCCTGCGCGAGGTTCGCGATCACCTTCGTACCGCTCGAAGTTGCAACCTAGCGGGGCGTCGGCGTCGAAAGCTTGCGTCAACCTTGATGGCGAAATGGGGCGTCGGGGTGGCGTCCCGGCCGACCGGCCTCTTCGCCCTTGCCTGCCGGCCGCACCTGCTGCACGAGCGTGCGATGGCGGAGAACACCTACAATCCCTTCTGGCGGACCAAGACCCTGGACGAGATGACCTCGGCCGAGTGGGAGAGCCTGTGCGACGGCTGCGGCCGCTGCTGCCTGCTCAAGCTCGAGGACGACGACACCGGCGAGATCCACCACACCGATGTCGGCTGCACCCTGCTCGATGCCCATTCCTGCACCTGTCGCGACTATCGCAACCGCGCCAAGCGCGTGCCCGACTGCGTGCGCCTGACCCCGGAGGCCGTGCGCACCATTCCGTGGCTGCCGCCAACCTGCGCCTACCGTCTCGTGCGCGAGGGACAGGATCTGCGCTCGTGGCACCCTTTGGTCTCTGGTCGGAGAGCCAGCGTTCACGAGGCCGGCATCTCGGTGCGCGGACGCGTCGCAGGCAACGAGGAGGAGTTCACCGAGGACGAACTCGTCGATCGCATCGTGCCGTGGCCGGACGCCGCTGCCTGACTTCGGCCGATTGCCGCCGTGGTCAGGGCGATGCTGAGATCGAACGCCTCGGCGAGCCCCTGAGACCACAGCGAGAGCGGCGTCGGACGGTCGAGATGGATGGCGCCGTCCGTCTCGGAGCCAACCGGGTTCAGTTCGGCACCGTGTCTCAGAGCGAGCAGCCGCATCGGACCGTTGCCGTTCAGGCAGCGCACGTGCAGGTCGGCGACGCCACGGCTGCGGGCCGCCCCGACGATCCGCCGGAACAGCGCCGAGCCGAGGCCCTCGCGGCGGAAGGGCTGCTCGACGACGAAAGCGGCCTCCGCCAGCGGACCGAGTAGAAATCCTGGCCCATGCCGTCCGGCAGGGCGCAACTCGCCGAGGCCCCGAAGGATTCCGTCGACGAAGCCGCCGATTGCGACCCCGTCGGCGACGAGCGCCCGCTCGGCATAGGCCAGGGCGGCGGTATCGCCGAGAGCGGCCATGAAACGGTTGGCCCGCGTCTCGGGATCGAGCCGCAGCACGTGAGCGCGGACGGCGTCACGGTCGCTCGGCCAGAGCCGGCGGCAGAGGATGCGGACGTCGTTGCGTCCGTTGCGAAGCGGTTCGCGAAGAGCGTCGCTCATGGCGTGATGGTCTCCAGTTGAGCGCAGGACACGCGCCGTTCCGGACGAGACCTCCCAGCCGGCCGCTCAGGGCCAAGCTCGTTCGCCCAGAGATGGCCTTTCGGTGCTGGCGCTGCAATGCAGCAAAACGTCCTCTTGCGACGCAGATTGCGCATGCCCTCGGCTTGCGGGAGACGGCTCGATCTTGCGGGGTTGATCCTGCAAGGACGGCACGGCACAGGTTGAGCCCGGCGTAATTATCCCTGCGGATTCTCCCTGGGGAGAGATGGCTGCGCTGCGCGGAGCAGGGTCGTTTCGTCGTGAGTCAGACTGTGAGCCCGACACCCTCGGAGCAGGCGCTGAGCGGTGCCGTCTCGCCGGGGCCGGTCTTCGAGCGCTACGCCGCCCTGTCGCGCTCGGGCGCTATCGAGAGCGATCCGGCGCAGCTGAAGCTGGTGAGGGCCCTCGATCGGCTGGTGATCGAGCTCGGCCGGCGCAAACGGGCCAGCAAGGGCAGCGCGCTGGGTTGGCTGTTCGGTCGCAAGGACGACGATGCCGGGCCGGTGAAGGGCCTTTACATCTGGGGTTCGGTCGGCCGCGGCAAGACCATGCTGATGGACCTGTTTCACGAGGCCGCTCCGGCCCCGAAGCGCCGCATCCATTTCCACGGCTTCATGGCCGACGCGCACGAGCGCATCCACGCTCACCGGCAGGCGGTCAAGGCCGGCGCGGCCAAGGGCGACGATCCGATCCCCCCGGTGGCCGACGCGCTTGCGGCGGAGGCGACGCTGCTCTGCTTCGACGAATTCACCGTCACCGACATCGCCGACGCAATGCTGCTGGGCCGGTTGTTCGCGGCCCTGTTCAAGCGCGGCGTTACGGTGGTGGCGACCTCGAACGTCGAGCCCGATCGGCTCTACGAGGGTGGCCTCAACCGCGCGCTCTTCCTGCCCTTCATCACCGAATTGCAGGAGCGCGTCGCGGTGATGCGCCTCGATTCGCGGACCGATTTCCGGCTGGAGAAGCTCGGCGGCAGCGCGGTCTACCACCTGAGCGGGGAGGGGAGCGCCGACACCGCCCTCGACGAGGCCTTCAAGGCGCTCACCGGCAAAGCCAAGGGCAAGCCCGGCTCGGTGCGGGTGAAGGGACGCGACGTGCCGGTGCCTGAGGAGGCGGGCGGCGTGGCGCGTTTCTCATTCGACGACCTCTGCGCGCGACCGCTCGGCGCCTCCGACTACATGGCGCTGGCCAACACCTTCCACACGCTGATCATCGCGGGGATCCCGGTGATGAGCCCGGAAAAACGCAACGAGGCCAAACGCTTCATCACATTGATCGATACGCTCTACGACGCGCACGTGAAGCTGATCGCCTCGGCCGACGCCGAGGCGCCGGACCTCTACACCGGAACCGAAGGCCGCGAGGCCTTCGAGTTCGAGCGGACGGTCTCGCGGCTGATCGAGATGCGGTCGAGCGAATATCTCGGGTTGCCGCATGGCGGCGGACATTCCGAGGCTTCGGGGTCGAGCAGCGGGTTGGTGGAGACGTAGCCTTGCCCGTCATTGCGAGGCGAAGCCGAAGCAAACCAGGGCAAACGCACCGACGTTGTGAGTGTGGCCCTGGATTGCTTCGCGACGCTCGCAATGACGGTGGTCAGATATGGATGGCGCGCTTGCCCACCGCGAGTGCGGCTTCCTTCACCGCCTCCGTCAGGGTCGGATGGGCGTGGCAGGTGCGGGCGATGTCCTCCGCCGAGGCCGAGAACTCCATGGCCACTGCCACCTCGGCGATGAGGTTGCCCGCATCCGCGCCGACGATGTGCACGCCGAGCACCTTGTCGGTCTCGGCGTCGGCCAGGATCTTCACGAAGCCCTCGGTGGTGCCGTTGGCCTTGGCCCGGCCGTTCGCGGTGAAGGGGAACTTGCCGGTATTGTAGGCGATCCCGTCCTTCTTCAGCTCTTCCTCGGTGCGGCCGACCGAGGCGACCTCGGGGAAGGTGTAGACCACGTTCGGGATCACGCCGTAGTTCACGTGGCCGGACTGCCCGGCCAGGATCTCGGCAAGCGCCACGCCCTCGTCCTCCGCCTTGTGGGCCAGCATCGGCCCGGCGATGACGTCGCCGATGGCGTAGATGCCGGTGACGTTCGTGGCGTAGTGGCTGTCGGTCTGGACGCGGCCGCGATTGTCCATCTGCACGCCGACGTCTTCGAGGCCCAGGCCCTGCGTGTAGGGTACGCGCCCGATCGCAACGAGCACCACGTCGGCCTTGATTTTTTCCGCTTCACCGCCGGCGGCCGGCTCGACCGTCACCGTGGCGCCGCCCTTGGCGACCTCGGCGCCCGTCACCTTGGACGAGAGCTTGAAGACGATGCCCTGCTTGGCGAGGATTTTCTGGAACTGCTTGCCGACTTCGCCGTCCATGCCCGGAAGCACCCGATCGAGGTACTCGATCACCGTCACTTCGGCACCGAGACGGCGCCAGACCGAGCCGAGTTCGAGGCCGATCACGCCCGCGCCGATCACCACGAGCTTCTTCGGCACCTTCCCGAGTTCGAGGGCACCGGTTGACGAGACGACGGTCTTCTCGTCGATCTCGACGCCCGGGAGCCGCGTGACGTCCGAGCCCGTGGCGATGACGATGTTGCGGGCCTCCAGCATCTGGTTGCCGCCGTCCTCGGAGATCACTTCTACGCGGCCGGCCCCGGCGATGCGGCCGGTGCCGTGATAGGCGTCGACCTTGTTCTTCTTGAGCAGGAACTCGACCCCCTTCGTGTTGCCGTCGACGCCGCCCTGCTTGAAGGCCTGCATCTTCGCGAGATCGAGCTTCGGCGTGCCGACCTGGATGCCGAGATCCGGGAAGTGCTTGCTCGCTTCCTCGAAGGCCTCGGAGGCATGCAGCAGCGCCTTCGACGGGATGCAGCCGACATTGAGGCAGGTGCCGCCATGCGTCGCCCGCTTCTCGACGACGGCCGTCTTCAGGCCGAGCTGCGCCGCGCGGATCGCACAGACATAGCCGCCGGGGCCGGTGCCGATGACGACGAGATCGTAGGACATTCAGTTCTCGGCTCAAGAGTGCGGTGGCGGGCACCGCCACCGTCGGGACATGCGTTCAGTTCTGAAGGATAAGGGCTGCGGCTCGGGCCGTTTACAGATCCAGCACCAGCCGCGCCGGATCCTCCAGCGCCTCCTTGACCCGCACGAGGAAGGTCACCGCCTCCTTCCCGTCCACGATCCGGTGATCGTAGGACAAGGCGAGATACATCATCGGCCGCGCCTCGATCTTTCCGGCACGGACCACCGGGCGCTCCTCGATCCGGTGCATGCCCAAGATGCCCGACTGGGGGGCGTTAAGGATCGGGGTCGACATCAGCGAGCCGTAGATGCCGCCGTTGGTGATGGTGAAGGTGCCGCCCTGCATCTCCTCGATGGAGAGCTTGCCGTCGCGGGCCTTCTTGCCGAAGCCCGAGATCTTTTTCTCGATGCCGGCGATGGAGAGGTCGTCGGCATCGCGCACCACCGGCACGACGAGGCCTTTGTCGGTGCCTACGGCGATGCCGATGTGGTAGTAGTTCTTGTAGACGAGGTCCTGGCCGTCGATCTCGGCGTTCACCGCCGGCACGTCCTTGAGAGCGCCGATCACCGCCTTGGTGAAGAAGCCCATGAAGCCGAGCTTCGTGCCGTGCTTCTTCTCGAAGATCTCCTTGTACTGGCTACGCATCGCCATCACGGCGCCCATGTCCACGTCGTTGAACGTGGTGAGCATCGCGGCATTGTCCTGCGCGCTCTTGAGACGCCGGGCGATGGTCTGCCGGAGCTTCGTCATCTTCACGCGCTCTTCGCGCGCAGCGTCGTCGGGTGCCGAAGCCGGGCGCGGCGGGGCCGGAGGCTTGGTCTCCTGAGCCGGCGCTTCGGACCGCGCGGCGGGAGCCGACTTGCCGTCCTTGGCGGCGAGCATGTCGCCCTTGGTGGCGCGGCCGTCCTTGCCGCTGCCGTTCAGCGTAGCCGGATCGATGCCGGTCTCGCGGGCGAGTTTGGCGACGGCGGGACCGCTCTCCTCGGCGGGGCGACCGCCAGGATCCGACTTGGCGGGCTCGCTGGTCGGCTTCGCCTTCGGTTCCTCGCTCCGGCTCTCGGCCTTCTGCTCCGTCTTCTCAGCACCCTTGGCGGCGGCCGGCTTCTTCGCGCCGCCGCCCTTGCCGGCATCGACGATCGAGCCGAGCAGCGCCCCCGGCTCCACGGTCTCCCCGTCCTTGACCAGGATCTCGCCGAGCTCACCGGCCGCCGGAGCGTTGACCTCGAGCGTGACCTTGTCGGTCTCGAGCTCCACCAGCGGCTCGTCGGCCGCGACGGTGTCGCCGGGCTGCTTGAACCAGCGGCCGATCGTGGCCTCGGTCACGGATTCGCCGAGGGTCGGGACGAGAATGTCGGTGGCCATGGATCAATTGCCCCCTGCGCGGGGACCTCCTCTGGAACTCAGGGTGCGGACAGGCATCATGGCTGCCGCAGAATCAGGGATGGGATCGAGGCGATCGTGTAGGCGAAACCAGCCTCCGCCCGGATGACGGGATCGGCCTCGCCGAGCCGGTTCGCTTCGGATTCGTTCTCGGCCTCGACGAGCGCGAGGCCCCAAGTCCCGGTGGCATCGAAGACCGGACCGACCGCGATGGCCTCCCCTCGCCCAGCCTTATCGAGCCAGTAGCCGGCATGCTCCGCGAACAGCGCCTTCTCCACCTCCGTCGCGTCGAACGGGAAGCTCGAGCGCGGCGGGGAAAGCCTGAGCAGGAAGTAGGCCATGCTCAGACCGTCAGAGCCTCGTTGAGGAAGGCCTGAAGCTGCGCGATATGCTTCGACATCAGACCGACGGCGGTGGAGGCCGAGGCTGGTCGGCCGACGTAGCGCGCCCGCTTCACCGAAGACCCGGCCTGTCCGAGCACCCATTCGAGGTAGTCGTCGACGAAGGCCCAGGCGCCCATGTTCTTGGGCTCCTCCTGGCACCAGACCACCTCCGCGTTGCGGAAGCGGCTCATCTCGTTGGCGAGCGCCTTGAGCGGGAACGGATAGAGCTGCTCGACCCGCATCAGGTAGACGTCGTTGACGCCGCGCTTCTCGCGCTCGTCGAACAGGTCGTAATAGACCTTGCCCGAGCAGAGCACGACGCGACGGATCTTGTCGTCCTTGACGAGCTTGATCCCGCCATCCTCATGCTCGGCATCGTCCCAGAGCACGCGGTGGAAGGTCGAGTCCTCCGAGATCTCGGAGAGCCGGGAGACGGCGCGCTTGTGGCGCAAAAGGGATTTCGGCGTCATCAGGATCAGCGGCTTGCGGAAGTCGCGCTTCAGCTGGCGGCGCAGGATGTGGAAGTAGTTCGAGGGCGTCGTGCAGTTGGCGACCTGCATGTTGTCCTCGGCGCACATCTGGAGATACCGCTCCAGACGGGCGGAGGAGTGCTCGGGCCCCTGGCCCTCGTAGCCGTGCGGCAGCAGCATCACGAGGCCGGACATGCGCAGCCACTTGCGCTCGCCGGATGAGATGAACTGGTCGATGACGACCTGCGCGCCGTTGGCGAAGTCGCCGAACTGCGCCTCCCACAGCACCAGCGCGTTCGGCTCGGCGGCCGAATAGCCGTATTCGAAGCCGAGCACGGCCTCCTCCGACAGCATCGAGTTGATTACCTCGATGCGAGCCTGACCCTCCTTCACGGAATTCAGCGGCGTGTAGCGCTGCTCGTTCTCCTGGTCGATCACCACGGCGTGGCGCTGCGAGAAGGTGCCGCGTTCGACGTCCTGGCCGGAAAACCGGACGCGGTTGCCTTCGATCAGGATCGAGCCCAGCGCCAGCGCCTCGGCGGTCGCCCAATCGATGCCCTGGCCGGTCTCCACCGCCTTGGCGCGGTTGTCGAAGAAGCGCTGGATCGTGCGGTGCAGCTGGAAGCCCGGCGGCGGCGTGGTGATCTTCTGCGCGATCTCGCGCAGGGTCGCCTCCGGCACGCCGGTCTGGCCGCGGCGGGGGTCGTCGACGTCCTCGCGCACCGACTTGAAGCCGGACCAGCGGCCGTCGAGCCAGTCGGCCTTGTTGGCCTTGTAGCTGCCGGCGACATCGAGCTCGTTGTCGAGGATCGCCCGGAACTCGGCCTTGCGGGCGTCGAGCTGATCTTTCGTCAGGTCGCCGCGCTCGACGAGCTTCTTCCCGTAGGTTTCCAGCACCGTCGGATGCTTGCGGATCAGCTGGTACATCTTCGGCTGCGTGAAGGCCGGCTCGTCGCCCTCATTGTGGCCGAAGCGCCGGTAGCACTGCATGTCGATGACGACGGGCTTGCCGAATTTCTGGCGGTACTCCGTCGCGACCTTCGCCGCGAAGGTCACGGCTTCCGGGTCGTCGCCGTTGCAATGGAGGATCGGCGCTTCCACCATCTTTGCCACGTCGGACGGGTAGGGCGAGGAGCGCGAATAGCGCGGATCGGTGGTGAAGCCGATCTGGTTGTTGATGATGAAGTGGATCGAGCCGCCGGTGCGGTGACCCTTCAAGCCCGACAGTCCCAGGCATTCGGCGACCACGCCCTGGCCGGCGAAGGCCGCATCGCCGTGGATCAGCAGCGGCAGCACCTTGCGGCGCTCGACGTTCGGCTTGGCAAGCTGGTCCTGCTTGGCGCGCACCTTACCGAGCACCACCGGATCGACGATCTCGAGGTGGGACGGGTTGGCGGTCAACGACAGGTGGACGTGATTGTCGTCGAAGGCGCGGTCCGACGAGGCGCCGAGATGGTACTTCACGTCGCCCGAGCCTTCGACCTCGGCCGGGTTGGCCGAGCCGCCCTTGAACTCGTTGAACACCGCTCGGAAGGGCTTGGCCATCACGTTCGTGAGGATGTTCAGCCGGCCGCGATGGGCCATGCCGAGCACGATCTCCTCGACGCCCAGCGCGCCGCCGCGCTTGATGATCTGCTCCAGTGCCGGGACGATGGACTCGCCGCCGTCGAGGCCGAAGCGCTTGGTGCCGGTGTACTTGGTGTCGAGGAACTTCTCGAAGCCTTCGGCCTCGATCAGCTTGTTCAGGATCGCGCGCCGGCCTTCGGGGGTGAAGGAGATCTCCTTGTCCTTGCCCTCGATGCGCTCCTGGATCCAGGCTTTCTCCTCCGGATCGGAGATGTGCATGAACTCGACGCCGAGCGTCTGGCAGTAGGTGCGCTCCAGGATCTTCACGATCTCGCGGATCGTCGAGAATTCCATCCCGAGCACGTTGTCGAGGAAGATCGGGCGGTCCTGGTCGGCTTCCTGGAAGCCATAATGCTGCGGGTGCAGCTCCTCGTGGTCGCCGCGCTTGGAGAGACCCAGCGGATCGAGCTTGGCGTGGAGGTGGCCGCGCATGCGGTAGGCGCGGATCAGCATGATCGCACGCACCGAATCCTTGGTCGCCTGCTCGACCGAGACGCCGGTCTTGGCGACGATCTCTGCGCCCTTGGCGGCGGGGTCGGCGGGCTTGCCCGCGCGGGCCTGGATCTTGTCGCCGACCGCTTTTTCGAGGGCGCCCCAATCGCCGTCCAGCGCCGAGACGATCTCGCCGTTCTGTGCGATCGGCCAGTTCGGCTTCTCCCAGGAGGCGCCGGCCGCATTCTTCTCGACGAGGCCGTCGTCCTCGCCGAGGTCCTTGAAGAAGCGCTGCCACTCGGGATCGACGGAGTTCGGATCGCGGGCGTAGGCCGCCTGGAGTTCCTCGATATAGGCGGCGTTGCCGCCGTACAGGAACGAGGTTTCGAGGAAGGCGTCGTTCGCGTCCTGGCGTGCCATCGCTTGGTGTCCTCAAACTCGGCCGCCGATGCGACCGCCTCTCTTTCGCACCGGGGATGCCCTCATCCCCGGTCTCCTACATGGGCCTTGCGGTATTGCGTGCGCTGCAACACAGGCGCGCAGGCAACCTTCAGCCCTTCAAGACCTCGACGAGGGTGGAGCCGAGCCGCGCCGGGGAGGGCGAGACGCGGATGCCGGCCCGTTCCATCGCCGCGATCTTGTCCTCGGCGCCGCCCTTGCCGCCGGAGATAATCGCGCCGGCATGGCCCATGCGGCGGCCCGGAGGCGCGGTGCGGCCGGCGATGAAGCCGACCATGGGCTTCTTGCGGCCGCGCTTGGCCTCATCGGCCAGGAACTGCGCCGCCTCTTCCTCGGCCGAGCCGCCGATCTCGCCGATCATCACGATCGACTGGGTCTTGTCGTCGGCGAGGAACAGTTCGAGCATCGAGATGAACTCGGTGCCCTTGACCGGATCGCCGCCGATGCCGACGGCCGTGGTCTGGCCCAGGCCCGCGGTGGTGGTCTGGAACACCGCCTCGTAGGTCAGCGTGCCGGAGCGCGAGACGATGCCGACGGAGCCGGGCTTGAAGATGTTGGCCGGCATGATGCCGATCTTGCATTCGCCGGCCGTGACGACGCCGGGGCAGTTCGGCCCGATCAGGCGGGACTTCGAGCCTTCGAGGGCGCGCTTGACGCGCACCATGTCGAGCACCGGAATGCCCTCCGTGATGCAGACGATCAGCGGGATCTCGGCTGCGATCGCCTCGCAGATTGCGTCGGCGGCGCCGGGCGGCGGCACGTAGACGACGGAGGCCTCGGCACCCGTGGCCTCGCGCGCCTCGGCGACCGTGTCGAAGACCGGCAGACCGAGATGGGTCGCGCCGCCCTTACCCGGCGATGTGCCACCGACCATCTTCGTTCCGTAGGCGATGGCCTGCTCGGAATGGAAGGTGCCGTTCTTGCCGGTGAAGCCCTGGCAGATGACCTTGGTGTTCGCGTCGATGAGGATGGACATGGTTTCGGCTCAGCCCTTCTTCACGGCGGCGACGATCTTCTGCGCGGCATCGTCCAGATCATCGGCGGGGATCACGTTGAGCCCCGAATTGCGGATGATGTCCTTGCCCTGCTCGACGTTGGTGCCTTCGAGACGCACCACCAGCGGCACTTCGAGGCCGACCGCCTTCACCGCCGCGATCACGCCGCGGGCAATGACGTCGCATTTCATGATCCCGCCGAAGATGTTGACGAGGATGCCCTTCACCTGCGGGTCGGCGGTGATGATCTTGAAGGCCGCGGTGACCTTTTCTTCAGACGCGCCACCGCCGACATCCAAGAAGTTCGCGGGCTCCTCGCCGTAGAGCTTGATGATGTCGAGGGTCGCCATGGCGAGGCCGGCGCCGTTGACCATGCAGCCGATGGTGCCGTCGAGGGCGATGTAGGCGAGGTCGTACTTGGAGGCCTCGATTTCCTTGGCGTCCTCCTCGGTCTCGTCGCGCAGCGCGACGACGTCGGGGTGCCGATAAAGGGCGTTCGAATCGAAGGAGATCTTGGCGTCGAGGCACTTGAGATGGCCGTCGCCGGTGAGTACCAGCGGATTGATCTCCAGCATGCTCATGTCCTTGGCCGTGAAGGCCGCGTAGAGCTTGGTGGTGAGTTCGCCGGCTTCCTTGGCCTGTGGACCGGTGAGGCCCAGCGCCTTCGCGACCGCGCGGCCGTGATGGGGCATGATGCCGGTGGCCGGATCGACCGAGAAGGTGACGATCTTCTCGGGCGTGTCGTGGGCGACCGTCTCGATGTCCATGCCGCCTTCCGTCGAGACGACGAAGGCGACCTGTCCGGTCTCGCGATCGACCAGCATCGACAGGTAGAACTCGGCGGCGATCTGCGCGCCTTCCTCGATGTAGAGGCGGTTGACCTGCTTGCCGGCGGGGCCGGTCTGAATCGTGACCAGCGTCTGCCCGAGCATTTCGCCGGCATATTGCTTCACCTCGTCGATCGACTTGGTGACGCGCACGCCGCCCTTGGCGCCCTCGGGCGCGCCCTTGAAGGTGCCCTTGCCGCGCCCGCCCGCATGGATCTGCGACTTCACCACCCAGACCGGGCCGCCGAGTTCCTTCGCGGCGGCTTCCGCCTCCTCGGGCTTGAAGATCGGGACGCCGCGGGAAACGGGCAGGCCGAACTCCTTGAGGACGGCTTTGGCCTGGTATTCGTGGATGTTCATCGAAGATCCTCTCCGTCATTCCGGGGCGCCGAAGGCGAACCCGGAATCCAGAACCGCCGTCGCGGTATGCTGGAACGCCACCTGTGTTTCTGGATCCCGGGTTCCGCTTCGCGGCCCCGGGATGACATCGCTTGCCGTCAGGCGAGAGCCGGGTTCACATCCTTGCAGGCCGCGATCAGCGTCTTCACAGCGCCGACCGACTTCTCGAACATCGCCTTCTCGGCCTCGTCGAAGGTCACTTCGAGTACGCGCTCGACGCCGTTCTCCCCGATCACCACCGGTACGCCGACATACATGCCGTCGATGCCGTACTGGCCGTCGAGATAGGCGGCGCAGGGCAGGACGCGCTTCTTGTCGCGCAGGTAGCTCTCGGCCATGGCGATGGCCGAGGCTGCCGGGGCGTAGAAGGCGGAACCGGTCTTGAGCAGGTTGACGATCTCGCCGCCACCCTTGCGGGTCCGCTCGACCATGGCGTCGAGCTTCTCCTGAGTGGTCCAGCCGAGCTTGACCAGATCGGTCAGCGGCACGCCGGCCACCGTCGAGTAGCGGGTCAGCGGCACCATGTCGTCGCCGTGGCCGCCGAGCACGAAGGCGGTGACGTCCTCGACCGAGACCTTGAACTCTTCGGCGAGGAAGTGACGGAAGCGGGCAGAGTCGAGCACGCCGGCCATGCCGACGACCTTGTTGGTCGGGAGGCCCGAAAACTTCTGCAGGGCCCAGACCATCGCGTCGAGCGGGTTGGTGATGCAGATCACGAAGGCGTCGGGCGCGTGCTGCTTGATGCCGGTGCCGACGGCTTCCATCACCTTCAAGTTGATGCCGATCAGGTCGTCGCGGCTCATGCCGGGCTTGCGCGGCACGCCGGCTGTGACGATCACCACGTCCGCGCCGGCAATCGCGGAATAGTCGCTGGCGCCCGAGTACTTGGCGTCGAAGCCGTCGACCGGGGCCGACTCGGCGATATCGAGCGCCTTGCCCTGGGGCACGCCGTCGACGATGTCGAACAATACGACGTCGCCGAGTTCCTTGAGGCCGGCGAGATGCGCGAGCGTTCCGCCGATCTGTCCGGCGCCGATGAGCGCGATCTTGCTGCGTGCCATGTGCGAAGAGCCTCCGATGCCTGTGACGGCTCGTCAGGCTCCCGCGGGGGATCGAAATCCTCCCGGATCGTCGCGTCTGACAGGCCGGTCCTGTTGCGGGCGTTGGTTTGGAGGAAAAGCCATGCTGCTTCAACCCGAAGTCGGCGGACCCGAAGGGTGGTCCCGACGACCGAATTCGCGGCGGTTCGTCGGCAATTTCTCCTGAAACCGCAATGAAATGAGAGCTTTAGGTGCGGTGCCGAAACGGCGTCGCAACAAAAACATGACAGTGACAGACTGCGTGATCTGTCACTCAGCCTTTTGCCGGATCAGAACATTCCCGAACGCAGCATGCGCTGGATTGCCTGGATCACCGCTCCGAGTCGCGCTTCCAGCAGGTCGCGCGGCACGTCGGCGTCCTGTTGGATGGCCAGCGGGTGGGTGAAACGGTAGCTGGCGTCGAAGATGCAGGCGATGGCGCGCTCGCGATCGCGGGCTACGAAGGTGCCGGTACCGATGCCCTCGTCGACCACGCGCTCGACCAGGATGCGCAGGCGGCCTCGATGCCGGCGGGCGATCGGGCGCGACGCCACGGTGGCATCGAGATGCACGGCGAAGACGTTCGGCTCGTCCGTGAGCGCTTTCCGTTGGGTCAGGCTCAGCGCGGTCAGCAGGCGCTCGATCTTGTCGTCGGCCGGGTCGGGCGCATCGGCGATCCCGGCGAGCCGGGCCTCGACGTCGCGCAGCCAGCGCCCGGCAACCGCATCGAGCAGTGCGTCCTTCGAGGGAAAGTAGCGGTAGACGTTGGCGTGGGTCATCCCGGCTTCGGCCGCGACCGCCACGACGGTCACGCCCTTCGGGCCGAGCCGGGCGAGGTGGTCGGAGGCGATGGCCAGCAACCGGACGTCGGTCGAGACGGGCGTCGGCCGCGCCCGGACAGCCGGTCCGCTGAGACGTTGCGAACGCGGCGGCAACCGGGTTGCGGTCGGACCCTCGACCCGCTCGGGTTCGTCCGGCAGTTCGGCGCCCGCCTCACGGTGTGCCTGGATGGTTGCGGCCGGCTGCATGAAATCCGCTGACGAGCCTCCCCAGCCTTGACCCCAAGCCTCCGCGTTGGGCTCGGCTTTGGCAAGCGTTAAGCGAGCCGCGCCCGCTCAGACCAGCAGCAGGACAGCCGAGATCAGAAGCACGAGCAGCGTCGAGATGATCCCGCCGCCGCGGCAGGCGAATTGCTGCGGGGAGTTCTTGGGCGCGAACATGCCGAACGGATGGAGGATCCGGCCGATGAGCAGCACGACCAGGAGCGCCTGGACGATCCAGTGCTTGGTGCCCCCGGCTTCGAGGAAGGCGATCAGCAGCAGCGCGAACGGCACGAATTCCGAGAAGTTGCCATGGCTCCGAATGCGCTTCTGGAGCGGGTTGTCGCCGCTGCCGAAGAGGACGTCGTCCGAGACGCGTCCGGCCACGACCCAAACGCTCAGGCCGACGAAGAGGAGACCGAGCAGGCCTGCGAAGAAAGCCGTGGTGGCTGGAAAGATCACGCGATGCTCATAGGGTTCGTGGTTGGGGCCGAGGACGCTGGATCGGTCCGGGCCGATGGGACGGCTTCATGCATCTCGCAGCGCGTCAGGCAAGGGGTGCCCCCGGCCAAGCTGCGGCTCGGTGCCGACGACTTCGCTCAGAACCGGTTCTTCCAGGCCCGGAGTGCCGTGAATACCTTCTCGGGATCGGTGCCCGGATCGAGTTTGACCGCGCGGGCGAGGTCCGGTTCTGCGGCGCGCAGGAAAGGGTTCGTCGCCTTCTCCGCAGCCATCGTGGAGGGTATCAGAAATCCGCCTTCAGCCTTGAGTCGCTCGGCCTCTGCCATCCGCTCTTGCAATGCGGCATTGCCGGGATCGGCAGCAAGGGCGAAGCGTGCATTGGCGAGCACGTAGTCGTGACCGCTATAGACTTTCATGGCGTCCGGCAGGACGAGGAAGCGTTCCAGCGAGTGCCACAGCGTCTCGGGTTCGGCCTCCATCACCCGGCCGCAGCCGAGGGTAAACAGCGTGTCGCCGGCGAACGCGACGCCGGCATTCCGAAAGATATAGCTGACGTGGTCGGCGCAATGGCCGGGCGTCTCCCAGACCTCTGCCTCCAGCATGCCGACTTCGACCCGGTCGCCTTCGGCGAT
This sequence comes from Methylobacterium haplocladii, assembly GCF_007992175.1. Taxonomy (GTDB): domain Bacteria; phylum Pseudomonadota; class Alphaproteobacteria; order Rhizobiales; family Beijerinckiaceae; genus Methylobacterium; species Methylobacterium haplocladii. The sequence continues at coordinate 83,045 of NZ_BJZT01000004.1, read as the reverse complement.
TGAGCGATCCACGTCCGGCACGGCATTGCCGGCCTTCGCAGGTGCCGTAACCTTGGCACCGGTGCGCGCCTTCACCTCGGGAATGCCCGCGACATGGTCGCCGTGCCGGTGGGTCACGAGGATATCGGTGAGCGTCCAACCGGCCTCATCGAGGGCGGCCAGCACCGGCTCGGCATCCGGTACGTCGATGGCGGCGCACGCTCCTGTTGCGGGATCGCGGATCAGCACGCCGATGTTGTCGCTGCGGCAGAGAAAGGTGCGGATCTCGGGTCCGTCAGCGCTCATGAGGCCTCGCGTCCTTGCGACGAATGCGGATTGTGCGGGAGAACGGGCCGTTGCCCACCGCAGTTCCGATCCATCAGGCCGGCCGCGCTTGCCCACGTAGCGGGCAATCCCCATTCATGCCGAGTGTCTCTCACGAAACTCCCGCTGCGCTGTCGAGGGCATCGGGTGAACTTCCGGCGGTCGGGAGTTTTGCGAGGTGCACCCAAGCTGTCCGGCAGAGGAAACCGGCCGTGCCGGAACCCGTCCCGATGCGTCTCGACGTCAATGATCTGCGGGCCTTCTATGCGAGCCCGCTCGGCCTCGTCACGCACCGCTTCGTGGCGCGGGCGATCGAGGGGTTTCTCGGCTCGGTTTCCGGCCTCCGCATCCTCGGCCTCGGCTACGTGACGCCGTATCTCGGGCCGGTCCACTACATCGCCGAGCGCACCCTCGCCTTCATGCCGGCGACGCAAGGCGTAGTGAACTGGCCCGCCACCGGCCGCTCGATCACGGCGCTCGCCGACCCGACCATGATGCCGCTGCCCGAAGCCGCGGTCGACCGCGTCATCCTCGTCCACGCACTCGAGGGCGTCGAGAGCCCGAGCGAGTTGCTGGCCGACGTCTGGCGGGTGTTGACGCCAGGCGGCCGCATGATCCTCGTCGTCCCGAACCGCACCGGGGTCTGGGCGCGGCGCGATGCGACCCCGTTCGGCCACGGCCAGCCCTACAGCCGCTCGCAGCTCAGCCGGCTGATGCGCGACACGTTGTTCTCGCCGGAGGGCTGGGCCGAGACGCTCTATATGCCGCCGGTCCGCACCCGGCTGATGCTGCAGACAGCCGGAACCTGGGAGTGGCTCGGCACCAGCCTGTCGCTGCCCTTCGCGGGGCTGCACGTCATCGATGCGACGAAGCAGCTCTATCGGCCGGTGACGGTGCGGCAGGTGCGGAAGGTGCGGGCACGGATCCCGTCGCCGATCCTGGTGCCGGCTGGGCAACCGGGGTGATCGCGGCGTCCGGAGCTTGAGAATACGACGGATTCGGGCAGGGCTCGGAACTACCGTTCCCGGTCGAACCTGAACGCATGCGCTACCCGGCTCATGCCGATCCCGTCGTAGTACGTCTCGATCCCGGGCGCCGCGATCAGGATCACCGCGACCTCCGGGCCGACCTGCTTCCGGACCGCGTCGAGCAGGCCTCGGCCGATGCCGCTGCCCTGCTGCGGACGAGCGACGGCGAGGTCCGACACGTAGGCGCAGTAGGCGAAGTCGGTGATCACCCGCGCGACGCCGAGGAGAGCGCGTTCCGGTGTGTAGGCGCGGGCCGTGACGATCAGGTTCGCACCACGCAGCATGCGCTCCAACCGGTCGGGATCCCCGGCCGGGCGGCGGGCATCGAGCCCGGAGGCGACGAGGACGCGGCGGAACTCGGCCGCGCTCAGGTTCGGCTCGACGCCGTAGACGATGCCCGATTGCGCCATCGGCGCTGTTCAGGCCTCGCTCTCGAACCGCCCGTGGCAGTGCTTGTACTTCTTGCCCGAGCCGCACGGGCAGGGCTCGTTGCGGCCGACCTTTCCCCAGGTGGTGCTGTCGTCGGGGTTGCGTTCGAGCACGGCCGTGTCCGCCGACAGGTCGCGTGCGGCGTAGCCATAGGCCGGACCGCCGCCGCCATCGCTGCCGGAGCCGCCGCGGCCGAACTCGTTCTCGCCGGTGACGGGATCGAGATGCTGGGCGAACATCGGCGGAAGCTGCGGCTGGCCGAGCCCGGCCTGCTCGAAGCTCGCCGAGGTGCCGTCTGCACCCTCCGGATCCTGATACATGATCTCGATGCGCGAGAGCTGACCGGTGACCTGCTCGCGGAGCGCCGTGACGAGGCCGTTGAAGAGGTCGAAGGCTTCCGACTTGTACTCGTTCAGCGGGTCGCGCTGGGCGAATCCGCGCCAGCCGATGACCTGACGCAGGTGGTCGAGGGTGACGAGGTGCTCGCGCCAGAGGTGGTCGAGGGTCTGCAGCACGACCTGTTTCTCGACATAGGTCATCACCTCGGGCGTGTTCTTCTCGGTGCGCGCGGCATAGGATTCCTCGCCCGCCTTCTTCAGGCGCTCGCGCATCTCCTCGTCGGCGATGCCCTCCTCGGCCGCCCAGTCCTGCACCGGCAGGTCGAGGTTCAGCACCTCCTGCGTGCGCTCCTTCAGCCCCGCGATGTCCCACTGCTCGGCATAGGCGTTCTCGGGCACGTGCAGCGCGACGAGGTCGTCGATCACGCCTTCGCGCATCTCGTCGACCGTCTCGCGCACGCTGTCCTGGCCCATCAGGTCGCGGCGCTGCTCGAACACGACCTTGCGCTGGTCGTTCATGACGTTGTCGTACTTGAGCACGTTCTTGCGCATGTCGAAGTTGCGTGCCTCGACCTTCTGCTGCGCCTTCTCGATGGCCTTGTTGATCCAGGGGTGGATGATCGCCTCGCCCTGCTCCAGGCCCAGCCGCGTCAACATGCCGTCCATGCGGTCCGAACCGAAGATCCGCATCAGGTCGTCCTGCAGCGACAGGAAGAACTTCGAGCGGCCGGGATCGCCCTGGCGGCCGGAACGGCCGCGGAGCTGGTTGTCGATGCGGCGAGACTCGTGGCGCTCGGTGCCGACGATGTAGAGGCCGCCCGGCAGGTCCTTCTTCAGGCCGACCTCGGGGTTGGCCTTCTCGCCCGAGTTCAGCACCTTTTCGCGATTCTCGGCGATCTCGGCCTTCAGCGCCTCGATGGCGGCGTCGCGCTCGGGGCCGTCCGCGAGCTCCGCGAGCTCCTTCTCGATGCGCATGTCGAGGTTGCCGCCGAGTTTGATGTCGGTGCCGCGGCCGGCCATGTTGGTGGCGATGGTGATGGCGCCCGGCACGCCGGCCTCGGCGACGATGTAGGCCTCCTGCTCGTGGAAGCGGGCGTTCAACACGGCGAAGCGCTTGGTCACCCGGTTCTCGCGGGCGGCCTTGTAGACGTCGGTCAGCGCGTTCGGGTCCGAGTAGTCGAGCAGCGTGTAGCCGTGCTTCGTCAGCATCTCGCCGATCAGCTCCGACTTCTCGATCGAGCCGGTGCCGACGAGGACCGGCTGATGGCGCTCATGCGCCTTGTCGATCTCCTGGATGATCGCGTCGTATTTTTCCTGGACCGTGCGGTAGACCTGATCGTCCTCGTCGACGCGCTCGACCGGGCGGTTCGTCGGGATCTCGACCACGTCGAGCTTGTAGATCTCCGCGAACTCGTCGGCTTCGGTCGCGGCCGTACCGGTCATTCCCGCCAACTTATTGTAAAGTCGAAAATAATTCTGGAAGGTGATCGAGGCGAGAGTCTGGTTCTCGGGCTGGATCGTGACCCGCTCCTTGGCCTCGAGCGCCTGGTGCAGGCCCTCCGAGTAGCGCCGGCCCTGCATCATGCGGCCGGTGAACTCGTCGATGATCACCACCTCGTCGTTCTTGACGATGTAGTCTTTGTCCAGGGTGAACAGGGTGTGGGCGCGCAGCGCCTGCGTGACGTGGTGGACGATCGTGACGTTGTGCGCGTCGTAGAGGTCGCCCTCCTTGAGGATGCCCGCCTCGCGCAGGGCCTCCTCCATGAACTCGTTTCCGGATTCCGTCAGCGAGACGGTGCGCTGCTTCTCGTCGAGGTCGTAATGCTCGCGCTCCAACTGCGGCATCACCGCGTCGACGGCCATGTAGAGCTCGGAGCGGTCGTCCACCGGGCCGGAGATGATCAGCGGCGTGCGCGCCTCGTCCACCAGGATCGAGTCGACCTCGTCGACGATCGCGAAGTTATGCCCCCGCTGCGCCATCTGCGAGAGCTCGTACTTCATGTTGTCGCGAAGATAGTCGAAGCCGAACTCGTTGTTGGTCCCGTAGGTGATGTCGCAGGCGTAGCTTTCCTTGCGCTGGTCGTCGTCGAGCCCGTGCACGATGGTGCCGACGGTCAGCCCCAGGAAGTTGTAAATCCGGCCCATCCACTCGGCGTCGCGCGAGGCCAGGTAGTCGTTCACGGTGACGACGTGGACGCCCTTGCCCGAGAGCGCGTTGAGCACGACGGCGAGCGTCGCCACCTGGGTCTTGCCCTCGCCGGTCTTCATCTCGGCGATGCCGCTCTCGTGGAGCACCATGCCGCCCATGAGCTGCACGTCGAAGTGGCGCTGGCCGAGAACGCGCTTGGCCGCCTCGCGCACCAGGGCGAAGGTCGGGACCAGGACGTCGTCGAGGCTCTTGCCGGCGGCGACCTCGGCCTTCAGGGCCAGGGTGCGTTCACGCAGCTGATCGTCGGTCAGCGCCGCGATTTCCGGCTCCAGCTTGTTGATCTGGTCGACACGGGGACGGAAGCCCTTGACCCGACGGTCGTTGGCCGAGCCGAAAATCTTCTTGGCGAATGCACCGAGCATCGTGAACCTGCGGACTACGAAAGTGTCGCCCGCGAGATGCCGGAACGGCACCGTCAGCCGGCGTTGGGCGGGCTTATAGAGGTAAATATCGGGGGACGCATCCGAAAGAGCGGCGCTGTTCAATGCCCATCCCGTCATCGCGAGCCGGAGGCGAAGCGATCCAGGGCCACGCCCGCGACGGTCGGCGCCTCGGCCCTGGATCGCTTCGCTGCGCTCGCGATGACGGGAAGAGCTTGCCTACTCCACCACGGCCAGCCGCGGGTTGGGGGTCAGCACGACCGCGAAATAGTCGCCCCAGTCGGATCCGAGCTTCCAATGATGGGCCGGGAAGGCATCGACAAGGTCCTGCCCGTAGAGGTCGACGGCATCGGCTCGGCAGATCATCACCTTGGCCGCCGCGACGATGTCCTCGCGGTCGATCACGGCGAGTATCCGCATCTCGGGATGGCGCGCGAGCCAAGCGTGGACCGCCACGATCAGGAGCGGGTAGCCCGGGTGCAGCATGTCGTCGAGGCAGAGGATGCCCTGGGGGTGCAGGCTCTGCACGACGAGGTCGAGATCGGCGGTGAGGCTCTTCGGGGTGTGGTCGCCGTCGATGTGCCAGAAGCGCACCGGGCCGCCGAGCGCCTGCGCGACGTCCCCGTCGGTGAGGTCGCGGGCGGCGGCCTTGATCGCGACGACGCGGTCCTCGGCTAGCCCGAGCCGGGCGCAGTGGCCGTGAAACCGATCGACGATGCCGGCATCGGGCCAGTCGAACGTGTCGATGCCGAGCGCCCGTTCGCCGGGCGCCAGCCCGAGCGCCATGGCGATGAAGAACCGGCCCTCGAAGGTGCCGATCTCGGCGAAGTGCCCCGCAATGCCGAGGTCGGTCTGCCGGCGGATCACGTGCGCACAGATCGTCGCCGCGAAGCGCGAGGACATGCCGCGCACGCTCTCGTAGTCCTCCGTGATGTAGCGGTCGACGGCCGGGTTGCCGGAGCGGAAGGTCATGGGGCCTCGGGGCGGTCGGGGTGGTCTCGCCGACGGTTGGCTCCGCCGTGATTGGCAATCCCCAACGACCCTCATGCTGAGGTGCTCCGAAGGAGCCTCGGAGCACCCCTGACCGTATCTCCCAAGCGGGGTTTCCGTTGGGAGGACCGTCGTGGGTGCTTCGAAGCCTCCGCTTCACTTCGGCACCTCAGCATGAGGAGCGTTGGGGTTGCCGATGAACGTCGAATAGGCCTCTCGGCTACACCGGACCCCCTCTCGGTACAACGCGCTCAGCGCCCCGCCTTGAGCAATGCCTCGAACAGCCGCCGCACGGCCTTCCGCTCGGTCTCCAACTGCGTCCCCAACGCCTGCGCATCCGGCAGGTTCACCGCGCGGGCGAGGCGGGCCAGCGCCACGGGCGTGGCCGTCGTCGGATCGCCCTCGACCATCAGGCGCTGCCAGTGATGGACATCGTCGAGCAGACGGTAGGCCGCCACGAGGGTTTCGCAATCGCCGGCCGCCAGCAGATCGTGCTCCGCCGCGAAGTGGAACACGGCGGGCGCGTCGAGGCCGATCAGGTCCGGCATTGCGCCGGCATGGCCGAGCACCAGGGCCTGTGCCAGGAAGTCGAGGTCGAGGAGGCCGCCGGGCGCGAGCTTGAGGTCGAGGGGACCGTCGTCGCCCTTCTCCTTCGAGATGAGGGCACGCATCGCGCGGACTTCGCGGCTCACGATCTTCGGGTCGCGCGTCTGCATCAGCGCGTCGCGGATCACCCCGGTCGCCTCTTCGGCGAGGCCCGAGTCCCCGGCGACGACGCGGGCGCGGGTGAGGGCCATGTGCTCCCACAATTCGGCTTCCTCACCCTGATAGGCACGGAAACTCCGGAACTGCGTGGCGACGGAGCCCTGGCCACCGCCGGGACGCAGGCGCAGGTCGACCTCGTAGAGGCTGCCGCGCCGGGTCGGGGCGGTGAGCGCCGCGACGAGGCGTTGCGTCAGCCGATTGAAGTACACCGCCGCATCCAGCGGGCGTCTTCCGGTGCTCGCGCGGCTGTCGGCGTCGAAATCGTAGAGCACCACGAGGTCGAGATCGGACTCCGCCGTGAGCTGGTGCGAGCCGAGTCGGCCGAAGCCGAGCACCGCCATGCGCCCGCCCGGGACGGGGCCGTGCTCGGCCTCGAAATGCCCGGCGACTTCTTCGAGCGAGCTCGCGACGGCGGCATCGGCGATCGCTGAGAAGGCCCGGCCGCCACCCTCGGGCGTGAGGATGCCGGAGAGCAGCCGCGCGCCGGTGACGAAGCGAAGCTGGCGCGCCGCGTCGCGCGAGCGATCGAGGAAGGTTTCGTGGCTGTCGGGCTCGCCGACGAGGCCGCGATAATGCGCAGCGATCTCGGCCGCGTCGGTCGTCGGCTCGACGAAGCCGGGGTCGATCACCGCATCGAGCACGTGCGGGCTGAAGGCGACGATGTCGGCGAGGCGCGGCGCGCTGCCGACGAGGTCGGCGAAGAGCGTGCGCAGGCGCTCGCGTTCGCGCAGGATCGTCAGCAGTTCGACGGCAGCGGGCATGCGGGCGAAGGCCCGGTCGAGATTGTCGAGGGCGGCATCCGGATCGGGCGTGCCGGCGAGCGACTTGAGCAGCGCCGGAACCAGCTCGGTCAGGACCTCGCGGGCGCGGCTGCTGCGCACGGCCGAGCGTCGCCCGAAATGCCAGCCGCGCACGGTCTCGGCCACCCGCTCCGGCTCGCGGAAGCCGAGCTTTCGCAGGGTCTCCAGCGTTGCCGGATCGTCATTGGAGCCCGAGAAGACCAGATCGCCGATCTCCGACGACAGGTCCGGCCCCGCCTCGAACAGTAGCGCGTAATGCCCCTGCACCCGCCGGGCGTGGCCGAGCAGCGCCTCTTCGAAGTCCTTTCGGGTCTCGTAGCCGGCGAAGTGGGCAAAGCGTTCCAGCTCCCCGTCATCTGCGGGCAGGCGCTGGGTCTGCTCGTCGCGCACCATCTGCAGGCGGTGCTCGACGGTCCGCAGGAAGCCGTAGGCGGCGCCGAGCTCGTCGCGGGCTTGCTCCGAGATCCAGCCGTCGTCGTGCAGGGCCGACAGCATCGGGATGGTGCCGCGTCCGCGAAGCGCCGGCCGACGGCCCCCAAATACCAGCTGCTGCGTCTGCACGAAAAACTCGATCTCGCGGATGCCTCCGCGCCCGAGCTTGATGTCATGGCCGGCGACCGCCAGCGCCTCGTGGCCGCGCACGGCATGGATCTGCCGCTTCATGGCGTGGACGTCGGCGATGGCCGCGAAATCGAAGTATTTGCGCCAGACGAAGGGCGTCAGGTCGGCGAGGAAGCGCTCGCCGGCCGGAATGTCGCCGGCGATCGGTCGCGCCTTGATGAAGGCGGCGCGTTCCCAGTTCTGCCCGGTGCTCTCGTAGTAGTGATAAGCGGAGTCCAGGCTCAGTGCCGTCGGCGTCGAGCCGGGATCCGGCCGCAGGCGGTAATCGACGCGGTGGACGTAGCCTTCGGCGGTGCGCTCCTGCAGGAGCTTCGCCATGCCCTGCGCCAGCCGCGAGAAGAACGGCGTCGGCTCCAGCCCCTCCTTGAGCGGGGCGGCCTCGGCGTCGAACAGCACGATCAGGTCGATGTCGCTCGAATAGTTGAGCTCGCGACCGCCGAGCTTACCCAGGCCGAGCAGGACGAGGCCGGAGCCCGCCTGCGGGTTTTTGGGATCGGACGGCAGGAACCGCCCGGCGGTGGCGGCCTGAAGCAACATCGCGTCGGCGGCGGCCGAGACCGAGGCGTCGGCGAAATCCGACAAGGCCTCGGTCACGGCCTTCACCGGCCAGACGCCGCCGATATCGGCGAGTGCGACCAGCAATGCGTGCTCGCTCCGGTTGGTGCGAAGCCGGACGCCGACGGCGTCGAGATCGTCCGATCCGTGCCCTGCCGAGCGCTGGTCGGCGACGATCCGGGCGTTGGCGGCCTCAGGCGCTTCCGTGAACAGGCTGGCAAGGCGGTCGGGGTCGCGAGAGGCGAGGGTCCAGAGAAAAGTCGAGTGGTCGGCGAGGGCCAGAAGCAGGTCGCGCGGCCGGCCTGTGCGAAGCGTGGCCGGCAGAGCCTCCGCGATCGTCGAGAACCGCTCCTCGGCCTCGTCCGGATCCGAGAGGGGAGGGGCCGCGCCGAGGCGCGCGCTCAGCGGCTGCGGGCTGCTCATGGGCGCCTACTCCCCCTTCACCCGCGGTCCCCGTGAACTGACCCGTCGCAAGACCCGCGAGAGCTGCTCGGCCGAGTAGGGCTTGTGCAGCAGCTCGAAGCCGTGCGCGCCCTCCTGGGCGAGGACGTGGCTGTAACCGGAGGCGAGGACCACGGGCAGCTCGGGAAGGCGGCGGCGGAGTTCTTCCGCAAGCGCCACGCCGCCCATGCCGGGCATCACCACGTCGGAAAACACGACGTCGAAGCCGGCGCCGTCGCTGCCCAGCGAGTCGAGCGCCTCCTCGGCATTGGCGGACCAGGCGGTGGCGTAGCCGAGGTCCTGGAGGATCTGCGTGGCGAACCGGCCGACCTCGATATTGTCCTCGACGACGAGCACGCGCCGTCCGGTGCCGTCGGAGGACAGGTCGGATTCCAGGGGCTGGGCCAACTCGCCGCCTTCCGGCGCCTCGATCTCGGGCAGGAACAGGGTGAAGGTGGTGCCCGTGCCGGGCTCGCTCTCCACCGCGACGTCGCCGCCCGATTGCTTGGCGAAGCCGAAGACCTGGCTCAAACCGAGCCCGGTGCCGCGCCCGACCTCCTTGGTCGTAAAGAACGGCTCGAAAATGTGCGCGAGTGCATCGGCCCCGATCCCCGAGCCGGTATCATGCAGCGAGACGGCCGCGAAGGGGCCGCGCGCGCCGGCATGGCCGCGCAAGGCCGGCATCGGCGTCGAGCAGACGAGGCGCAGGGTCAGCGTGCCCTCGCCGTCCATGGCGTCGCGGGCGTTGACGGCCATGTTCACCAGCGCGGTCTCGAATTGGCTGATGTCGGCCCGAATGTAGCAGGGCTGGTCCGGCACGTGGGTCACCACGTTGATGCGCGCGCCGGTCACGGTGTCGACCATGTCTGCGACGCCGCCGAGCCGGCTGCCCACTTCGAACACCTCGGGTTTCAGCGCCTGCCGCCGGGCGAAGGCGAGAAGCTGCCCGGTGAGCTTGGCGGCGCGCTCCACCGTGTCCGAGACAGCGTCCATGTAGCGCCTGCGCCGGTCGTCGGGCAGGTCGGGCCTGCGCAGGAAGTCGACCGAAGAGCGGATGATCGTCAGCAGGTTGTTGAAATCGTGCGCGACGCCGCCGGTGAGCTGGCCGACCGCCTCCATCTTCTGCGACTGGCGCAAAGCCTCCTGGGCATGCGTCAGCTCAGCGTGGCGCTCGCGCTCGACGGTGACGTCTCGGCCATACGCGTAGACGAGTTCGCCCTCCACCGAGGTCTGCCAGGCGATGGTGCGACAGCTGCCGTCGAAGTGGCGGTAGCGGTTCTCGAAGTTGGACAGGCTTTCGAGCATGGCGATCTCATGCGCGCGCCGGCTGCGCTCCACGTCCTCGGGGGCGAGGAAATCGAGGAAGTTGCGACCGAGGATCTCGTCCGACCTGAAGCCGAGCGTGGCCTCCCAGGCGGGGTTCACGGCACGAAAGACGCCGGTCCGGTCGATGACCGCAAGCAGGTCGCGGGCGTTGCGCCAGACGCGGTCGCGCTCGGCGGTGCGCTCGGCCACCTGCGTCTCGAGCGTCTCGTTGAGCCGCCGCAACTGCAGCTCCAGGCGCCGGCGGACCGAGATATCGGTAAACAGCAGAGCGACCCGTCGAGCGACCGGATTGCCGACGCGGAAAGCGTAGACGTCGAACCAGCGCTCCTCCATCGCCGAGGCGCCGTTCTCGAAGCGGATCGACTCTCCTGTCGTCGCAACACGCCCATACGTATCGAACCAATGCTGCTCCAGGCCGGGAACGAGTTCGCTCACCCAGCGGCCGACGACCCCGACGAGGCCGGTCTGCGCCTCGAAGGCTGGGTTCGCCTCGACGAAGCGGTAGTCGACGGCGCGTTCGCCCTCGAACTGCAACTCGATGATCGTGAAGCCCGCCTCGATCGAGCGAAACAGAGTACCGTAGCGATCCTCACTGTCGCGAAGCCTGGCCTGTGTCGTCTTCTGCTCGGTGACGTCGATGACCGTGCCGGCATAGCGGAGCGGCCGGCCGTGAGCGGTGGCGTAACAGCGCCCGCGCGCCATCAGCCAGCGATCCATGCCCTCCGTTCGGACCCGGTATTCCTGCGTGTAGTCGCCTCGTGACGCCAGCGTCTGCGCGATGTGGCGGGTGACGCCGTCCCGTTCCTTTTCGTGGATCCTGGCGAGGACGTCGGCCATCGGCACGCCGGCCGCCGTCGCCGCGGCATCGAGCCCGAAAAAGCCTGCGAAGCGGGCATCGCCCTCGATGACGTCCCGCTCGACATCCCAGTCGAAGAAGCCGACGCGGCCGGTATCGAGGGCGATCTCCTGGCGCTGCCGTACTTCGTCCAGAGCCTCGCGCGCGAGCTGGTCGGCCGTGCGGTCGCGGAGCACCTTCACGAAACCGATGGGCTGGCCTGCTTCGTCGCGCAGCGGCGTCATCTCGCCGCTCGCCCAGAAGCGCTCGCCGCCCTTGCGCAGGTGCCAGCGTTCGTCGTTGCCGATTCCGGTCGTCGCAGCGCGACGCATCTCGGCCTCGATCTGCCCCTTGGCGCGGTCCTCAGGGGTGAAGAAGCGCTCGGCGGTCTGATCGAGCATTTCGGCTTCGTCCCAGCCGAGGATGCGCCGTGCGCCCTCGTTCCACTCGGTGATGCGGCCGTCGCGGTCCATGGCGATGATGGCGTAGTCGATGGTGCTGTCGAGAATCTGCCGATGCCGCGTGGCGCTCTCGCGCTTCGATGCCTCGGCGCCGGCACGCTCGACCGCATCCCAGGTGCGGGCGGCGACGTCCTCGACGAGCGTGACCTCGTCCCAGGTCCAGACGCGCATTCGATTCTCGGTCGCGTAGAGCGTCGCGATCAGCCGTCCGTCGCGGACCAGCGGCACCCCGATGAAGGCGCGGACGCCGACGGCCTGCCAGACCGAAGGATCGGCCGCCGTACCGGACGCGACGTCGCTCACGACGATGGTCTTGCCGGCGCGCAGCTTGTCCAGCAGCTCGCTGCCGAAGGCTTCCATGTCCTGGGGGCCGGTCGCCGGCTGGACGCCGTCGGTGTAGCCGACCTCGCGCACGATGGTGCGCCCGTCCGGCTGCACCCGGCCGTAGCCGGTTCGGCCGACTTTCAGATGGCGGCACAGCGCTTCGACCGCCGCGGACATGATCGCATGCGGATCGGTCAGCGCACGGATCGCGTCGGCCAGCTTGAGCAGGAAGGCCTGGCGCGCCTCGCTCGCCGAGAGCCGGGCTTCGCTCGCGCGCAACGCCGTCTCGATCTCGCGCCGCGCTGTGACGTCGGTGGAGATGCCGACCATGCTGCGCGGAGTACCGTCGTCCGTGTAGCTCGGCCGGCCGTGGATGTGCATCCACCGTTCGATCCCATCCGGCCGGATGCAGCGGTACTCGATGTCGTAGTCGACCTTATCCGCGATGGCGCCCGCCACCGCGGCCTGCATGCGTTCGCGATCGTCCGGGTGAACGCTCGCCTGCAACTCGTCGTAGGTGAAACGCCGATCGGGAGCGCGGCCGAAATGCGCCCGGCAGGTTTCCGAGGTCTGCAGGTTCAGCGTGCGCAGATCGAGTTCCCAATCGCCCTGGCCGGCTGCGGCGAGCGCCAGCCTCAGCCGGGTCTCGCTGCGGCGGAGGGCATTGTCGGTACGCCGCATTTCGAGCTTCGCCATCACCGTGCGCGCCAGCGCATGCAGGATGAAGATCTGCTGATCGCTGAGGTCGTGCGGCACCCGGTCGAGCACACAGAGCGTGCCGATCACCCAGCCCTCGGGGCTCTTCAGCGGAACGCCGGCATAGAAGCGCAGGTGTGGCGCCCCACTGACGAGCGGATTGTCTGCCCGTTCCGGCTGCTCCGACAGATCCGGGATGATCAGGAGGCCGGCCTTCTCCAGCGTTTCCGTGCAGAAGCCGAAATCCAGCGGCATCTCGCGGGCGTCGTGGCCGACGGCGGCCTTGATCCACTGCCGGTCGGCGTCGATGAAGTTGATATGCGCCATTGCCGTGTCGCAGGCCTGCGCGGCCATCTGCGCGATGTCGTCGAACTCGGCCTCGGGCGGCGTGTCGAGGATGTCGTAGCTGCGGAGCGCCGCAAGACGGCATGCTTCGTCGCCATTGCGAGCCGGCTCACCGGTCATCGATGGCCGCCGCCGCGCTGGGGTTCGGCAAAAAAGCGGTCTCTTTTGGGAGGGTCGCGCGTCGGCATCGTGGGCATGCCGTCTCCTAACATGGGGCTGCACGGGTGTCGCTTTCGCGCCGGCGCAAATCTTCCCCCGGCCCGTCAGGCCGCCGGCAGCGACAGCGTAACGATCAGACCCGGCGCGTCGTTTCGCAGTGCCAGCGTACCGCCATGCAGCCGCGCCACCGCGTTGACGAGGCTGAGGCCGAGCCCGAAGCCGGGGCGCGAGCGGGCGTCGTCCAGCCTGACGAAGCGGCCGAGCACGCGGGCATGCTCGGCCTCCGGGATGCCGGGGCCGTGATCGGCCACGATCAGTTCGATCCCGCCCGGTCCGCGCCGCGCCGTCATCGCGATGCGCCGCTCGCCGGTGCCGGCCGAACCGTACTTGATCGCATTGTCGGCGAGGTTCGCCAGCGCCTGTCCGACGAGTTCGCGGTTGCCGTGGAGCATCAGACCGGGCTCCGCTGCGACGGTAAGCGTGAGACCACTCTCCTCTGCCAACGCCTCGTATAGCTCGCCGACTGCGCGTAGCGCTTGGCTCGCGTCGAACTGCGAAAAGGTCTCGCGGGCGCTGCCGGCTTCCAGACGTGCGATGGTGAGGAGCGCTTCGAACACCCGGATCAGCCCGTCGCTCTCCTCGATCACCGCGCCGATCGCCGCGCGCAATTCCTCCGGCGAGCGCTCTCCGCGCAGGGCCTCGTCCGCGTGGTTGCGCAGGCGGGTCAGCGGCGTCTTGAGGTCGTGGGCGATGTTGTCGGAGACCTCACGCATGCCGCGCATCAGCTCGCCGATGCGCTCCAGCATCAGGTTGAGGTTCTGTGCCAGCCTGTCGAGCTCGTCGCCGCTGCCGCCGACGCGCAGCCGCCCGTCGAGATTGCCCGCCATGATGCTGCGAGTCGTCTCAGTCATGTCGTCGACGCGCTTGAGGACGCGGCTCGCCACGAACCAGCCGCCGACGACGCCGAGCAACAGCACCAGCGCCAGCGAGGTACCGAAGGTGTTGCCGATGGCGGCGCGCAGACGGTCGCGCTCTTCGGTGTCGCGGCCGACGAGGAGGCGGAAGCCGCCGGCCAGGGTGTAGATCCGGACGATCGCCCGGTGCTGCGCGCCGCTGGTCTCGGAGTCGCGGCCGTAGGAGATTTCGAACTGGCCCGTCTGCGACAGCAGCCCGGAGGGCAGCGAGCCTACATTGCCGACGATGTGCTCGCCTGCCGGTGTCGTGACGAGGTAGAGCGAGGCACCGGGTTCCTTGGCGCGCCGCTCGATCACCGTGATCAGCTTGCGCAGGCCGCCGGCCGTGTACTGCTCCTGCAGACCGTTGATCTCGGCCTCAATGGTCTGGACGATCTGGTCATCGAGCACGCGGCGCGCGTTCCACGCGACGTAGCCGAGCGCCAGCACCGCGAGAACCGCGAAGACCGCGAGATAGGCGAGCGACAGCTTGAACGCCGTCGTGCGGAACAGCTTGCCGACTCGAGCCAGCAGGTTTTCACGTTGCGCCGTCGGATCACTCACGATGCACGCGGTTCTTCGGCCCGGACCACGTAGCCGGCGCCGCGTACCGTCTGGATCAAGGCGTTCTCGAAGCCGCGGTCGATCTTGGCGCGCAGGCGCGAGACGTGGACGTCGATCACGTTGGTCTGCGGGTCGAAATGGTAGTCCCAGACGTTCTCGAGCAGCATCGTCCGGGTCACGACCTGCCCGGCATGGCGCATCAGGTACTCGAGCAGCCGGAACTCGCGTGGCTGAAGCACGATCTCGCGGCCGGCCCGCGCGACCCGGTGCGAGAGACGGTCGAGTTCGAGGTCGCCGACGCGATAGGCGGTGGCCTCGGCCGAGCCTGCCGTGCTCGACCGGCGACGGGCCAGCACTTCGGCCCGGGCGAGCAATTCCGAGAAGGCGTAGGGCTTCGGCAGATAATCGTCGCCGCCGGCGCGCAGACCCTTCACGCGATCGTCGACCTGGCCCAGCGCCGAGAGGATCAGCACCGGCGTTGTCACCTCCTGCTCGCGCAAGCTTCGGATCAGTGAGAGCCCGTCGAGTTTCGGTAGCATCCGGTCGACGACGAGCAGGTCGTAGCTGCCCTCCCGGGCCAGGGCGTAGCCGTCGAGCCCGTCCGAGGCCTGATCGGCGACGTGGCCGGCCTCGCGAAAGGCCTTGACGAGATAAGCGACGGCCTCGCGGTCGTCTTCGATGATGAGAAGGCGCATTGCGCTAGTCAGATAGGCCTTCGCCGCTCGGCCGGAAATGGCTCTGTTGCGCGGGCCGGCCGGCAGGCGTCACAATTAAACCATACCGTCTACACACCCTCCGACCGCAGGTTCAACGCCCTGCGCGCACTCGATTTTCCGAGATCTTTTGCAGTCGTTCGGCACGTCGCGTCCCGGTGACGGGGACTGCCTGGAGTCGATACCGGCACATGAAGACTGCGACCGAGACGGTTCCTTTCCGCAACCTCAGCCTCGTCCCGGCGCAGGAAGCGACGGACGACATCCGTTTGTCCGCGACGCGCAGCCTGCAATCCGGCATGGCGGCGATGCGGGAATTGACGGCGGCGTTCGAGGGCGATCTCGGCGAGGCCTTCGAGCGGGCCGTGCGCACCATCGTCCAGGCCAAGGGCCGGGTCATCGTCTGCGGTGTGGGCAAGAGCGGGCATATCGGCCGCAAGCTCTCCGCGACGCTCGCCTCCACCGGCACCCACGCCTTCTTCGTCCACCCGACCGAGGCGAGCCACGGCGACCTCGGCATGATCGCCCCCGATGACGTGATCATCGCCCTGTCCTGGTCCGGCGAGACCGCCGAGCTCGGCGACGTGGTCAGCTTTTCGCGGCGATTCTCGATTCCGTTAATCTCGATCACGAGCAAGCCCGACAGCACACTGGGCCGCGCCGCCGACATCCTGCTGGCGCTGCCGCGGGTGCGCGAATCCTGCCCCTATGACCTCGCGCCGACGTCCTCGACCCTGATCCAGCTCGCCCTCGGCGATGCGCTCGCGGTGGCGCTGATCGAGCAGCGCGGCTTCACCTCCGCCGGCTTCAAGGTGCTGCATCCGGGCGGCAAGCTGGCGGCCCGGCTCAAGAACGTCCAGCAGCTCATGCATGCCGGCACCGAAGTCCCGCTGGTGCGCGACGATACCGTGATGTCCGAGGCGCTGATCGTGATCGCCAGCCGCCGCTACGGCTGCTGCGGCGTCACCGACACCGACGGCCGCCTCGTCGGCATCGTCACCGACGGCGACCTGCGCCGCCACATGGGCCCGGCCCTCCTCGACACGCCCGTGCATGCCGTGATGACCGCCGACCCGGTCGTCGTCGAGCCGGATCTGCTGGCGAGTTCGGCCCTCGGTTTGATGAACCGCAAGCGGATCACGGCTCTGTTCGTGACGTCGGAGGGGCGGCCGGTGGGGATCCTGCACATCCACGATCTGCTGCGGGCCGGCATCGCTTGAGATCGTCGACATAGGTCCGGCGGACTGCCGTTTCGGACATTGCCCTGATCCGTGCCGCTGTTTGCGGCTTGCTTGAATTCAAGCAAATCTGCTAACGCCACCACCCATCCCACACGCGGAGGCGGCCTCATGCCTGAATGAGGCCTTTCCGGTGGCCGGCGTTCAGCCAGCTACAACCTCCGCGGCGGAATCAACCGGAGAAAAAACGGATATGGCCGTCGATTTCACTATGCGTCAGCTCCTCGAAGCGGGCGCCCATTTCGGTCACCAGTCGCACCGCTGGAACCCGAAGATGCAGCCCTACATCTTCGGCACCCGCAACAATATCCACATCATCGATCTCGCCCAGACCGTGCCGGCGCTCCACACCGCTTTGCAGGCCGTGAGCGATACGGTCGCCAAGGGCGGCCGCGTGCTGTTCGTCGGCACCAAGCGTCAGGCGGCTGAGGCGATCGCCGAGTCGGCCAAGCGCTCGGCCCAGTATTACGTCAACTCCCGCTGGCTCGGCGGCATGCTGACCAACTGGAAGACCATCTCCGGCTCGATCGCGCGCCTGCGCAAGGTCGACGAGACGCTCGAAGGCGGCGCCACGGGCCTCACCAAGAAGGAGCGCCTCATGCTCACGCGTGAGAAGGACAAGCTCGAGAAGGCGCTCGGCGGCATCAAGGACATGGGCGGCGTGCCCGACCTGATCTTCGTCATCGACACCAACAAGGAGCAGCTGGCGATCAAGGAGGCGAACCGCCTCGGGATCCCGGTGGCCGCCATCGTCGACACGAACTGCAACCCCGAGGGCATCACCCACATCGTGCCCGCCAACGATGACGCCGGCCGCGCCATCGCGCTGTACTGCGATCTCATCGCCCGCGCGGCGATCGAGGGCATCGGCCGCGGCCAGGGCCAGTCGGGTGTCGACACCGGCGCCTCCGTCGAGCCGACCGCCGAGGAGCTGCCGCCCGAGGAGACCTCCGCTCCGGCCTCGATCGAGTCCGACGCGATCACCCAGGCCGAGGTCGCCGCGCTCGCCGATTCGACCGAGCATTACGAGCTGCTTCCCGCCCCGCGCGGTGCGCCGGACGACATGATGAAGCTCAACGGCGCCGGCCCGCAGATCGTGCAGAAGCTCAACGACGCCGGCGTCTGGCACTACTGGCAGCTCGCCGCCATGACCCCGGACGACGTCGCCAAGCTCGACGCCGACCTCAAGTTGAACGGCCGCATCGAGCGCGACGGCTGGGTCGCCCAGGCGCGTGGCCTGCTCGACGCCGCCGCCGCGTAACGGCCGGCTGCCACCGGGCGTCAGTCCGGTTCGACAGCGCGTCACTCCACTGCAAAGCCCGGCGCTTATCCAAGCGCCGGGCTCACTCACTTCAAAGACCCGTCCGCCCCCTATTCGCTGAGAGAGAATCCCATGGCCGAGATCACCGCAGCCCTCGTCAAGGAGCTTCGTGAGAAGACCGGCGCCGGCATGATGGACTGCAAGCGCGCCCTCACCGAGGTCGCCGGCGACCTCGAGGCCGGTGTCGACTGGCTGCGCCAGAAGGGCCTTGCCAAGGCCGCAAAGAAGGCCGGCCGCGTTGCCGCCGAGGGCCTCGTCGCCGTCGAGTCCGCCGGCCACCATGCCGCGCTGGTCGAGGTGAACTCCGAGACCGACTTCGTCGCCCGCAACGACAGCTTCCAGGGCTTCGCTCGGGAGACCGCCAAGCTGGCGCTGGATTCCGACGGCACCCTCGAAGGCTTACAGGCCAAGACCTACCCGGGCTCGCAGGAGACCGTCACCGACAAGCTGCAGAGCCTCATCGCCACCATCGGCGAGAACATGACGTTGCGCCGTGTCGCCAAGCTCGACGTGTCGAAGGGCGTCGTCGCCAATTACGTGCACGGCCCGGTCAGCCCCGGCCTCGGCAAGATCGGCGTGCTCGTCGCACTCGAATCCGAAGGCGACGTCGACTTCCTCTCGACGCTCGGCCGCCAGATCGCCATGCACGTTGCCGCGACGAACCCCGTGGCACTTGACGCCTCGGGCGTCGATCCGGCCGTGCTCGAGCGCGAGAGCAACATCCTGCGCGAGAAGAACGCTGGCAAGCCGGACCACGTCATGGCCAAGATCGTCGAGAGCGGCCTGAAGAGCTATTACAAGGAGGTCACCCTCCTGGAGCAGCCCTTCGTCCACGACGGCTCCAAGACGGTCTCTCAGGTGCTCAAGGAGGCCGAGGGCAAGGCCGGCGCCCCCGTCAAGCTCACTGCTTTCGTCCGCTACGCGCTGGGCGAGGGCATCGAGAAGGAAGAAGGCCCGGACTTCGCGGCCGAAGTGGCGGCGATGTCGCGCTGATCGGCGCCGATCTGAATCACGGATTTTCTCAAGGGCGGCAGCAATGCCGCCCTTTTCGTTTAGACGCTTCCGACGAGCCTGGCCTGCGCCCCTTCTGTCTCGAGACCGTTGCATCGGTACGCTGTCGACCCTGCTGGGCGAGAGCGGCGATTCCCGAATTGCGTGAGCCGTCCGCGTGGCCGAGGCCGATAAGGTGGAGCGTCAGCGGCTCATCGGCCCGCGACCGCGTCGAGATCACGATCTGGAAGGGTGATTGCAACCCACGGCACGACAAGCCTGTGACTGCCAAGCTGATTTAACGAGATTGCAACCAAACAATACAACTCTTGCGCGTATAGTCTCCGGAGATAGGGAGATGGTTCGTGACAGAGCGCAGACACAGGCCACGCATGCGCGTCGACAGCGTGGCCTTCATCGTGACCAAGACCGGCAATCCCGTCGCCTGCCGGATCAAGGATAGGTCGATGGATGGCGCGCGGCTGTTCGTCGACAGCGTGCTCGGCATTCCCAATCAGTTTCGGCTCGTCGTCCAGAAGACCGGCGAGGATTGTCCCGTGACGGTGGTCTGGCGCGGTCCCCAGGAAATCGGCGTCGCCTTCCTGGACGCCCACGGCGTTCTGGTCGTCACGCCGAGCGCCTTCACCAAGCACGCGATCGAGATCCCGCTCGGCCCCGATCCGAGGCTCTCCGCGCCGGAGAACCAGACCGAACGGCCCGCTTCCAGCGCCGAGCGCGAAGCTTGGAAAGCGCGAGACTAGGTCTCAGGCCTTTGCGGCCTTGTTGGCCTTCTCGCGCTCGATGCCTTCGAGGATGAGGCGGTGCGCCTCCTCCTTGTCGCCCCAGCGCAGGATCTTCACCCACTTGCCGGGCTCGAGATCCTTGTAGTGCTCGAAGAAGTGCTGGATCTGGGAAATCGTGATGTCGGGCAGGTCGGTGTAGTTCTCGACCTTGTTGTAGCGGGCGGTGAGATGGCGCGAGGGCACGCCGATGATCTTCTCGTCCTCGCCGGCATTGTCCTCCATCACCAGAACGCCGACCGGCCGGACGCTCATGATGGCGCCGGGAGCGATGGCGCGGGTATTCGCGACGAGCACGTCGCAGGGATCGCCGTCTCCCGAGAGCGTGTGCGGGATGAAGCCGTAATTCCCCGGATAGAACATCGGCGTGTACAGGAAGCGGTCGACGACGAGGGCGCCGGATTCCTTGTCCATCTCGTACTTGATCGGCTCGCCGCCCAACGGCACCTCGATGATGACGTTGACGTCATGGGGCGGATTCTTGCCGAGCGAGATGGCGTCGATGAGCATGATGGCGTTTCCTGAGAGGCCCGAGAGCGGCTTTCTTGTCCTGTCCCGGCCTTCTAAACCGCCGAACGCATGAAGGAAATCGGCCGTTAGGCCAGTTTCGCGTTCTCGGTGACGCTATCAGCCGAACAGGTAGCCGACCTTCGGCAGGCACGAGCCGGAGACGCGCTCGATCGCCTCGGGTCCGGCGCGGCCGCCGAGCGCCTCGTAGAAGGCACGGGCGCGACCGTTGTCGGCGAGCGCCCAGACCCCGACCCGCGCCAGGCCGTGGTCGGCGAGATCGTTGCGGACGGCACGAAACAGGCGGGAGCCGAGCCCGAGCCCCTGGTATTCCGGCGCCACGTAGATCTCGTCGACCTCGCCCTCGGCCGTCAGAGACCGGTCGCGCGCTCGACCGTACGCGGCGTAGGCGACGAGATTGTCGCCGAATTCCATGGCGGCGAGACCGCGGCCCCGGCCGATCATCCCGCGCCAGCTGGCGGGTCCACGCTTGGCGATGAAGCGCTCCAGCGCGACGCCCGGGATGACACCCTGGTAGGCTTCCCGCCAAGCCGCGTCGAACACCGCCGACAGCATCCCGATATCGGCCGGCTTCGCCCGGCGGACGCTGAAGGTCTTCGTGCTCATGGATGCGGGTGCCTCCGAAGCAGGTCGGTGCATGATGCCGACAAATGGAGACCCGGAGCAATGGCGAAACCAAGGCGAAGGGCCGCACGCCAGGGACCGACGCGTTGTCGGGTGCCCGGCCGCCTGTTAGAGCGGCGCCGGCAAACCGTGCCGAGACGCCCGCGACCGGTCCAGGTGTTCAACCGCTTCCTTCCCCCCGAGACGCGCTACGCGCGGCGCATGGCGCGCATCGCGAAGTTCGAGCAGCCGATCGCCGGACCGCTCTCGCGCGCTGGGGCGTGGGCGAACATGCTGCTCGTCGACCATGGCGTCTTCCGACTCGCCTACCTCAACCGGCACCGGGTCGGCAGCGGCATCATCTGGCGCTCGGCTCAGCCGAGCCCGCACCAGCTCGCCTGGTTCAGGCGGCAGGGCGTCAAAAGCGTGATCTCGCTGCGCGGCGGCCGCGAGCACGGCTCCTGGCAGCTGCAGCGCGAGGCCTGCGAGCGCGAGGGGCTGAAGCTCGTCGAGTTCGTACTGCGCTCCCGCGAGGCGCCGGCCAGGGACACCATCCTCGCAGCCACGGATTTTTTCGCCGGCGTCGAATATCCCGCCGTGATGCACTGCAAGTCCGGCGCGGACCGGGCCGGCCTCGGCGCGGCCCTGTTCCTGATCCTGCACGAGGGCGTGTCGGTCCGTGAAGCTGCGGCGCAGCTGTCGCCCCGCTACGGCCATTTCCGCTTCGCCAAGACCGGCATCCTCGATGCGTTCTTCGCCATGTATCTGCGCGAGGGCGAGCCACGCGGCCAGGGATTCCTCGACTGGGTCGAGCACGATTATGATCCCGAAGCGCTCAAGCGCGATTTCCGTCCGGGCTTCTGGTCTGATCTCGTGGTCGACCGCATCATCAAGCGCGAATAGACGCCGCGTGGCTCTTCTGGAGACCGGCCGGCAGGCCTTGCAGCGCGGCCTCGCCCTGCTGCCCTGGACCGGGATACATCGCGCCGCGTCTGGCCGCACCGGGCCGAGGATCGCGGTGATCGGCAATTGCCAGGCCCGCGGCGTCGCACGCGCGCTGACCGTGCTGCTGCCGAATGCCCGCATCGAGCTGATGCCCATCGGAACGCTCGGCCGGGGCCGGCGCAGCCTGAAGGCCTTGGCGGACGGTCTGACGGACCACGACCATGTCTTCACGCAGCCCTTCCTGACCGGACGTTTTCGCGATGGTGGTTCGGCGGAATTGGTCGGAATGCTGCCACGGGCGCGGCTGTTTCCGGCGATCGTGTTTCCGGCCTTCCATCCCGACATGGTCTATGTCGGCGACTTCGGCGCGGGCGCGGAACTGGCCCTCGTCCCGTCCCCGCTCCACACCTACCACTCGGCCATCGTCCTGTTCGGATACCTGCGCGGCTTGTCCGCCCAGCGCATCGTCCGGCTGTTTCGCCAAGAGACCTTCGCAGCCCTCGGCTATCTCGACGGTTGGCAACTCTCCGCCGACGACCTCGCGCGATCGAGCCGGGCCGTCGGCGTCGATCTCGCGCCCGAGATCCTGCGCTGGTCGCGCAGGGGCGCGTTCATGCACGCGATCAATCATCCGAAGCTGTTCGTGCTGGCGGATCTCGCAGGCCGTGTCGCCCGCGATGCGGGTCTCGCTCCCCTCGACCTCGCCGTCGACGCCTATCTCGTCGATGACCTGCTCGACGACGTGATCTGGCCGATCTACCCACCGGTCGCAGAGGTTTACGGCCTGGCGGGCTCCTACGCGTTCAAGCGGCGCGCAGTGCCCGGTGCGGCTCCGTCGATGCTGGGTGTGGAGGGGTTGGTTGCGGAGAGCCTCGCGCTTTATGACGCGATGCCGAGGGCGCGCCTGATCTGCCACCGTACCGAACACTGGTCCGGCGCGCCCGAGATCCGCGCGCTGTTCGACGCGGCCTGACGAAGGCCTTTACGCCTCCGGTTCGCCGCCCTTGTCGGTGCTCTTCTCGGCGAGGCGCGCAAGCGTGGTGAGTTCGCGAAACCAGGTCCGGACGGGCTTGGCCGGCGTTCCACCCCAGCGTGAGCCCGGCGGTACGTCCCGGTTGACGTTGGACGATCCGGCGATCTGCGAGCCCATGCCGATGCGCACGTGGCCGACCACGCCGACCTGGCCGCCGAGCACCACGTAATCCTCCAGCGTCGTCGAGCCGGAGATGCCGACGCCCGAGACGATCACGCAATGGCGTCCGATCACCACGTTGTGGGCGATCTGGACGAGGTTATCGATCTTGGTGCCCTCGCCGATGACGGTGTCGCGGCTGGCGCCGCGGTCCACCGTGGTGTTGGCGCCGATCTCGACGTCGTCCTGGATGATGACCCGGCCGATCTGCGGCACCTTGAGGTGGCCGGCCGCACCCATGGCGAAGCCGAAGCCGTCCTGGCCGATCCGGACGCCGGGATGGAGGATGACGCGGTTGCCGACGAGGGCGTTCGTCAGGGTCGCGCCTGCACCGATCGACGAGTCACGGCCGACGCAGACGTTCGGGCCGATGGCCGCCCCCGGTCCGATCACGGTGCCCGATCCGATCTCGGCACCCGGTCCGATGACGGCGCCCGGATCGACGCGCACGCCGTCTTCGAGGCGTGCCTCTGGATGGACGTGCGCGCCGGGCGACACGCCGGCGGAGTCGAACAGCGAGCCCGGCCGCAGGGCGTCGGAATAAAGCTGCCCGAGGAGGGTCGCGTAGACCCGATAGGGGTCGCGCACGACGAGCGCGACGGTGCCGGCGGGGACGCGGGTCGCGAACCGCTTCGAGACGAGGCAGACCCGAGCCCGCGTCGTCTCCAATGCGTCGCCGTACTTGGCGTTGTCCATATAGGCGAGATCGTCCCGACCGGCGCTCTCGAGGGGAGCCGCGCCGGTCACCCGAGCGGCCGGATCGGCGCCATCGGGCAAGGGGATCCCCGCCGCCTCGGCAATCCCGGCAAGGCTCAACGGGCCGTTGGTCCGAAAGAATGCGCGGTCCGACATCAGGCGTTCACGACGGTTTCTGCGATCATGCGGTCCAAGACCACGGAACCGCCCGGATTCCAACAACCCCCGGCAATTTCGGGCGAAGCGGACCCCGATCCGTCTCGGGAGGCGGTCTCCGCTCCGGACATGAGGAAGCCCGGAAACGGCTGGCGTTTCCGGGCTTCGGGAGAGAGCGCCGCCCGTGGGCCGGGCGGCCTGTCGTTCGGATCAGAAGCGCGAGCCGCCCGAGAAGCGGAAGGCCTGGATCTGGTCTTTGCCGACGCGGCCGAAGGCGGTCTGGACGCCCTCGTCCTTGCTGAGCGCGTAGGCGTAGTCGAAGCGGATCGGGCCGAGCGGCGAGTTCCAGAGGATCGAAGCACCCACCGAGGAGCGGATCGTGGGCTTATCACGCACGTTCACGCACTCGGGTTCGACCCTTGTCGCGCCGGCACCGATGCTGGTGTAATTGCAGATACCACCAGCGCCTTGCGGCGTACCGTTGATGAACGCGTCGCCGTTCACGTTGAATTGGGTCCGACCGCTGTAGCCGAACAGCGTACCGGCATCGGCGAACACGGCGCCCTTCAGGCCGAGATCCTTCGGAATGCCGGGGATCGGGAACTGAACTTCGAGCGTACCGCCGAAATAGGTGGTGCCACCGATGGCGTTCGAACGGGCATCCGAGGTTCCGACGTCACGCGGGCCGATGCCGTTCGGCGCGAAGCCGCGGACCAGCGACGGTCCGAGGAAGAACTGGTCGGTGATGCGCAGCGGCTCGTCGTTCAGCGCGGAGATGTGACCGCCCTGGATGCGTACGAAGCCGACGACGTCCTCGTAGATTTCCTTGTAATAGCGGGCATCGCCGGTAACGCGGAAGAACTTCGAGTCGCCGCCGAGACCAGCGATGTCCGGCTTGATCTCGCCGTAGAAACCGTTGGTCGGCCGAGCGATGTTGTCGAGCGTCGAATAGGCGAGCGTCGCGCCGACGAGCGAGGTGAGGGTGTTGCCCTGCGAGCCCTTGAGCGCGATCGAGGCTTCGCCGTCATACGCACAGTTCGGGTAAGCCGCGAGACCACTCACGTTCAGCCCAGTCGTCGGGTCGATCGTGCCGGCTGGATTAAGCACCGTGTAGCCAGGAATCGGAACCGAGCAGTCGTTGTACGGCCGCTTCAGCGTATTCGGTACTGTCAGCTCGGTGTTGTAGAGCGAGTAGCGGAACGTCACGCCGAGTTCCTGCGTGATCGGCAGGCCGATGCGGAGCTGGCCGCCATAGACGGTCGTCTCGTAGCGCGAGTACCGGGTCAGGTCCGAATACTTGTAGAAGGCATCGAAGCCGGCGGCGAGGCGGTAGCCGAGGAAGTACGGCTCGGTGAAGGAGAAGTCGACGCCCTTGGCGTACTGGCCGCCGGTGCCGGCGATGCGCACGTACTGGCCGCGGCCGAGGAAGTTCGACTCGGAGACCGAGACCTCGCCGATGATGCCGTCCTGGGTGGAGTAGCCGCCCGAGACCGAAAACGAGCCGGTGGGCTGATCCTCGACGTCGATGTTCACCACCACGCGGTCGGGCGCAGAGCCCGGCTCGTTGGAGAAGCGCACCTTCTTGAAGAAGCCGAGGCCGTTCAGACGGCGCTCGGCCCGGTCGACCAGCACGCGGTTGTAGGCGTCGCCCTCGCCGAGATCGAGCTCGCGGCGGATGACGTAGTCGCGGGTGCGGGTGTTGCCGCGCACGTTGATGCGCTCGATGTAGACGCGCGGGCCGTCCTCGACCACGAAGCCGAGGGCCACCTGGTGGGTGGCGCGGTCGCGCTGGCCGGTGGGGCGGACCTGCGCGAAGGGATAGCCCTGGCGGTTGACCTCGGTGGTGACGCCCGAGAGCGTCTTCTCGACGTCCTCGGCGTTGTAAACGTCGCCGACCTGGGCGCGGATCTCGCCATCGAGGGAGCCCTGGTCGACGCCCGGCACGCGGGAATCCACCGAGACGGCGCCGACGGTATACTGCTCGCCCTCTTCGACGGTGACCGTGACGACCCAGCCGGCCTCACCGTCGCCGTCGACGTAGCGGGCATCGGCGTTGACCACGCGGAAGTCGGCGTAGCCGTTGCGCAGGTAGTAGCGGCGGACGATCTCGAGATCGGAGGCGATGCGATCGGGATCGTAGACGTCGGA
This sequence comes from Methylobacterium haplocladii, assembly GCF_007992175.1. GTDB lineage: Bacteria > Pseudomonadota > Alphaproteobacteria > Rhizobiales > Beijerinckiaceae > Methylobacterium > Methylobacterium haplocladii. Next base: position 57,193 of record NZ_BJZT01000004.1, on the reverse strand, counting down.
GGTCTTGATGAAGCTCAGGAAGTTCATCTCGGAGGTGGTCATCAGCCCCTTGAGGGTCGATTCCGAGAAGGCGTTGTTGTTGACGAACACGATCTCGCGCACGCCTGTCTTGTCGCCCTCGTCGACCTGGAAGACGACGTCGGTGCGGCCGTTCGGCAGGTCGACCAACCGGTAGGTCACCTTCGCCCCGCCGCGGCCGGAACGGCGATAGGTCTCGCGGATACGCTCGACGTCGGCGGCGATCACGGCGTTGCTGAGCGCCCCACGATCCTTCGACTCGACCACGCCCTGAAGCGTCGTCTTTTCGAGCTTCTTGTTGCCCTCGAAGAACACGCGGCCGATCACGTTGTTCTCACGCACGCGGACGACGGTGGTCCCGCCGCGGGCGGAGACCTGAACATCGGAGAACAGGCCGGTGGAGAGCAGGCTGCGCCGTGCTTCCTCGGGCGACCCGGAGGCCGTTCCGGTCACGTAGGAGCGAATGGTATCGGCTTCGACCCGGCGGTTGCCCTCGACGACGATCTGCTGCGCGTATGCCGCGCCGCCCAGAACGACACCGGCAGCTGCGGAGGCGATCAGTACGATGGTCCGCTCCGCCGACTTGCGCCGGCGTATCCCCGTCATCGACATCATGTATTCGCCCGTCTCGTTATTATCAGTACGGGTTCGCACCCGCAGACGCTCGCCTTTGCGGCGTAGCGCCCTCTGGTCCCAGCCACGCTTCTATCGGGATTCCGAAGCGAAGCAACGGCCACAGGGACGACCCAAGGGGATTTTGACGGGTCGTGGCCTTCGGGCAACTTAACGATGCGGGGGAGTTCCACACGATCGCACAACAGGGTGAATGCCCCGTAAACGTCGGAAGCTCCGAGGGTTTTTCCAAACGCCCCGAAGCTTCTTCACGGTTGGTGAACGCTTGGTTTTGAGACTTTTTCGTGGCGTCCGACCCGATATCCCCGAGCCTGCCGCCGACGGCGGATCGGGCCTCAGGTCCCGCCAGACGTCCAGGACGCGACCGCGTTGAAAATGTCGTTCTTGGTCGCGAACAGCATCAGCATCAGAACCAGTGCGAGGCCGATGCGGAAGCCGATCTCCTGCACGCGCTCGCTCAGTGGGCGGCCACGGATCGCCTCGCAGGCATAGAACATCAGATGTCCGCCATCGAGGAGCGGGATCGGAAACAGGTTGAGTAGGCCGATCGAGACCGAGAGGAATGCGATCCAGTTGATGATCCCGCCGACGCCGCCGACGCGGGCGACCTCGCCGGAGACCCGCGCGATTCCGATCGGGCCGGAGAGCTGGTCGACCGATTCCCGCCCGGTGACGAGCTTGCCGAGGAAGTCGATGGTGCGCTCGACGATGAAATAGGTTTCCTGCGAGCCGAGCGCGAGGGATTCGACCGGCCCGTAGCTGACCAGCTTGCCCTCGTTGCCCTTAGGCCCCTGGATGCCGAGCCGGCCGAGACGATGGCGCCCGAACGGCGTCGTCTCCTCGTAGACCTCGGGCTTGGCGTTGAGCTGGGTCTCGGTGCCGGCGCGCTCGACGGTGATGACGAGGTTCGCGTCGGCGTTGGTCGAGACGATCCGCTGCATCCCGTTGAACGTGCCGACCGGCTTGCCGTCGATCGCCTTGATGACGTCTCCGGGCTCGAAGCCGGCGCGCGCGGCGGCGCTGTTCGGCATCACGGCCTCGACCCGCGGCGGGATCTCGTAGCGGCCGGAGACCCAGATCGCACCGCTGTAGACGGCAATCGCCAGGATGAAGTTTGCGATCGGTCCCGCCGCGACGATGGCGGCGCGCTTGGCGACGGGTTGGGTCGGGAAGCTGATCGCCCGCTCGTGCGGATCCATCTTCGCGACGGCTTCCGGGTCCGGCACGCTGGCGCCGTTGGCGTCACCGACGAACTTGACGTAGCCGCCGAGCGGGATCGCGCAGAGCTTCCAGCGCGTACCGTGCCGGTCGTTGAAACCGACGATCTCCGGCCCGAAGCCGATCGAGAAGGCATGGACGCCGACGCCGCACCAGCGTCCGACGAGGAAATGGCCCATCTCGTGGACGAAGACCACGATCGTCAGCACGACGAGAAAGGTGAGGAGCGCGCTGAAGAAGCCCGCCGCCGTGCCGCTCATGGCGGTCAGAAATTCCATCGTTCCATCCCCTCGCCGCAGCTTTCGTGATCCGGTCGGCACACGGATGCAAGTGCGGCGGTAATCCCGGATCGTCGCACGGCCCGCGCCCGTTCGCGAGCCCCCATCCCGCCGGCTGCCCGCTTTTCCCGCTGTTCCCCGCCGCCGTCAGCCGGCGGCATGGGTCTTGGGCAGCGCCCGCGCCGACCAGGTCCGCACCTCGGCATCGATCACCAGCGCCTCGTCGACGTCGGCGGGCGCCGTGCGGAAGACCGACGCGAAATGCTCGCAGGCGCGCTCGACGAGCTCGGCGATGCCGTAGAACGCGATCTCGCCGCGGATGAAGGCAGCGACCGCGATCTCGTTGGCCGCGTTCATCACCGTCGGCGCGGCGCCGCCGTCGGCCAGGGCCGCACGGGCGATCCGGAGACAGGGGAAGCGGCCTTCATCCACCGGCTCGAAGGTCAGGCTGCCGGTGGCGGCGAGATCGAGGCCGCGCCCGCGGGCGATCGAGAGGCGGTCGCCGAGGCCGAGGCAATGCGCGATCGGCACCCGCATGTCCGGCATGGCGAGGCCCGCCGTCACCGCGCCGTCGCGCCATGTAATGAGACCGTGCACGATCGACTGCGGGTGCACGATGACGTCGAGGCGATCGTGACCGATCGTGAACAGGTGGTGCGCCTCGATCAGTTCGAGGCCCTTGTTCATCAGCGAGGCCGAGTCGATGTTGATCTTCATCCCCATCGACCAGGTCGGATGCTTGGCCGCCTCCGCAGCGCTCGCCGCTTGGATGCGTTCCCGCGTCCAGGTGCGGAACGGGCCGCCGGACGCGGTGATCGTCATCTTGGCCACGTCCGAAATCGGCCCGCCGCCGAGCGCCTGCGCCAGAGCGTTGTGCTCGGAATCCACCGGCAGCAGCACGGCGTTGTAGCGTTTGGCATCGCGCATGAAGGCGTCGCCGGCGCAGACGAGGCTCTCCTTGTTGGCGAGCGCGATGGTGCGCCCGAGCCGCAAGGCCGCATGCGTCGGCTTGAGGCCGGCCGCACCGCTCACCGCCGCGACGACGATGTCGGCATCGCGCGAAACCGCCTCCAGCACCGCGCTCTCGCCGGCCCCGTTGGGAATGCCGGAACCCGCCAGCGCCTCGGCGAGAGCCGGCCCGGCACTCTCGTCGGCCAAGGCCGCGAAGGAGGCGTTCATCTCGCGGGCAAGCTTGCCGAGCGCCGCTGCATCGCGGCCGCCGACAAGGGAGCCGACGCGGAAGCGGTCCGTGTGCTGCGCGAGCAGGTCGGTGGTCGAGGCGCCGATCGAGCCGGTGGCGCCGAGGATGGAGACGGTGAGCACGGTTCTTCCCCTCAGGCCGGCAGCGTGCCGCGGGCCAGGATAGCTTGGACGATCAGGTAGAGCCCGACCAGCAGCGCCACGGCGAAGAAGCCATCGAGCCGATCCATTACGCCGCCATGGCCTGGGATCGACCGGCCCGAATCCTTCACGCCGTAGCGCCGCTTGAGCGCCGATTCGAAGAGGTCTCCGGCTTGGCTGACGATGGAGGCCGCAGCGCTTGCCAATGCGACAGCCGGGAGCGACAGGGCTGCCAGCGAAGTCCAGCCGTGGTCGCGGGCGATCAGCACGACGGTAAGACCTGCAAGCGTACCCGCAGCGAGGCCGCCGAGGGCGCCGGACCAGGTCTTCTTCGGGCTGACGCGCGGCAGCAGCTTCGGGCCGCCGAAGGTGCGGCCGGTAAAGTACGCGACGATATCGGTGGACCAGACCACGGCGAACATCCAGGCCGGGCCGACGAGGCCGATCCCAGGATCCTCCCGGAGTGCCGTCGGCACCGCGGCGATGATGATGCCGCCGAGAAGGCCGGTGACGGCCTTCAGACGCGCGGTTCCGCTCTGCGCCAGAACCAGCAAGACGGCGAGACCGGCCGCGAAAATTCCGACGACGAGCCAGGGCGGCGTGGCGGCGAAAAAGGCGACGGTCAACGCGGCGAGCACCGCGCCGTTCGTCAGGGTCAGCGCCAGAACAGGTTCCGTGCGGCTGATCGTGAACCATTCACCGGCCCCAACGATCCCCGCGGCCAGCCATACCAATGCGAACGGCCAGCCGCCGACCACGAGCGCGCCGAGCACGACGGCGCCCAGCACGATTGCGGACACGACCCGAAGCATGAATTCGCGAGAGGCGAAGGGGCTGCGCCGGTCCCCGGAGGACGCTGCATCGCCGGGCACAATCATCCGACGCATCCGCGCTCTGAGATTGCCGTGCCGGTGCGATGGGCACCTTGCGTGCAGCTCACAGCGCCTCTTCCGATCCTCGGGTCCGGCAGAAGGCCGCCGGCCCGCCTGCAAAAGATCATGCGGATCTCAAACCTGCATGATCTCCTTCTCCTTCGTGGCGAGCACGCCGTCGACCTCGGCGATGAAGGTGTCTGTGGCCTTCTGGACATCGCCGGCCTGACGCTTCTCGTCGTCCTCGGAGATGGCGCCGTCCTTCTCGAGCTTCTTGAGGTGATCGAGGCCGTCGCGGCGTACATGGCGTACGGCGACACGGGATTCCTCCGCGTATTTGTGCGCGACCTTGACCATTTCCTTGCGGCGCTGCTCGTTCATCTCGGGGATGCGCAGACGGATCGTCTGGCCCTCGGTCTGCGGGTTTAGGCCGAGGTCGGATTCGCGGATCGCCTTCTCGACAGCGGTGACCATGGAGCGGTCCCAGACCGAGATGGAGAGCAGGCGCGGCTCGGGCACGCTCACGGTGGCGACCTGCGCCATCGGCATCGCGGAGCCGTAGGCGTCGACCTGGATCGGGTCGAGGATGCTGGGCGTGGCCCGGCCCGTGCGTAGCGAGCCGAGATCCTTGCTCAATGAGGCGACGGCGCCCTGCATACGGCGCTTCAAGTCGTCGAGGTCGAATTCGGGGAGTGCGGCCATGCTGTGGAGGTCCCGACGCTAACTTTAAGGGAGATCCGGGCCGCCGGGGCCCGTTCAGGCGCCTGAATGAACCAAATTACATTCTGCCGCAAATGCCGTTCGCGTGCGGCAACAGCCATTTCACGGCCTTCGGACGATCGGCTGCGGGTGCGGCGCGTGTGTTCTCTCGGTTCGGTATTGGCCATGCCCGATTTCTCGACGAAGCGGCTGGCGTCGCGTTCCGCGAAGGCGCTCGGAATGTCCGGTGAATCCGACCATCCCGCCCTCGAAGGCGGGGCGTTCCACCGTCCGCGCGGAAAGGAGGACCATTCCGCTGTGGCGATCGTCGCGGCCAGACTTCACTGTTGATCGGAGATCATCGTCCGTTCGCCTTCCATTGCCTGGAAGAAGAAATGCTCGGTGCAGATCGGAGCGCCGATCCGTCTGTACTTTCAGGGCACGACGTGCGTCGCGGGCGCCTCGCCGGTCAGGATCGCTGCGATTGAAGACGGCGCGTGGATCGAGCCGACGACGATCGAGAGGCGGCTCTCGCGGGCCAGCGCGAAGGCGGCGGTGTCCATAACCTTGAGATCGCGGGCGATGGCCTCGTCATGGGTGATGCGGTCATAGCGGGTCGCGGACGGGTCCTTCTTCGGATCGGCAGAATAGACGCCGTCGACTTGGGTGGCCTTGAGCACTGCGTCGCAACGCAGTTCGGCCGCGCGGAGCACGGCGGCGGTGTCGGTGGTGAAAAAGGGGTTGCCGGTGCCGCCGGCGAGTACCACGACCTGTCCCTTGTCGAGGTGGTGCAGCGCCGGCTGGCGGGCATAGGTCTCGCAGATCGTCGGCATCGAGACCGCCGACATGGTGCGGGCGGGGACACCGGCCGCGTTCAGCGCGGTCTCGATGGCGAGCGAGTTCATGACGGTGGCCATCATGCCGAGCGAGTCGCCGGTCGCGCGGTCGATCCAGCCTGCCTGCGAGATGCGCGCTCCGCGGATCAGGTTGCCGCCGCCGACCACCACCGCGATCTCGATGCCTTGCTCGACGACGCGACCGATATCTTCGGCCATTGCAGCGAGTGTCTGGGGATGCAGCCAGTAGCCGTCGGGGGCCGCCAGGGCCTCCCCGGAGAGTTTCACGAGCACGCGGCGAAACGGCGTCGTCTCCGGCATCGAAGGCTCCCCACGGGCGGGCAAGGCCGCCCTCCTAGTGAAATCTGAAGGTCGGCCGGCTTCTAGAGCATGGTGCGGGAAAGTGGAATTCGGTTTCGCGGGAGGGTGATGCGGTAACCATGAGCGGAGACGAGCAGCAAAAATGCTGCGAACACCCCGGCGACGGTCGATTCCTGGAAGCGGCGATGAACCGACGAAGCGGTGCATATCCCGCTGACGGTCAGTGCGTCTCACCGGCACCCGATGCACGGCACGAACGGGGTCGGCCCCATCGCGACGCGATGTCCGATGTCGTCGTACAAATGTCTTCCCGGCCGTCGCCAATGGCGAGCCTCGGAATGATCGAACCAGAATCCGAAGGCTCAGCCCCTGGCGGCGCTGATCGCGGAGATCAGAGTACGCTTGAGGTCGGCCTGACTGAACGGCTTCTGCACCACGGGGCGATCCCGGAAAGGCTCGCGGATGCCGGCTCCGCCATAGCCTGTCGAGAAGACCAATGGCAGGCCGCGTTGAACGATCGCCTCGGCCACCGGATAGATCGGCTCGCCAGCGACGTTCACGTCGAGGATCGCGACGACGAAAGTCTCCTTCTGAGCCATCTCGAGGGCGGTGGAGAGACGGGCGGCGGGGCCGACGATCTCACAGCCGAAATCGTCCAGCATGTCCTCGAGCAGCATCGAGATGGCAGCCTCGTCCTCGACGACCAGCACCCGTGCGCCTTTGAGGACGTCCTCGTTGGGTTCCGCGCTCACGCCGAATGGTCTTCCCTTCGATTCGTCCCGGTGACGGAACGGTGCCGCGCCGGACGCGGTCTTGAATCGGATTGTCGTGCGAGACGTGCCGGGAACGAGGCACCTAGGGCGCCCGCGACGATGAAGATCGTACATGAGCGATCGGAGCCGTCGCCTGTTATGCCGGGCGTGTCAAGCGCAGGAAGGCCCCCTGGATGAGAACGTTCGGCCCCTGATGTTACGAGGCGATACATTCGTTGCGCGCCGGCCACCACCGGCGCGGCGCGGTCTGCCGGATTGCGGTGCAGATGCTACGCGCCGCCGCCTTGTGATGGGCCTCGGCCTGTTCGCGATCGCTGACGTTCGGCCGCTGACGGCCGGCCCGCAGCGGCCCGTCGTCGTGGCCTCGAAGAGCGACACCGAAGGCGCGCTGATCGGCAACCTGATCGCCCTGGTCTTCGAAGGCCTTGGGCTCACCGTCGTGCGCAAGTTCGGCCTGGGGCCGACGCTGATCGTGCGCTCGGCACTGCTCTCGGGCGAGATCGACCTCTATCCGGAATACACAGGCAACGGTGCCTTCTTCTCGGGCACCGAGACCGATCCGGTCTGGAAGACGGGTGAGGGGGGCTACGCGCGAATCCGGGACCTCGACGGAGAGCGCGGCCTCGTCTGGCTGAAGCCGGCACCCGCCAACAACACCTGGCTCATTGCGGTGCGCGGCAGCGTGGCCCGCGAATACGGTCTCGTCTCCATGACGGATTTTGCGGGCGCGGTGCGCCGTGGCCTGATCACCCTCGCGGCCTCGACGGAATTCGTCGAGAGTCCGGCGGCGTTGCCCTCCTTCGAGGCGGCCTATGGGTTCACCATGCCGAGGAACCGGATCATCAGCCTGCCCGGCGGCGATACCGCCGTGACGGCACGGGCGGCGGCGGAGGGCATCAGCGGTGTCGATGCCGGCATGGTCTACGGCACCGACGGTGCGCTCGCTGCCCTCGACCTCACCGTGATGACCGACCCGAAGGCCGCTCAGATCGTCTACGAGGTCGCGCCCGTGATCCGCGCCGACACGCTGGCCCGGTATCCGCAGATCCGCGAGGCACTGGCACGCGTCTTCGCGCGGCTCGACGCGGATACCCTGCGCCGCCTCAACGCGCGGATCACCGTCGAGGGCGAGACCGCCGAGGCCGTGGCGCGGGCCTATCTGGCCGAGATCGGTGTTCCGCGATGAGGGTCTTCGCGGGGCAAATGACTGCGCCGGCCGGGCGAACGGTGGCCGACGCAATACCGCTGGTCGTCATCGCCGCGGCGTGTTTCGGCATCGCGGGCGGGCTACCGCTTCTCCAAATCGCCGCGAACCGGCTCGTCGTCGGCACGCCCGTCTCGGCTGTGGCGGCGCTCGGGAGCCGGGGCTGGCTCGTGGTCGGTCTCTGCCTGCTCGGCGGTCTCCTGCAGGGAGCCGGTCGCTCACGTGTGGTGGCGTTTGCGGCGCTGGCGGCGTTCTCGGCCGCGCTGATGCTGCTTGCCGCCGGGCTCGGCGCGGCCGCAGCCGATCTCGTCGCCGGGCAGCCGCCGGCCGCCCGCGCCCGGCTTGCCTCGGGGAGCTGGGTCGGGCTGCTTCTGCTGTCCGGACTCGTCGCTGCCGCGGCGGCCAGGGTGCGCATGCCGGGCTCCGGTTGGCTGACCCTTGCGGCCCTGATGGCAGGGTTCGTACTGCTCTATGCCTCGGGGGCCTTCGACGGGCTCTCCCTTGCGATGGAGTATCGGGCACGCGCCGGGAGCGTTCGTGCCGCCGTGATCCAACACCTGATCCTGTCCGCGACCGCCGTCGCCCTCTCGGCCCTGGGCTGCGTGCTGCTCTATGCGTGGCGTCCTGGCCGCGGCGCGGTCGAGATCGCCGTCAACGGCTTGCAGGTGGTGCCGGCTGTGGCGTTGCTCGGTGGACTGGTAGCGCTCACCTCGGGCCTGCTGACGGCATTCCCGGCTATGCGCTCGGCCGGCCTGTCGGCGCTCGGCCCTGGCCCGGCAATCCTGGCCGTCGCGGCCTATCTGCTTCTGCCACTCTGGCGCGGCCTGGAGGGCGCGTTGCGCGCGCCGGATCCCGCCACCATCGACGCGGCCAGGGCGATCGGCCTGACGTCGCATCAGACGCTTCGCGACGTGCGCCTGCCCCTTGGAGCACCGATCCTCGTCGGAGCGCTGCGGGTGGCGAGCGTGCAGAGCATCGGCCTCGCAACGCTCGGCGCCCTCGTCGGCGCCGGAGGCCTCGGCGGCATCGTCTTCGACGGCATGTCGCAGTTCGCGCCCGACCTGATCCTGCTCGGGGCGCTCCCCGTGATCGGAATATCGTTGATCGTCGAGCGGGCCTTGAGTCTCCTGGAGAACCGGGTGCGGCAGCGGTGGCACGGATGAGCCATTCTCACCGCCTGCAGCCCGTCGTCGGCCCGCTCGTGGTCGGCCTGGCGCTTGCCGTCCTCAGCCATCCCGACGTGGCGAAGGCGATCGCCGGTCTCCTGGGAGATTCGGTGCGGCGGCCTTTGAGCGCCGGGCGACTGATCGAACTCGGCGCGCATCACCTCGTCCTCGCCGGGACCGGCCTCGCCATCGTCGGTTGCCTCGGCGTCGGGCTCGGCATCCTGGCGACGCGCCGAGGCGCCAGGGGCTTGCGCGGCGGCATCGACACCGCCGCCGCCCTGGCGCAGGCGGTGCCCCCCGTGGTGGTGGTCGCGCTGGCGTTGCCGGTGCTCGGCTTCGGAGGGCCGCCGACGCTGCTGGCCCTCGTCGCCTACGGCGTCATGCCGACTCTGCGCGGTACGGTCGGAGCCATCGAGGCGGTCTCCCCCGAGGCGCGAGAAGCCGGCTTCGCCATCGGCCTGACGCCGCGTCAAGTGCTGACGCAGGTGGAACTACCGCTGGCCGGTGCCGGCATCCTCGATACGCTGCGCATCGCCCTCGTACTGTCGATCGCCACCGCCGCCGTCGGCGCGCTGGCCGGTGCCTCGACCCTTGGCACCCCGATCGTCGCCGGCCTGCAGAACCAGAACCTCGTGACGATGCTGCAAGGCGCCGGCGCGACGGCCGCGCTGGCTTTCCTCTGCGACGCACTGATGCTGGCTGCAGCCGGATTGCTCCGGCGATGAGCACACGAGCGACCGCAGCATGCTTTGAGCCGCGATCTTACAGTCTGCGTCGGTTCCGCCTGCGATTGATGAACTGCGCTTGGTACGGCTGGTAGCGGTCCGTCGCGGCGGCGCCGATTTGGGGGAGTGCCGGGATTGGTCGCGTCTGCGATGGTATGCGCTATCGAAGGCTTACCGGCGGATGCGTTCGGACATCGTGCGGTTCATGCTCAGCCGTTCATCACGAGGCAAAGCCGAAGCAACCCAGGGCCAACGAACCTGCGTCGCGGGTATGGCCCTGGGTTGCTTCGCTGCGCTCGCAGTGACGAAAGCGCTATTCCAAAAACATCAGGCGTACTGCGCCTCGCCATTCCCGAACGACCAATTCTCCTTCACCACCTCGACGAGGTTGATGAACACGTCCTCGCGGCGCTGGCCGAGGCGTTCGTGGAGGCCATCCGCGATCTGCTTGTAGAACGCCTTCTTCTGCTCGACGGTGCGGCCCGCGTTCATCGTGAGCTGGATCACGATGCAGTCGGGCGTGCGCTGGATGCCGAGATAGGTCGGGTCGACGATCAGGTCTGCGGCGGGGTGCTCGGTGATGATCTGGAAGCGGTCGTCCTGCGGGGCACCCAGCGCCGAGACGATGGCTTCGTAGACCACCTCGCCGACCGTGCGGCGGTACTCGGCCGACTTGCCTTCGACCAGATCGATGCGTGCGAGGGGCATGGGCTCTCTCCGTGCAGGTGAAACGTCAGGCCGACCATTGCCAGAACACCGAACCGGTAAATTCGAAGACCGGCTCACCGTGTTGATTCTCGGCGGTGTTGTGGTGGCTTGCCACGCCCCAGCCGGGGCGTGAGGACGAGGCACGCGCGGCAACGAGCCGGGTCGCGTAGCGGATGGTGTCGCCGGCATAGACCGGGCGCAGCCAGCGCATGTCCTTGAATCCTGGCGAGGGTCCGAGTTGCGGCACCGGGCCTGAACGCGCGGTCAGCGCCATGTCCCGTGCCCAAGTCGCGTGAAGGCGCTTCATCCAGATTGCGGCCGTGTGCCAGCCGGAGGCGCAGAGGCCGCCGAAATGCGTTCTTTCCGCGCGTTTCGGGTCGGTATGGAAATCCTGCGGATCATAGGCTTTTGCGAAGTCCATGATCGCGTCGGGCTCGAAACGGTATCGGCCGAGATCGCGCACCGCGCCGATCTCGGCTTCGCCGAGGAATGGCAGCAGGACGGCGTCGTCGCCTTCGGGCACCGGCTCCGATGCCGTAGCCGGCACGACGCTGCGCGGCGCCATCGGCTCTGCGCCTCGCCGGGCGAAGATGACCGTGAAGGCCTGTGTCATCACGCGCTCGTCGCGTGCGCCGAGAACCGTCATCATGAAGCGGACGAAGCCGCGATCGGGCTTCGAGGCCGAGACGCGGGTCTCCTCGACGACGATCCGCGCCCGCAGCGTGTCTCCCGGCAGCACGGGGCGGAGCCAGCGCAACTCGTCGATCCCGGGCGAACCCATCGAGGTGTGTCCGCGAAAGGCGTCGCGATGGAGGAGACGCATGCCGAAGCAGGCGGTCTGCCAGCCCGAGCCGATCAGCGTACCGACGAAGGTCGCCTTCGCCGCCGCCTCGTCGAGGTGGAAGGGCTGCGGGTCGAATTCACGGGCAAAGCCAACCAGTTCGTCGCGGGTCGCGGTGATCGGGTCACCCTCGATCACCTGACCCTTCGTGAAGTCCTCGAACGCGATGCCCATGCGTCGACCGTCAGTTGGCGAACCGGAAGTGCAGCACGTCGCCATCCTGTACGACGTACTCCTTGCCCTCCAGCCGGAGCTTGCCGGCGTCGCGCGCCCCGGCCTCGCCATTGAGGCTGGTGTAGTCCTTGAAGGCGATGGTCTCGGCGCGGATGAAGCCTTTCTCGAAGTCGGTATGGATCACCCCGGCCGCGCCCGGCGCGCGCGTGCCCTTGGTGATCGTCCAGGCCCGCGCCTCCTTCGGCCCGACCGTGAAATAGGTGACGAGACCGAGCAGATCGTAGCCGGCGCGGATCACTCGGTTGAGGCCCGGCTCGGCGAGACCGACGGCCTCCAGGAAGTCGCCCTGGTCGGCCTTCGACATCACGGCGATCTCGCTCTCGATCTTGGCCGAGACCACCACCGCCACGGCGCCCTCGACCTTCGCCCGGGCGAAGACGACGGCGGAATAGGCGTTGCCCTTGTCGGCATCCCCCTCGTCGACGTTGCAGACGTAGAGCACGGGCTTCGCCGTGATCAGGCCGAGCTGACGGAACAGGAACTCCTCGTCGGCTTTCCGCTCGACGAGACGTGCGGGCTTGCCCTCGCGCAGCAGCGGCAGGGCGCGATTGACGAGGTCCAGGAACTCCTTCGCCTCCTTGTCTGCACCCTTGGCCCGCTTCTCCAGGGCGAACATCCGCTTCTCGAGGCTCTCCAGATCGGCGAGCATCAGCTCGGTCTCGATGGTCTCGATATCGGCGTTCGGATCGACCTTGCCCTCGACATGGGTGACGTCGCCGTCGTCGAAGCAGCGCACGACGTGGGCAATGGCGTCGCATTCGCGGATGTTGGCCAGGAACTGGTTGCCGAGCCCCTCGCCCTTAGAGGCGCCGCGCACGAGGCCGGCGATGTCGACGAAGGTCAGCCGCGTCGGGATGATCTCCTTCGAGGATGCGATCCGCGCGAGGTCGTCGAGGCGCGGGTCCGGCACCGCCACCTCGCCGACATTCGGCTCGATGGTGCAGAACGGATAGTTCGCGGCTTGCGCCGCGGCCGTCTGCGTCAGCGCGTTGAAGAGCGTCGATTTACCGACGTTCGGCAGGCCGACGATGCCGCATTTGAAGCCCATAGGTTCGGTTCCGCCATCAATTTCGCAGAAGAAGCTCGTCCGGAGACATCCGGAAGGGGTTGATAAGTGTCACGGTCTCGAAAGTCGCCCCGTGAGCCATGTCCTCGGTGAGAAAATACCGGCACCCCCGCGCAACGGATGCAGCGATGAGCCGGCAGTCGAACCACGGATAGCCGAGTGCTGTGCGAACCGCCCAAGTGATGTCCAATTCATCATCGGCGAGAGGCATATCGCCCCAGACCCGAAGCCTCGCGATATCCTCACGGATCTCGGCGATCGGTCGATGCTGCTCGTTCTTCAGCACCCACCGGATCAGCTTGCTGAGGATCTGGCGGTTGAGGCGTGCGCTGTCTCGCGCGCTGAGACTGAGGATTCCGTTTTTTCGTGTCAATCACTCGCCTTGGCACCCTTGCCCGGCGGCTTCACGTCCGTCCAACCGCGTCCGACCATGGCGAGGTGCACCTTGTTCTGAAAACTCTCATTCTCGCCCGCGGCGACGATCGCAGCGTTGTCGGCGACTGCCCGGCAGAGATCCTCCACCCAGGGTTCTTCCGATTTGGCGAAGTCGTTCAGCACGAAGGCGTGGACCAGCGCCTTGTCGCCGGGATGCCCGATGCCGAGGCGCACGCGGCGATACTCGTTCCCGCAACAGGCGGTGATCGAACGGAGGCCGTTGTGGCCGGCATTGCCGCCGCCCTTCTTCACGCGGAGCTTCGCCGGAGCGAGATCGAGCTCGTCGTGGAGCACGATCACATCCTCCAGCGCCACCTTGTAGAAGCGCTGCGCCTCGCCGACCGAGCGGCCGGACTCGTTCATGAAGGTCTGGGGCTTAAGCAGAATGGCGCGCTCGGTGCCAAGCACCACCTCCGCCGCCTCGCCCTGGAAGCGGCGCCGGAACGGGCTCGCACGGTGCACGCGGGCGATCTCGTCGACAGCGAGGAAGCCGATATTGTGCCGGTTCTTCGCGTAGCGGGCGCCCGGATTGCCCAAGCCGACGATGAGCCGCATGGCCTGCCAGTCTTGAAACGAAAAGGCCCCGGCTGGTTGAGCCGGGGCTGGTGTCGGAGGTCGTAGAGGAGGGCGCAGAGCGCCCAGCCCTCACTCCTTGTCGTCGGACTTCTTCTCGTCGCCCTTGTCGGAGGTCTCGGCCTCTTCCTCGGCCTTCTCCTCGGCGGCCTCGGTGGACTGGGCCTCGGCGATCGCAGCCTCTTCGGCCTCGACCTCGGCACCGAGCACCGTCGGCGGCACGATGTTGGCGATCGAGTCGGTGGGCTCGCCGGTATAGGTGCCGGCGGGGATCTTGATGTCCGAGACGTGGATCGCGTCGCCGATCTCGCGACCGGTCAGGTCGACCACGATGGCATCGGGAATCTGGTCGGGCGCGACCTCGAGCTCGAGGGTATGCTTCGAGATGTTGAGCGTGCCGCCCATCTTCTTGATGCCGGGCGCCGCGTCCTCGTGCTCGAAATGCACGGGCACTTCCACGGTCACGGTCTGGCCGGCGACGATGCGCAGGAAGTCGACATGCAAGGGCACGCCGCTGACCGGGTCGAGCTGGAAGTCGCGCGGGATCGCGCGGGTCTTCTTGCCGCCGGCATCGATCTCGAACACGGTGGTCTTGAAGCCGCCGGCGTAGATCAGGGTGCGGGTGCGGATGAGGTCGATGGCGATGGCCTGCGGGTCCTTGCCGCCACCATAGATGACAGCTGGGACGTTGCCCTGGCGACGAACGGCCCGGGCGGCCCCCTTGCCGACCCGGTCGCGTGCCACGGCCTCAAGCGGCTTGATTGCGCTCATGGCGTGATCCTTTTCGATTGCATGATCGGGAACGACAAAGGCCGCCCACGATGGACGGCCAGACACCGAGCCCGGTGCGCCCCTGCCTCCAAGGGTGTCGGGGGGCGCGTGCAGGCTCATACAGGCGAGGGCCTGGGATGGCAATCCGCATCCCTGAGCGCACGCCTTTGCTGCGATGCAGTATTGGCGAATTCGCCGAGTGGATGGGTGTCCGTTCCCAAGAAATATTGCTGCATTACGACGGATTAAAATGGATCTACAGGCAGCAACGGGCGGGAGCCTGAAGAGTCAACTCTACCAAATTTTCCTGCCGTCATTTCGGAACGAGCCGTCCTCCACTTGCGTTTTTCGCCCAAACCAGAGGAGGAAGCTCATGAATCGTATTTCGCTCGCCCTGCTGACATCGCTCGCCCTGACCGGAGCCGCGTTCGCAGAGGACAAGGCCGCGCAGCCGAGCGCGTCGGGCAAGATGATGAAGGCCGAGGACGGCAAGATGAAGGGGCCGCCCAACGCCGCCGGGTACGAGAAGCGCGAGGGCGACGCGACCGCGACGACGGCGCCGGCCGGCGGCGCGGCGTCCGCAAAGGCGACCGGCGAGGACAAGAAGGACGGCAAGAAATAAGGCCCCGATCGGCCTACCTTTCTACCGAGACCGCCGGGCGATCCCGGCGGTCTTTTCGTATGCCGAGCCTCGCTGGGTTGTGGCCGGCGAGGGCGCGACTTCCCTTGCTGGACCAGCACTCTAAGTGCGATGACGTTCGAGACCCGATCCCTTCGATAAAGGCCAGCGATGTTCCCGAAGCCGCATGCCGCGCTCACGCCCAACACCTTCGAGTTCGAGCAGCTTCCGCTGGTCAAGCCGACCGGCTTCCGGGAATACGACGCGCGCTGGCTCTTCCCGAAGGAGATCAACCTGATGGGCGTGCAGGCGCTCGGCCTCGGCATCGGCACGCTGGTCCACGAGATGGGCGTGCGCCCCGATATCGTAACGGGGCACGATTTCCGCTCCTATTCGTCGTCGATCAAGCTCGCGCTGATCGCCGGCATGCAGGCCGCCGGCCTGCGGGTGAAGGATGTCGGTCTGGCGCTCTCGCCGATGGCCTATTTCGGGCAGTTCGCCCTCGATTGTCCCTGCGTGGCGATGGTGACGGCGTCGCACAACGACAACGGCTGGACCGGCGTGAAGATGGGCGCCAACCGCCCGATGACGTTCGGCCCCGACGAGATGGGCCGGCTCAAGGAAATCGTCTGCGGAGGCACCTATCAGTACCGCGACGGCGGCTCCTACGAGTTCGTCGAAGGCTTCCTCGAGACCTATCTCAACGATCTCAAGAGCCGGGCCAAGCCGATCTCGCGCAAGCTGAAGGTCGTCGCGGCCTGCGGGAACGGTACGGCGGGCGCCTTTGCGCCGAAGCTGCTCGAGGCCCTCGGCATCGAGGTTGTCCCCCTCGACGTGACGCCCGACTACACCTTCCCGCGCTACAATCCGAATCCCGAGGACATGGAGATGCTCCATGCCATCGCCCATGCCGTGAAGGAGCACGGCGCCGATGTCGGCCTCGGCTTCGACGGTGACGGCGACCGCTGCGGCGTGGTCGACAACGAAGGCGAGGAGATCTTCGCCGACAAGATCGGCGTCATGCTCGCCCGCGACCTGTCCAAGCTGCACCCCGGCGCGACCTTCGTGGTCGACGTGAAATCGACCGGTCTCTACAACACCGATCCCGAATTGCAGAAGCAGGCGGTAAAGGCCGATTACTGGAAGACCGGCCACAGCTATATCAAGCGCCGCGTCAACGAACTCGGCGCGCTGGCGGGCTTCGAGAAGTCCGGGCACTTCTTCTTCAACGAGCCGATCGGCCGCGGCTACGACGATGGGCTGCTCACCGCGATCGCGGTGATCGAGATGCTCGACCGTAACCCCGACAAGTCGATGGCCGACCTCTACCGGGCGCTGCCGAAGACCTGGGGCTCGCCGACCATGTCGCCGCATTGCGACGACGAGCTGAAATACGGCGTCGTCGAGAAGGTCACCGAGCGCTTCCAGAAGATGAAGGAGGCCGGCGAGACGGTGGGCGGCGCCAAGATCACCGATCTCGTCACCGTCAACGGCGTACGCGTCTCCACAGAGGACGGCACCTGGGGGCTCGTGCGGGCCTCATCCAACAAGCCGGAACTCGTGGTAGTGATCGAGAGCCCGGTCTCCGAGGCCCGGCTGCACGAGATGTTCAAGGCCGTCGACGGCATCCTGCGCGAGAACGAGGGGATCGGCGCCTACAACCAGACGATCTGATCCCGCGAAGAAGCGCCGCGTCAGCGGTTGGGCATGCCGCCCGCGCCCGTGGCCGCCAGGCTTCGGCGCCGGTCGGCCTGTCCGCTGACCTCGGAGAACCACTTGGTGGAGTCGCCGAGCTGGGCGGAGGGCTGGCAGTTCGGCGTGCAGGAATAGGATTCCCGATCGAGGCCGCGCTGCACCGTGATCGTGGAGGCTTGGGGGGCTTCGACGCGGATCAGGGATTCTGCGATCATCGCGCCACCGGCGTCGAGGGCAATGAGGTTGGTGGTGCCGAAACTCTTGCCGGTCAGGATGACCACGCCGTTCCTCTGAAGCGAGACGTCGGCGATCAGCGGGTTGCCGACCACGACCGTCTGCGTTTTTTCCGGCAGGCGGATCAGCTTGGCATTGTCGACCATCACCGGAACCACGTCGGGCGCGGCTGCAGCCTCCATCGCGTCTGCGGACCAGCTCCAGGCGAGGCTGGCCAGCAGTCCGATGGCGACCACACGCCCCGCTTGCACGCATCGGTCGGATGGGCTCGGGGCGCGACGCATGATGCGGAAACTCTCGCTGGTCGTGACGGGCCGGGACGTCCGCGAAGGCAGTGTCGTCCGGCGCGCCATCATTCTCAGGGAACGGTGAAGGAAGGGCTAAGGCGGTGCCGGCATGGACACCTCTCTGCTCGCGCCGCGTTGACCAGCGGTTTCCACAGCGCCCGAGGCGATCGATGTCCCCGACGATCCACCCGCTTACGCCCCGCGTCGTCGTCGCCTGCGGCTGCACGCTGGCGGAGGAGGTGATCTGGGATGCGCGCTCGGATTCGCTGATCTGGGTGGATATCGAGAACCCGGCGGTCTGGCGGCACTGGCCCGCCATCGACGAGACGCGGCGCGTGGCGCTCGACGAGAAGATCAGCTTCGCGCTGCTGACGACCGATCCCGATGTCGTGGTGGCCGGGCTGAAATCCGGCGTCGTCCTGCTCGATCTCGCCGACGGCGCCCGCTGGCCTCTGGTGAAGCCCGCGCCGCATCCGCCGGGCAACCGTCTCAACAGCGGCAATATCGGCCCCGACGGGGCGCTCTGGTTCGGCACTATGGACGATGCGGAGGAGAGCGACACCGGCAGCTTTCACCGCTGGGACGGCGAGACACTCACGAATTTCGGTGGCAAGGCGGCCGTCACCAACGGCCCCGTCGTGAGCCCGGACGGCACGCGGCTCTATACAATCGACACGGCCCGCGGCCTGATCCGGGTCCACGACCTCGACGGCAATCGGATCGGCGAGCCGCGGACCCTCATCACCTTCGACCCGTCATGGGGACATCCGGACGGGTTGACCCTCGATGCCGACGCGCATCTCTGGGTCTGCCACTACGGCGGATCGCGGATCACGCGGTTCGCGCCAGATGGTACAATCGAGCGGATCGTTCCAGTGCCGACGGCGCTGGTGACGAAATGCGCCTTCGGCGGTCCCGACCTCTCGACCCTCTACATCACCACCTGCCTGAGGGGGCGCGATCCGACGATCGACCCGATGGCGGGACACCTCTTCGCGGTCGAAACCGAATTCCGCGGCTTCCCCGGAAACATCTTTGGTGCGACCCGGCGGGTCGCCGCCTAAGCAGTCCGGGCATGTTGGGGTGCGCATTCGCACCGCCGCATTCGCTTTCGCGATGCAATGATGAAATTACGGTAAATAACGAAAGCTTCGCGGAACTTATCCCCGCAACGCCCGTTGCAACCGTACGGCCGAGCTTTTTTGCCCGACGGCCGGACTGGCTCGACCCTTGGGTCGGGAGGCGATGATGCCGCTGTTCGACACCAAGACCCTAGACAACGATTTCAACGGCTCGGCGCTTCTAGCGTCCGTGCTGTTCGCGACGCCGCAGGCGAAAGCCGATGCTATGGCGCGCGGACGTGAGCGTTTGGCGCGTTCCGGATCACTCAGCGAGGCCATGACGGCGCACCTGCCGCGGGCGAACGACACCGTATCCCGCGCACCCGCCGCTCCCGTCGCCTGACGTTCCCGATCGTCGCGTTCACCACGTCTGCGGGGTGATGACGCCTTGTTTGGTGACGACGACCCAGGTCCGGCCGCGGCGCTCGATCGCCTCGACACGTCCGATGCCCGGTATCGAGTCGCCCGGTGCGACCTCCAGCAACCGGCGCTTGCGGTCTTCCAGCATGGCGATGCCGTCGTAAACGTCGCGTAGCGCCCAGGCCTCGACCGTTTCGGATTTCGGCTTCGTATCTGTGATGCTGGCTGTTTGCGTCGGCTCGGCTTTCGGAGTCGCGGTTGCTGTGACCGGGCTGACGGCAGCGACGGGTGTGGCAGCGCGTTTGTCGGCCGGTGCGGACGGTAGCGCCACCGGCAAGGAATGTTCGCGCTCTGCCGAAGCGGTTCGCTCGGCAAAGGCGGCGAGCTTCTTGTCGAGGCCTTGTTCCAGACGTGCCATCCGGTCCGTCAGGCTCGGTGCCACGGAACGGATTTCGGCGCGACCCGCATCGGTCGATTCGCGAAGCGTACCGAGCGCCTTCGCAAGACGTTCGATCTCGGCATTCAAGCGGCCCGCTTCGGTGCGTCCCGCGTCGAGGCCTGCCTCGATCCGTGCCAGCGACTCGCTCGAACGTTCCCGCGGAGCAGCCATCATGCCGAAGCTGGTGCCGAGGACCAGCGCGACCGTCGCGACGGCTGCGAGACGCGCATCGAAGCGCGAGGGCATACGGCTCGGCGTCTCGGCGACAGCAGGTGCCGGCGCAGCTTCGGTTTTCACCTCGGACTTGCCGACAACGGCCTTCTTCAAGAGATCCGCCGGCGAAGACTTGGCGACCTTCGCGGCCGTATCCTCGCCTTTTGCGACATCTTTGGCGCTCTCGATCGATCCGGTCATGACCCAGCGTCCCGATTGACTCAGGAAGCTTTGGTTAAGGACGTTTGTTTACCGAACCGTTACCGCGGTCACGCTGCGGCCTGAACCAGACCACGCTTCTTCAGCAGCGGATCGATGCTCGGCAACCGGCCGCGGAAGGCCGTGTAGGCCTCGCGCGGATCGCGCAGGTTTCCGGCACCGTAGACGAAGCGGCGCAACCGTGCCGCCGTCTCGGGGTCGAAGATGTCGCCGGCCTCGCGGAAGGCATCGAAAGCATCGGCGTCGAGCACCTCAGACCAGATGTAGCTGTAATAGCCCGCGGCATAGCCGTCGCCGGAGAAGATGTGTGCGAAATGCGGCGAGCGGTGCCGCATCGTGATCTCGGCGGGCATGGCGATGCGCCGGAGCGCATCCGCCTCGAAGGCCAGCACGTCGAGCCCGGCCTCGCCAGCGGCGGAGAGGTGGAGCGTCATGTCGACGATGGCCGAGGCCGTGTACTCGACGGTGGAAAACCCCTGATTGAACGTGCGCGCCGCAAGCAGGCGGCTGAGCAGATCTTCCGGCATCGGCGCACCGGTACGGTAGTGGCGCGCGTGCTGCCGCAGCACCTCCGGCTGTTCGAGCCAGTGCTCGTAAAGCTGCGAGGGCAGTTCGACGAAATCGCCCGAGACGGAGGTGCCGGAGAGCAGCGGATAGGTCACGTCCGACAGAAGCCCATGCAGCGCATGGCCGAATTCGTGGAAAAGCGTGCGGGCATCGTCGAAGGAAAGCAGCGTCGGCTCGCCCTTTGGCGCCTTCGCGAAGTTCATCACGTTCACGATGATCGGCTTGATGTCGCCCGATAGTCGCTCCTGCGAGCGGAAGGCGCTCATCCAGGCGCCGCTGCGCTTCGAGGCGCGGGCGAAGTAGTCGCCGAGAAACAGCCCGACCGGAGAGCCGTCCGCATTGGTGACGGCCCAGATTCTCAGGTCCGCATGGTAGCGCGGAACGTCACGAACCTCCTCGAAGCGGAGCCCGAACAGCCGCGAAGCCGTGTCGAAGGACGCTTGGATCACGCCTTCGAGTGACAGGTACGGCTTGATCTCGGACTCGTCGATGTCGTGTTCGGCGCGCCTGAGCTTCTCGGCATAGTGGCGCCAATCGTGCGCCTGGATGGTGAAGTTGCCGCCGTCCGCCTGGACCAGGGCCTGCAACTGGCCGCGTTCCTTCGCGGCGCGCTGGCGGGCCGGCGCCCAGACCTCGCGCAGCAGCTGCATGGCCGCATCGGGCGAGCCGGCCATGGTGTCGTCGAGCTTGAAATGCGCGAAGCTCTCGAAGCCGAGGAGCCGCGCCCGCTCGGCGCGCAGGGCCACGATCTCGGTGATGATCGCGCGGTTGTCGGTCTCTCCGCCACCCTCGCCGCGATGGGTCCAGGCTTCGTAGGCGCGCTCTCGCAGGTCGCGGCGCGTGGAGAAGACGAGGAACGGGTCGACCAGTGAACGCGAGAGGGTGATGACGTGGCTGTTGCCGCCACCGCGCTCGGTCGCAGCTTCGGCCGCCGCCTCGCGCAGGAATTCCGGCAGGCCGGCGAGATCGTCCTCGCCATCGAGCGGCAGGCTGAAGCCGCTCTCGTCCGCCAACAGATTCTGACTGAAACGCGTGCCGAGCACCGCCATGCGGCTGGCGATCTCGGCCACACGCTCCTTGGGCTCCGGCGCGAGATCGGCGCCGGCGCGGCGAAAGCGGGTGCGGTAGCGGTCGAGCACCCGCCGTTCCTCCTCGCCGAGGTGCTCGGCATCCGCATCGACCCGAGCGATCCGCGCCCAGAGATCGGCGTTGAGGTAGATCGCGCTGCCGTGGCGCGCGAGTTTTGGGCCGATGTCCCGTTCGATCGCCTGAAGCGCCGGATTGGTGTGGCTGCCGGTCAGGTTGAAGAAGGTCGAGGCGACGCGGTCGAGATCCTGGCCCGCACGCTCCATGGCCGCGATGGTGTTGTCGAAGCTCGACGCCCGGTCATCCGCAGCGATAGCAGCGATCTCGGCCTGATGAGCGGCCAGGGCTTTTGCGAAGGCCGGCCCGAAATGTTCAGGTGCGATGCGCTCGAAGGGCGGTAGTCCATAGGGCGTCGACCATTGAGCTTCGTCGAAGGGATTGGTGCCCGCAGCGCCGGGAGCCGCGTCTCGGGCGGGCGCATGTGGGGTTTCGACAGTCATCGACGTCCTCGTCTTCGGCAGTTTCAACGATGCGGAACATAGGCAGCCCATGGAGTCGGCGCAAAGCGGGTCCGACCACGGGGCGTCGGGCGAATGCCGGCGGGCGTGACGTTCCTGTCATAGCAGCGCGGACCCAATGGCCCGATCGTCGGGCATCGCGGTCGCGGATTCCCGCGCGGAGGCCGATCACCGGACAGCACGGATGCGCCCGCCTTCGCCTCGTCTCCCGAACGTCTGCTCGGCGTTGCTCGCCTTCGCCATCGTCACGGCGGGGCCTGCGGTCGCCGAAGTTGCGCCTGCGCTTCCGACATGTCGTCCGACCGTGCCGGTTCCGCCGCCGGAGCCGCCGGCGCGCCCCGGGGACCTGCAGGGGGAGCCGCCGCGGAGCGCGTCCGATGCGGCCGTCCCGCTGCCCCCGCAGCGACCAGCAGAACTGGCCGTGACACCGCTGGCCGCGCCGGCTCCCTCGCCGTCAGGCCAAGGCGAAACCCCTGCCACGAAGATCGAGCCGGCACCGAGCCAGCCCGTACCGGCGCCGTTGCCTCCGGAACGGCCCCCCGAGCTGTCCCCGGCACCATCGCCCGCACGGGATGCGCCGTTGCCGCCGCTGTCACCGGATCTGCCGCGCTGCATCCCGGCCCTGGAGGCACCCCTGCCGCCGGCCCGTCCGCCCGAGCTCTCGCCCGTATCCCCACCGGCAGACGAGGCGCCGCTGCCGCCGGAGCGTCCGCCGGAGCTCTCGGGAGAAGGCGCACTCAAGCTCACCATCGCGCCCCAGGACGACGCGGATTGCCTGCGCAGCCTGGACAGTCTCGGCGTTGCCTATGCGAAGGCGTCGCCGATCATGAACGGCCAATGCACCGTCGCGAGCCCGCTGACGGTGAGCAAGCTCGGCAACGGCGTCACCATCGGATCGCCGGAGACGATGGTTTGTCGCCTCGCCGAAGGGCTGATGCGCTGGACGGCTCAAGTGCAGCAGATCGCCGAGAAAGAACTCGGCGACACGCTCAAGGGGCTGACGCTCGGCGGCACCTATGTCTGCCGCGGTCAGAATCACGGCGCGGAAGCGCAACTGAGCGAGCATGCCTTCGCCAACGCCGTCGACGTGATGGGATTCACCTTCGGCAAACGCGCGCCGATTCTCGTCGGCCCGCTACCGGATGGCTCGAAGGAAGCCGCCTTTCAGGCCGCAGTGCGGACCAAGGCCTGCGAACACTTCACCACCGTCCTCGGACCTGGCACGGATCCGCAGCACGCCAACCATCTCCATCTCGACGAGCGCGAGCGGAAGGCCGGCTACCGGCTCTGTCAGTAGCTGCTTGACGGTCTCGGATGTGCCGTGCGGTCGATCGCGGCAGGC
The DNA here is from genome assembly GCF_007992175.1 of Methylobacterium haplocladii. Classification (GTDB taxonomy): domain Bacteria; phylum Pseudomonadota; class Alphaproteobacteria; order Rhizobiales; family Beijerinckiaceae; genus Methylobacterium; species Methylobacterium haplocladii. Next base: position 33,781 of record NZ_BJZT01000004.1, on the reverse strand, counting down.
AAATATCGTGTTTGGCCGCATCGAGGACTTGAGAGCGGAAGCTCGGTGTCCGAACGCTGCCTGACCCGCTTTCCCCATCGAGCGCACCGGCTCAAAGCCAGAGCCCTAATCGGCTGATATGTCGGAAAAATTTGGCTCCCCGAGCAGGACTCGAACCTGCGACAAAGCGATTAACAGTCGCTTGCTCTACCAACTGAGCTATCGGGGATCACCGGTGCCGCTTTCGCGTTCACGGCGCGGTCCTTAGCCCATCGCCGGCGAAGGACGCAAGGGGGCTGGACGCCAAGAATGCTCCGCAAATCGGATCTGTGGCGAGCTGGCTGCCAGTGACTGAAGCGGATTTCGCGAAAGCGTCACCACAGCGCTCCAAAGCCGTTGCCGATCGGGCCGTGGCTCTGCTAGAGACCCGTCCTCTCCGATCGGCCGCCCGGTCGGATGACGGCAGCCCCGCCTCGGCGGGACACGCCTTGGTTGGCCTCGTGGCGGAGTGGTTACGCAGAGGACTGCAAATCCTTGCACCCCGGTTCGATTCCGGGCGAGGCCTCCAACTTCCTTGCGGATTGCCCCCAAATCGTTCGCAGCAGTCTCGGGCCTCCGGCGTCCGCGTTATCGTCGCCCGCCAAGGACGGCCATGCCGATGGGTCGCGGCCCCGTCCGGTACACGCTCCGCCCCGGGACGCCGCGCAATGCGACTTCGCTTTCGATCTGCGATTGTCGACCGCACGGGCGGTCCCGGCGCTCATGACGACCGGCGCTGAGAGATTCAGCACTTAGGAATCCGGCCGCACGTCGGGCCGACGCAATCAGTCGGCCTCCGTGTTTTTTAATCCACGTCGTCGTGTGCGTGGCGGCACGTCATGGCGTGTCTCGGCTTCCCATATCCGTATTACACAAGATGAAACGGACCGCATCAGTCGGATCTGTTCTGTGTAAAGGAGTTTAAAGTCGTTATGAAAGCCCGTATCGCCGCTGTTGTCGCCGCCATTGTTCTCGGCGTTGCTGTTCCGGCATCTTCCGCGATGGCGTTCACCTATGGGGCGCCGATCGAGCGCGTCGCGCCGGCATCGCCCTATCAGATTCAGGGGCGCAGCACGCTCGGTGCGCATGATGGGCCGATGTTCACAGCCTGCCCTCAGAGCTCGGCCGCCGAGGGCAATGCGCGCCAGCAGAACTTTCCGGTGAAGCAGTATGGCCAGACTTCGGGTGGCCCCCTTTGCTGAGCCATCGACCGATCGGATGACGGACGGCGGAGCGCAAGCTCCGCCGTTTTCGTATCGGCCCGCCTGCAAAGCGTGAATCTTGCCTTTTCGGAATCGATCCACGACAACCCGGCCGCTGCCGGAGCGCAGGCCGACCGCGGTGGTCGGCCGAGATCGCGACGGGGCCTCTCGAGGGGTTGCGGCATCCATGCTCGATCACGCCCAGGCACGGCAGCTCATGGTCGACTGCCAGCTGCGCACATTCGACGTGAACGACGTTGCGGTTCTTGATGCCTTCGCGACCGTTCCGCGCGAGCGCTTCGTACAGCCGGGGGCCGAGGATTTCGCCTATATCGATCGCACCCTGCGGATCAGCGCCGACGGTGGCGAAGCTCGGGCGATGCCCGCGCCGATGGTGCTGGCCCGCATGATTCAAGCTCTGAAGATCCGGCCCGGTGCCCGTGTTCTCGATGTTGCCGCCGGCTATGGCTACGGCACGGCCCTGCTGACCGAACTGGGAGCGCGGGTCGTCGCCCTCGAATGCGAGACGGGTCTGGCGCAGGCGGCGCGTCAGCGGCTCGGCCAGACTGCGGAGGTGATCGACGGGCCGCTCGGGGACGGCGCTGCGGCTCAGGCTCCCTACGATGCGATTCTCGTCCAGGGCCGAATCGAGACGCGGCCACAGGTCTTGCTCGATCAGTTGCGCAGCGACGGGCGCCTTGTCTGCGTGTTCGGGCCGGACCGTGGCGCGAAGGTCACTGTGTTCGTGCGCTCCGGCGATGCCTTCGGCTCGCGCCCGCTCTTCGATGCCAATCTCCCGGAACTCAGGGATTTCGTTGCTGCGCACGCCTTCACATTCTGATCGGCGTAGTACCGGCTTCAGGCGGTGTCGCCTTTTTGTGGCACCGCTTACCAATCGGTCATCGCCGCCCTGCATGATCTGGTCGCTGGTGTCGGGTATCGGTTAAGCTACCTCCGAGGCGGGCAAGCTGGCACCGCGTGACTGGCGTGGCGAAAGCTGCGGCTGATACGTGGCTGCCGGTTCATTCAGAGACCGCAAGGGCTGATGAGCGTGAGTCGAAGGACACCTGCGGTGCGTTGGGCGCGCCGGTTGTCGAGCGCCGCCGTTCTGGCGTTCGTGACCGTAGGCCCGGCTGGGGCCGAAACTCTCGAGAGCGCGCTTTCGCGGGCCTATGCCGCCAATCCGGCTCTCAATTCTGAGCGGGCGCGTCTGCGTTCGGTGGACGAGACCGTCGCCCAGGCGCAGGCGGGCTATCGTCCCACCGTGTCCATCGATGCCGATATCGGAATTTCGCGAACGCAAGGTCGGATTGCCACGCAGCAGATCGACAACACGACGAAGCCGGGCGGCGCCGGGATCACCATCAACCAGACGCTGTTCAATGGCTTTCGGACGGATAGCCAGACCCGTCAGGCGGAAGCGAACGTGTTGTCCAACCGCGAGGCGATCCGCCTCACGGAGATGACGACGCTGTTCAACGCCGCGCAATCATACATGAACGTGCTGCGCGACACGGCCAACCTCGAATTGCAGCGCAACAACGTCGAGGTGCTCGAAGAGCAGCTTCGCCAGACCCGCGACCGCTTCAACGTCGGCGAGGTGACCCGCACCGACGTCGCCCAGGCTGAGGCACGCCTCTCGGGCGCCCGTTCGCAGGTTAGCGCGGCCGAGTCGCAGTTGCGCTCCTCCATCGGCATCTACCGGCAGAACATCGGCGTCGAGCCGCGCCAACTCGCCCCTGGCCGGCCGCTCGACCGTTACGTACCGAGAAGCCTCGAAGAGGCGGTCGACGTCGGACTGCGAGAGCACCCGCAGATCCTCGCCTCGTTCCACGCCGTCGATGCGGCGGAACTGCAGGTCAAAGTTGCCGAGAGCATGCTCTCCCCGACTGCGGGCATCCAGGGCACCGTCCAGCAGCGCTACGATAACCAGTTTCCGGGCGACAACTCCGCCGCCGCCTCGATCGTCGGTCGCCTCTCGATTCCGATCTATCAGGGCGGTACCGAGTATTCGCAGATCCGGCAGGCCAAGGAACTGGTCGGTCAGGCCCGGCTCATCGCCGAACGCGACCGCGACACCGTCCGCTCGCTGATCGTGCAGGCCTGGGGCCGCCTGGAAGCCGCAAAAGCACAGGTGCTGGCCTCGCAGGCGCAGGTCCAGGCCAATGAGGTGGCACTGAACGGCGTGCGCGAGGAGGCCCGCGTCGGCCAGCGCACGACCCTCGACGTCCTGAACGCGCAGCAGGAACTCCTGAATTCGCGCGTGAACCTGATCCTGGCCCAGCGCGACCGGGTCGTGAACTCCTACGACGTCGTCCAGACGATCGGCCGGCTAACGGTGCGCTACACGTCGCTGCCCGTCACGCCCTACAGCCCGAAAGAGCATTTCGATCAGGTCAAGGACCTCTGGTACGGCGTGAGCACGCCGGACGGGCGCTAGCGCAATTTCAGGTGTCGATCGGCGGGACTGCGAGTCCCGCCGATCGATCCGGGAATTCGTCCTGATTCCGGATGACTGCGTGACTTGTTAACCATCGTACTCGATTCTACCCCGCACCCCTCGCGTGAGTCGTCGTCAGGATGAGTGCTGCAAGCCCGAAGTTTCCGGAGCCGATGAAGGAATCTCCGGCGGGGGAGCCTTCGATGGAGGATATCCTCGCCTCCATCCGGCGCATCATCGCGGACGACAACGCCCCCGAGCCCGAGCCGGCACCGAAGGCCGCGCCCAAGCCGCGTCTCGACGACGTGCTCGACCTCTCGCAGGTAGCCAAGCCCGTGCGCAGACCGCAGCCCGTGGCATTCGATCCCCCGGATATCGATTTCAATGTCGACGACGTCGACTTCTCGATGCCGGAACCGGAGCCTGTCGCTCCTGCTCCGCCCCCGGTCGAGCCACGCCCCGTGCCCCAGAGCGCTCCGGAGCGCCTCGCCGCGGCCGTGGAAGAGCAGGTCGTGGAACGTCTCGTCTCGAAGACCACCGACGACAGCGTCGGACAGCACTTCACCATGCTCGCCCACACCGTGCTGACGAACAACGCCCGCACGTTGGAAGACCTCGTCAAGGACATGCTTCGGCCGATGCTGAAGTCCTGGCTAGACGACAACCTGCCAACCATGGTCGAGCGCCTGGTCCGCGCGGAGATCGAGCGGGTCGCGAGGGGGCGCTGAGTTTCGGACGCCGGATCTCCGGCGCCGAGCAATGCCCTGCGGTTGACGGCAGGGCGGCGAAGGGTTGAAAGCGGCGGCAGCTTCAGAAGACCGCCCGCACGATCGGCCCGACCGCCTCATGATGGACAAGACCTTCGATCCCGCCGCCGTCGAAGCGCGCGTCGGTGCCGCCTGGGAGACGGAGGGTGCCTTCCGCGCCGCCCGGCCCGAACGTGCCGGCGCAGAGCCCTATTGCATCGTCATTCCGCCGCCGAACGTGACGGGCTCGCTGCATATCGGGCACGCGCTCAACAACACGCTGCAGGACATCCTCTGCCGGTTCGAGCGGATGCGCGGCCGCGACGTACTCTGGCAGCCGGGCACGGACCATGCCGGTATCGCCACTCAGATGGTGGTCGAGCGCCGTCTCATGGAAACCCAGCAGCCCGGCCGGCGCGAACTCGGCCGCGAGGCGTTCCTCGAGAAGGTCTGGGCCTGGAAGGCGGAATCGGGTGGCGCAATCATCGGCCAGCTCAAGCGCCTCGGCGCCTCCTGCGACTGGTCGCGGGAGCGCTTCACCATGGACGAGGGCCTGTCCGAGGCCGTCCTCAAGACCTTCGTCGATCTGCACGCGCAGGGCCTGATCTACCGCGACAAGCGCCTCGTGAACTGGGACCCGAAGTTCCAGACCGCGATCTCCGATCTCGAAGTGCTTCAGGTCGAGACCAAGGGACACCTCTGGTACTTCGACTATCCCGTCGTGGACGAGGCCGGCACGCTGACCGGCGAGACCATCACCGTCGCCACGACGCGCCCAGAGACCATGCTCGGCGACACCGCCGTCGCGGTGCATCCGGAGGACGAGCGCTATACGGCGCTGGTCGGAAAGCGGGTGCTGCTGCCGCTGGTCCGCCGTGCGATCCCGATCGTCGCCGACACCTACTCCGACCCCGAGAAGGGCACCGGCGCGGTCAAGATCACCCCGGCCCACGATTTCAACGACTTCGAGGTCGGCAAGCGGCACGGCCTGCGTGCGATCAACGTGCTCGACGAGGAGGGGCAGATGCTCCTCGTCGGCAACGACGCCTTCTTCGAGGGGGCCGAGCCCGAGCCGCCGGCGCTCGAACTACACGGCCTCGACCGTGCCGTCGCCCGCAAGCGCGTCGTCGCCCTGATGGAGGAGCGCGGGCTTTTGCTCAAGATCGAGCCGAACGCGCATGCGGTGCCGCATGGCGACCGCTCGGGCGTCGTGATCGAGCCCTACCTCACCGACCAATGGTACGTGAACGTGAAGCCCCTGGCCGAGCGGGCGCTCCAGGCAGTGCGCGACGGCCAGACCCGCTTCGTCCCAGAGAACAACGAAAAGGTCTTCTTCCAGTGGCTCACCAACATCGAGCCCTGGTGCATCTCGCGCCAGCTCTGGTGGGGCCATCAGATCCCCGTCTGGTACGACGAAGAGGGCAGCATCCATGTCGCGATGACCGAGGCCGAGGCGCAATCCAAGGCCGACGCCGCCCGTGGCGGCCCTGTCACGCTGCGGCGTGACGAGGACGTCCTCGACACGTGGTTCTCCTCGGCGCTCTGGCCGTTCTCGACGCTTGGCTGGCCCGAGGCGACGCCCGAACTCGCGCGCTACTACCCGACCAACACCCTGGTCACCGGCAAGGACATCCTGTTCTTCTGGGTCGCCCGCATGATGATGATGGGTCTGCACCTCACCGACAAGGTACCGTTCGACACGGTCTACCTGCACGCCCTGGTGCGCGACGCCACCGGCGCCAAGATGTCGAAATCGAAGGGCAACGTCGTCGATCCGATCGGCCTGATCGAGCAGTACGGCGCCGACGCCCTGCGCTTCACCCTCGCTGCGCTGGCAGCGCCGGGGCGCGACATCAAGCTCGGACCGAACCAGGTCGAGAGCTACCGCAACTTCGCGACGAAGCTCTGGAATGCCTCGCGCTTCGCCGAGCTGAACGGCTGCGGCCTCGATGCGAACTACCGGCCGGAGAGCGCGAGCGCCGTCCTTAACCGCTGGGCGCTCGGCGAGGCTGCACGCGCGGTTTCAGAGGTCGGTGCGGCGCTCGACGCCTACCGTTTCAACGACGCGGCCGCCGCAGCCTACCGCTTCGTCTGGAACATCTTCTGCGACTGGTACCTCGAACTGGCGAAGCCCGTGCTGCAGGGCGAGGGCGTCGATGCGGCGCTCAAGGACGAGACGCAGAAGACCGTCGCATTTCTGATCGACCAGATCGCCAAGCTGCTTCACCCGTTCATGCCGTTCCTCACGGAGGAACTCTGGGCGATCAAAGGCGAGGGCATCGCCGACCGCGGGCTCCTGGCTCTCGCCGCGTGGCCGAATCTGACGGGACTCTCCGACACATCGGCCGAGACCGAGGTCGGCTTCGTGGTCGATCTGGTTTCCGAAATTCGCTCGGCCCGCTCCGAGACCAACGTGCCGGCCGGCGCACAGATTCCGCTGGTTCTCGTCGGCGTCGATGCGAACGTGCGCGAGCGCGTCGCGCGCTGGCACGACACCCTTCTCCGGCTCGCCCGCCTCTCGGAGATCCGTTTCGAGACGGATGCGCCGAAGAACTCCGTCCAACTCCTCGTGCGCGGCACCGTCGCGGCTCTGCCGCTGGAGGGCGTGGTCGACCTCGGCGCCGAAGTCGCGCGCCTTCGCAAGGAGGAGGGCCGCACGGTTGCCGAGATCGGCAAAATCGACGGCAAGCTCGGCAACGCCGACTTCGTCGCGCGCGCGCCGGAAGAGGTGATCGAGGAGCAGCGCGAGCGCCGCGACAGCGAAGCCGCAAGGCTCGAAAAGATCCGCGAGGCGCTGGCGCGGCTGACGGAGCAGAGCTGATCGCCGTACTGGAACGCCATGAGATGGCTGCGCCGCATCGGCCTCACGGCGGCCGGCCTATTCCTGGCGTTCCTCCTCGCCGCCGTCCTGACCGCGAGGCCCGGTGACCTCACCCTCTACCCGCCCACGGACGCCGACGCCCGAACGATCCATCTGGTCAGCCACGGCTGGCATTCGGGCGTGGTTCTGCCGCGCGCTGCGCTGACGGAAGAGGGGGCCGGCACGGCGCTACGCGCCATCGCGATCCGCTTCCGCGACTACGACAACATCGAGTTCGGTTGGGGCGAGGCGCGGTTCTACCGGGCGACGCCGACGGTGACGGATGTCGACTGGGTGCTGGCGGCGAAAGCGTTGTTCACGCCGGGTGGGGCCGACGGCGTCGTCCAGGTGGTCGGCCTGCCGGACGATCTGCGCGCCACCTTCCCGAATGCCGAGATCGTCTCGATACGCGTCTCTCCAGCCGGCCTGGGGCGGCTCCTCGCTCGCCTCGACGCGAACTTCCGCCTGGAGGGCCTGCAGCCGATCGAGGACGGCCCCGGCCTCTACGGGCCGAGCCTGTTCTATGCCGGAACGGGCCGTTTCTCGTTCGCCAACGTCTGCAATCACTGGACGGCCGGCCTACTCAACGCCGCCGGCCTGCCCGTCGCGCCGGTGATCGACACCTACCCACGCGGCCTGATCCTCGACCTCTCCTGGCGCTCGGGCGCGACGGCTCTGCCGCCGCGGTGACGATCATTCGGCCAGCTTCAGACCGAGAATCCCTGCGACGACCAGGGTGATGCAGCCGATCCGCGCCGCCGTGACGGGCTCCGAGAACAGCACGATCCCGAGGATCGCGGTGCCGACCGTGCCGATGCCGGTCCAGACGGCATAGCCGGTGCCGATCGGCAGCGTCCTCACGGCAAACGACAACAGCACGACGCTGATCACCATGCTGACCAGCGTCCAGACGGACGGCCAGAGCCGCGTGAATCCGTCGGCATATTTGAGCCCGATCGCCCAGCCGATCTCGAACAGGCCGGCGATGAACAGGATGGCCCAGGCCATGCGAGTCTCCTTGCCCGGCGGCAGGATTCCGCTGGGGCTCCGGAGCAGATGGCAAGGATCCGCGATGCGGTTGGTGCCGGAGCGCACACAGACGTCCGGTTACCAACCTCACGTCTCCAGCGGGCTGTCCCAATACAGAAAGTCGAGCCAGGTGTTGTGAAGCTCGTTCTTCGCCTTCGGCAGGCGCCGGGCGATGGCGTCGAGCTGGTAGGGGGAGGGCTCGAAAGGCTGGCGGCGCAGGTTCAGGCCGCTCTTGGAAAGCGAGCGGTTGCCCTTGCGCAGGTTGTCGGCGCTGCAGCTGGCGACGATGTTCGACCAGACCGACTCGCCGCCCTTGGAGCGTGGGTTGACGTGATCGAAGGTCAGCTCCTGCGGAGGCAGGCGCTCGCCGCAATACTGGCAGGTGAATTCGTCGCGTAGGAAGAGATGGTAGCGCGTGAACGCGACCTTCTTGCGCCGGTGATAGCTCTTGAGCGCGACGACCGAAGGCACTTGGAAGGATTGGCTGGCGGAGTGAATCTCGATGTCGTCGTAGGTCTTCACCTGGATCACGCGATCCTGGAGCACGGCGACCAGGGCGTCCTGCCAGTTCCAGACGGAGAGCGGCGCCCAGCTCACGGGCTGCATGTCGGCATTGAGGACGAGCGTGCGCAGATTGGCGACGTGCGCGTTCATGCCGTCCTCCCGCCGCCGGGGGCGTAGGCGTGCCATCGTTCGGAGTGCCCGGACAGTGTCGGACCGGCTACGCAGACGCGGATGCTCGTCATAGACGCAACTCTCTGATCGCGTGCACGAGCTCTGACCCCGTGGCTCGGTCCAATACTCCGATATGGCACGATATGGCACCCCCAAGCGTGAGCCCAAGCTTCGGGAAGCTTGGCCGTTGAACCCGCGAGATTGTGGTGGGAGGCGGAGGCGGGTCGGAAACGCCAGCGACGACTGCCGAAAGGGGCAGCCGATGACACGTGGGCAGCGAAGCGTCGGACGTCGTCACGACGGTCGTCGCTGCCCGGCAGCGAGACGACAAGGCCATGTCCATTGCTGCTCAGTCTAATATCGACGTGACAGGGTTGTGAAGGTCGGCCGTATCGGCGAGATGGCGGGCACACAGGTTCCGCCGCAAGCACCGGGCCGCCGATCCCGCGCATTGCACCGTTTCGCCCCATTGATCCGCGACGGAGGGATCGATCCCGGGGGCGGACACCGCGAACCGCCCCGTGCTCTTGCGTGAAGCGGGTGCGGCCCCTCGACGCGATCCGGCCCGGAGGCGCGCCCGCACGCGGCGCGCCCGGCCCGAGAACAAGGACGACGATGGTTCGATCGACTCTTCGCACCGCGCGCATGGCGGCCCTCGCGGCCATCCTGGCGGCGACCGCCCTCGCGATGCCGACGGGTGCGGTCGGGCAGGGGGCGGCCCCGCCCCAGCAGCAAGAGCAGAAGGCCGCTCCCGCGCCCCAGCCCGGCGGCGACAAGTCGCAGCCTGCACAAGCCGCTCCGTCGCCGGGTACGGCACCGCAAGCCGCGCCGGCGGCCCCGGCTCCTGCGGCCAAGCCGGTCGCGAAGCCCGCGGTTTCGGAGGGGATCAAGACGGTCCGCGAGCGGCTCGACGAGATCAAGGGCAACCTCGACGGTCGCGAGAAGGCGGTGACCGGCCGCAATGTCGGGGCCGGCGACCTGACCCGCGCCCGCGACGGGCTGGAGGCGGTCTCCGACCGCATCCGCGCGATCATCGCCGCCCTGGAGCCGCGGCTCGAAGCCGCCCGCGAGCGCCAGACGCAGCTCGGCCCGAAGCCGAAGGATACGGAGGAAGGCGAGGACGTCGCCAAGGAGCGCGTCGAGCGCGAGCACGCCGTCACCGAGATCGATGAGACGCAGCGGCTGGCGAAGTCCCTGCTCGTCCAGAGCGACCAGATCGTCGACCAGATCACCAACAAGCGCCGCGCCGCCTTCACCCGCGGCCTGTTCGAGCGCTCCTCGGCACTGTTCAGTCCCGACCTCTGGATGAAGATCGGCGCGGACCTGCCGCGCGACCTGAACTCGCTTCAGGCGGCCCTCGAAGACATCGTCGCGCTGTTCGCGCGCAACGGCAGCCTGTGGAACCTGCTCGTCCTCGGCATCGCCTTCGGGATCTCGTTCGCGCTGTATTTCGGGCGACGCAACATCGCGCCCAAGCTCGGCCGCCGCGACATCAAGGTCACGAACCCCTCCCGGCGTGCGAAGCTTCTCGCAGCCTGGCGCGTCCTGCTGCTCGGCACGGTGCCGGCGGTGGCGGGAAGCTATGCGGTCTACTATGCCCTCGATGCCACGGACTTGCTGCCCACCCGGCTGATGCCCGTGGCGAGCGCCATCCTGATCGGGCTAGCCTTCATCGCCTTCGTTCAGGCGCTCAGCGACGCGCTGCTGGCCGTCGGCAAGCCGGCCTGGCGGCCGACGCCGGTGAGCGATGCGGCCGCCTGGCGGATCCAGCTCCTTGCGGTGAGCATCGCGGTCGTCATCACCGTGTCGAAATCCACCGAGGCTCTGAATTCCGGCATCTATGCCGCGCTCTCGATCTCGATCGCCACCCGTGGCGTCGGCGCCGTCACGGCCGCGCTCCTGCTCGCCATCGGCCTGCACCGTTTCGCCGATACCGCGGAGAAGGAGGAGGCCTGTTTCGGCCCCTACGTCGCGACGGAGACATCGAGCAGCATCGGCGGCCCGCTGCGCCTGCTCGGCTGGGCGGCGACGGTGCTGGTCGGCCTCGGTGCGATCGTCGGCTACGTCGCGCTCTCGGCCTTTCTGGTCGATCAGCTGATCTGGACGGCGAGCCTTTTCGTCCTGCTCTGGCTGCTCATCGCCAGCGCCGACGTCTTCATCGGCGGTTCACTGTCGGACGACACCAAGATCGCCACGGCGCTGCAGGCGAATACCGGCCTGCGTAAGCGCTCGCTGAACCAGATCGCCGTGCTCGCGACCGGCTTCGCTCGGGTCGTGCTCGTCGCGGTGGCGGTGCTGCTGGCGCTGGCGCCCTGGGGGCTCGATTCGAACGACGTGTTCTCGTCGCTGCGCTCGGCTTTCTTCGGCTTCAAGGTCGGCGATGTCACGATCTCGCTCTCGGCCATCGTGTTCGGGGTCGGCATCCTCGTGCTGGGTGTGTTTCTGACCCGCGCCATCCAGCGCTGGCTGGAAAACACCTACCTGCCAGCGACGGACCTCGATGCCGGCCTGCGCAACTCGATCTCGACGGTGGCCGGCTATGTCGGCTTCCTCCTCGCGCTGGCGCTCGCCTTTTCCTATCTCGGCCTAAGCCTGGAGAAGCTCACCATCGTCGCCGGCGCGCTGTCCGTCGGTATCGGTTTCGGCCTGCAATCCATCGTCAACAACTTCGTCTCCGGCCTTCTGCTGCTCTGGGAGCGCCCGATCCGCGTCGGCGATCAGGTGCTGATCGGCGACAGCGAAGGCATCGTGAAGCGTATCTCGGTGCGCTCCACCGAGATTCAGACCTTCGACCGGTCGGCCGTGATCGTGCCGAACTCCAACCTGATCTCGGGCGTCGTCAAGAACCGGGTCCGCGGCGACCGCACCGGTCGCGTCATCGTCTCGGTGAGCGTGCTGCGCAACCAGGACCCGGTGCGTGCCGCCGAGATGCTGGTGACCTGCGCCAGCGCCCATGCCGACGTGCTCAAGGAGCCGCCGCCGCGGGTGGTCTTCAAGAAGATCGGCGATCCGTTCCTCGAATTCGACCTGATCGCCCTCGTCACCGATGTGAACCTCGGCCAGAAGGTTCAGAGCGACCTGAATTTCTCGGTGTTCAAGACCCTTTCGGACGCCGGTTTCATCCCGCCGATGGGACCGGCCTCGAGCGTCGTCACCGTGCAGGGCCTGGAGCCGATGCGCGACGCCCTCGGCCAGATCGCGAACGCCGTCGGCACCGGTGCGGCGCGCAATGCCGCGACGGCGCAGGGCTCGCAGGCGGACGATGACACGGGCGCGGAACCCGCGCGGCGCAAGCTCGGCACGGCCGTTTCCTGATGGGTTCCCTATGCCGGGAGGCTTGCCTCGACCCATGCGTCGGGGCACTGCCACGAGACCGACCTCGATCGGCACGGACCTTGCCGGATGTGCCCGTGCGCTCGTACCAGTGTGGCGTTGTCCTCGTGGAGGATGTCAGATGTCTGCCTTGAGTCTCCGTCGATCGCTGATGCTGGGCATTCTTGCTGCGGCGGCGGTCATGGCCGCACCGGCGGCCGCCACGGCGCAGCACGCCTATCCCGACCGGCCGATCACCCTCGTCGTGCCCTTCGCAGCCGGCGGCCCGACCGATACGATCGCCCGGATCGTCGCCCCCCCGATGGCCAAGGCGCTGGGCCAGCCGGTGACGATCGAGAACGTCACGGGCGGCGGCGGCACCACGGGCATCACCCAGGCTTCGCTGGCCGAGGCCGACGGCTACACGATCATGATGGGCCACATGGGCACGCACGGAGCGGCGCCCGCCCTGTTCCGTGCCCTGAAATACGACCCCGCAAAAACCTTCGACCCGATCGGCGTCGCCGCCGGCACACCGGTGGTGATCGTCGCCCGCAAGGATTTTCCCGCGAGCGATCTTAAGGGCTTCATCGCGGCTCTGCACGACAGCGGCCCGGCCTACAGCCAAGCCCATGCCGGCGTCGGCTCGGTCTCGCATTCTGCCGGCATGCTGTTCGACTCGATCGTGAACGCGAAGCCGACCTTCGTGGTCTATCGCGGCACTGGCCCGGCGGTGAACGATCTGATCGCCGGTCAGGTCGACTTCCTCACCGATCAGATCGTCAACGTCGCCCCGCATCTGCAGGCCGGCACGATCCGGGCCTATGCCATCGCCACGCCCGAACGCTCGCCGGTGCTGCCGGGCGTACCGACCACCCGCGAAGCCGGGCTCCCCGAGTTCGAGGTTACCGCCTGGAACGCCGTGTTCGCGCCGAACGGCCTGCCGAAGGAGGTCGGTGCCAAGCTCGTTCAGGCACTCGACGTGGCCCTCGACGACCCGCCGACGCGCGACCGTCTGCTCAAGCTCGGCGGCAAGGTCCCTCAGGGCATCGACCGTGGCCCTGCCGCCCTGCAAAAACTCGTCGAGAGCGAGGTCGCCCGCTGGACGCCGGCCCTGAGGGCGGCCGTCGACAATCAGTGAGCGGGGGCCGCGCCTCGGCTCCGGTCCGATCCGCACGCAATCCCGTGGGCCGCTGCTCTGCCCTGATTGACGGAAACCGCGAGACTTCGTCTAAGCGCTCCAACCAAAGGGGCGCGTATGTCGGATCGGGCCGATCCTGAAATCATCTTCGAACGGCGGGGCCGTGTCGGCCTGATCACCCTGAACCGGCCGAAGGCGCTCAATGCGCTGACGCTGTCGATGATCCGGGCCATGCACGCGCAGCTGCAGGCTTGGGCGAACGACGAGGCCGTCACCCGCGTCGTCGTTCGGGGCGCCGGCGGGCGCGCCTTCTGTGCCGGCGGCGACATCCGCCAGATCTACGAGCTCGGCAAGGCCGGACGCTCCGCCGACACCCTCGCGTTCTGGCTCGCCGAATACCAGCTCGACGCCTACGTGAAGCGTTACCCGAAGCCCTACATCGCCCTGATCGAGGGCGTGGTCATGGGCGGCGGCGTCGGCATCTCGCTGCACGGCGATGTGCGCGTCGCCTCCGAGAAGTACATGTTCGCCATGCCCGAGACCGGCATCGGCTATTTTCCGGATGTCGGGATGAGCTACGCGCTGCCGCGCCTGCCCGGCCGCACCGGCACCTACCTCGCCGTGACGGGCGCCCGCGTCGGCGCCGGTGATGCCCTCGCCCTCGGCCTCGCCACCCATGCCGCCAAGGCCGCCGAATTCGATGCCATCGTCGAGGCCCTGGCCCAGGGTGACGACATCGAAGCGACGCTCGCCGCCCACACCCCGGATCCGCCGGAGACCGGCCCTCTGGTCGCCGAGCGCAGCCTGATCGACGAGTGTTTCTCCGCCCCGAGCGTTCACGACATCCTCGGCCGCCTCGACGTCGCGGCCTCCTCCGGCGCGTCCTTCCCGGCCGAGACCGCGAGCCTGATCCGGTCACGCTCCCCGACCAGCGTGCTCATCGCCTTCGAGCAGATGCGCCGGGGCGTCGACCTGAGCTTCGCGGAGGCGATGCTGACCGAGTACCGCCTCTGCACCCGCGTGATGCATGGGCACGACTTCTACGAGGGCGTGCGCTCGGTGATCGTCGACAAGGACGGCAAGCCGGATTGGCGGCCGGCCACGCTCGATGCGGTCGATCCGGCGACGATCGCCGCCGCCTTCGAGCCGCTGAGCGGCTCGGAACCGTCCTTCGCGTGAGCAGGCCGCAGCCGTGAAGGCCCTGACCAAAGTCGGCACCACGCGGGACGGCCGCGGCCGCATCGGCCACGCCGAGGGCGCGAACGACCGGATCGAGCGCGTCGAGCGCCGGCAGACCCGGTGGGACAGCGTCCTCGTCTGGTTCATGCGCGTCGTCGCGCTGATCTGGCTGGCGAAGGGCATGCTGACCTGGGCGGACATCGTCGACGTCCTGCCCGGCGCGCCGCCCTTCGAGAGCGAACCGCTCGGCCGCCAGACGGTGATCGTCTACTTCGCGGTGATCGACTTCACCGCCGCCGTGGGCCTCTGGCTGACCAGCGCCTGGGGCGGCGTCGTCTGGCTCCTCGCCGCTACCAGCGGCATCACGCTCGCCGTGCTGACGCCGCAACTCCTGCCGATGCCGATTGCGCTGATCGCGGTCCAGGGCGCGGCCATCGTCGTCTATTTCGTCCTGTCCTGGCTGGCCGCCCGCGAGAACCTGTGAGTTTTCGGCAGTCGCGAAGGCGAATGGCAGCCGCGCTATGCTCCGTCCACAAACCGGAGAGGCAGAGAAGGACCCCGTTTTGCACGACGTGCAAAACATCACTTGAACACTGTGCAAACCCGTGCGAGCCATTTTGCGTGACACCGATCACGCTTGTGGAGACGCAACGATGTTCAAGCTGTTCCGCATCCTCGCCCGGGGCGCTGCGGCCCGCGCCGACGAAGAGTTTCTCGACCGCCACGCCCTCCTGATCCTCGACCAGCAGGTCCGCGAGACCCGCGCCGCCCTGGAGCGCAGCCGCCGGGCCCTGGCGGCGGCCGTCGCCGCCGATCAGGCCGAGGGCCGAAAGCTCGCCGAGATCGAAGCCCGCGCGACCGACCTCGAAACGCGCGCCGTCGCGGCACTCGCGGGCGGGCGCGAGGATCTCGCCCGGGACGCCGCGCAGGCCATTGCCGAACTCGAATCCGAGCGCGACGCCATCCGTTCCGCCCGCAGTCGCTACGAGGCCGAGGTCGCTCGCATCCGCAGCATTGTCGCCGACGCCACCCGGCGGCAGGCGGAATTGGAACGCGGTCGCCGCACCGCCGCCGCGGCGGAAGCCGTCCGCCGCATGCGGATGGATCCCGGCCCAAACGAACGGGCCACGCTCTGCGAGGCGGAAGCCACGCTCAAGCGCCTGCGCGAACTCCAGCAGGAGGCCGCCGACACCGAGGCCGCGCTCGCGGAGGCCGAACCCGACGCGGACATCGCCCAGCGCCTGGAGCGCGAAGGTTTCGGCCCGCGCAATGCCACGAGCGCCGAGACCGTCCTCGACCGCCTGCGCCGCCGGGCCGAGGCCGCCTGACCTTTCACCGCATCACAGCCAGCGACACGGAGCACCGCCATGACCACCGAGACCAACCACCAGCATTCCGGCGCCTGGGTGAGCTTCACCTACGGCTCCTTCATCGCCTCGGCCGCGATGGTGGCCGTCGGCATCCTGTTCATGCCGATGGATTTCTGGATGAAGGGCTACCTCGCAATGGGCGTGGTGATGCTCGTCCAGTCCTGTGTCACCTGCACCAAAACGATGCGCGACGTCCACGAGGGCCGCCGCATGCACAACCGCATCGAGGATGCCCGCACCGAGCGCCTGCTGATGTCGGTCGGCAAGGATTGAGACATCCACACGACCGGCCCGCGGCACCGCAAGGGCGTCGCGGGTGACCGCTTTTCGATGCTGTTCCGGAGACGACGATGACCACCCCGAACGCCGTCCCGACGGCATCCCCTGCCGCGCCGCGCAGTCCCAAGAAAATTCCGATTGCGTTGAAGCTCGCCTACACGGCCTTCGCGGCCCTGCTGATCCCGGTCTATCTCACCCATTACGGTCCGACGAACTTCCTGTACTTTTGCGATCAGGCCGTGCTGCTGACGCTCGTCGGCATCTGGATCGAAAGCCCGTTGCTGATCTCGCTCTGCGCCGTCGGCATCCTGGCCCCGCAGGTGCTCTGGATCGTCGATTTCCTGGGCACCGCCGTCGGCGCTCCGATCACCGGCATGACCGATTACATGTTCGACGCCTCGAAGCCGCTGCTGCTGCGAGCCCTCTCGGGCTTCCACGGCTGGCTGCCGCTGCTGCTGGTCTTCCTGGTCGCGCGGCTGGGCTACGACCGGCGCGCGCTGCCGATCTGGAGCGCGATGGCGGTCGTGACCCTGCTGGTGTGCTTCTTCGCGATGCCGTCGCCGCAGCCGGATGCCGGTCTGTTGCCCGTGAACATCAACTACGTCTGGGGCTTCAGCGATGCGGTGGCCCAGAGCTGGATGCCGGCCTGGAGCTGGCTCGCGACGATGCTCGTCGGATTGCCGGCGCTGCTGTTCCTGCCGACGCATTGCGTCCTGCGCCGGGTCATGCCGACGGCCCCGGGCGCGGAAGCGCTGGCCTGAGCGGCCTTAGGCCGGCTCGATCTCGCGGATCTTGGACAGAGCCGGCAGCACCGTCTCCGGCGGACCCGAGGCGACGAGGCGGCCGGCTTCGAGGACGTGGACCGTGTCGGCGTGGCGGAGCGAGGTCAGGCGGTGGGCGATCATGATGATCGTCCGCGTGCCGGCCAGCGCACCGAGCGCCGCCATCACCGCCGTCTCGGTCTCGGCATCGAGGGCGCTCGTGGCCTCGTCGAACACGATCACGTCGGGGTCGTGATAGAGCGCCCGGGCGATGCCGATGCGCTGGCGCTGGCCGCCGCTGAGCCGGGCGCCGCGCTCGCCGACGCCGGTGGCGTAGGCGTCGGGCAGGCCGAGGATGAAGGCATCGATGCCGGCGAGCCGCGCGGCCCGCTCGATCGCCAGCTGGTCGACCTCGCCCGCCGCGATGCCGATGGCGATGTTGTCGGCAACGGTGCCGTCGATCAGGAACACGTCCTGCGGCACGTAGCCGATGCGGTTCTGCCAGGCCGGCAGGGTCGTCTCGTCGAGCGCGACGCCGTCGATGCGGATCGTGCCGCGGGTGGGCGTCAGGATGCCGAGGACGAGGCCGACCAGCGTCGACTTGCCCGACCCGGTGCGGCCGACGAGGCCCACGGTGGCGTTGGCGGGGATGGTCAGGTCGATGGCGTCGAGCGTCGTGCGGCCCGGCTCGTAGTCGAAGCCAAGCCCTTCGATGTGAATGCTCTTCGCGAATGGCAGGCGCTCGCGGCCGCGGGGGCGCGGCGGCCGCTCGGCCTTCAATTCGTCGACGATCACCGTCACCGCCGGCAGGTAGAAGCGGATCAGCGCCAGGGAGTTGAACACGTTCTGGAAGGCCGGCAGCATCCGGTAGCCGGCGAAGGCGAACAGGCCGAGCAGCGGCAGCATCCCGGCGGTGTCGTAGTTCTGCGAGAGCGCGAACAGCACCACCACGATGACGCCGCCGAAGGCGACGGACTCGATGACGAAGCGCGGCAGCTGGCCCGTCACCAGGCTCTCGGCGCTGGCGCGGGCATAGGCGCGGGCGGGGGCATCGAAGCCGGCGGAGAAAGCCTCGGCCCGGCCGTAGAGCTTCAGCTCCGTCAACGCGCCGAAGGTCTCCTGCACGATGCGGTAGCGCCGCTCGTTGTCGGCGACCGCGCGGGCGCCGATCCGCGCGAGGCGGGTCCGCATCACCCAGAAGATCACCACGTAGAGCCCGCCGAAGCCGCCGCCGAGGAGGAGCGCGAGCCGCGGCTGGTAGAGGATGAGGAATACGATGACCGCCAGCGCCGAAGCGCCGCGCGAGGCGATCACCATGGTCGGCGTCAGCACGCCGACCACGAGCCGGTCGGTCTCGCTGAGCACGTTCTTGGCGAGTTCGGCGCTGTTGGTGCGAGCGAAAAACAGCCGCTCGCGGTCGACATAGGCGGCGAGCAGCCGCCGCGCGAAGCCGTAGCCGGTGAGGTGCGTGAACAGCAGCTGCGCGAAGCTGAGGACGGCGTTGATCACGCTCGTGGCCAGGATCGCGGCGAGCGCGGCGAAACCCGTGGCGAGCAGGAAGCCCCGGTCGTCGGTGAGCCCGAAGGTCTCGCGGATCGCGCCGAGATAGGGGATGCGGCCGGAGGCGGAGGGGTCGCCCACCAGCGTCAGGAACGGCACCACGGAGGCGACGCCGACGACCTCGAACAGCGCAGCCCCGGCGAGCGCGAGGAGCAGGAGCACGAGCCGGCGCCGGTCGCGCGGCCGCAGCACCCGCACGAGATCGAGCAATGGCCTCACGCCGCCGCTCCGGCGGGGCTCGAATGGGCAGGCGCGTCGCTCACGGTTGTCCTCGACCTTCGAAGCCCGGCTCTCTGCTCGCTCGAGGCGCGAAGGGCAAGGCCGGGTTCACGGCCGCCAGGCGCCGAAGCCGGCGACGCAGTGGAACCGGCGGCGGTCGCGGGCGGCCTCGCCGACGGGGGCGAGGGTCTGGAGCGGATCGAGGAGCACGGTTGCGGCCTATGCCACGAATTTCCGGCCAGGGGAAAAGCGCGCAGGCCCGACAGCGTCGGGCACCGTTCGTTTCACCGGAATTTGGGACGATCGTCCCGGCTGTCCCAGCCCGTCCCACGCCGCTGGAGCTCCGGAACCGCCGCGCTTCGTCGCGCATGCGAGACGCTGGACGGTCTTGACGGCGCGACGCTGTTATGTTAATATTCCTACAACTTACAGAAGTCTCGCTTTCATGGCCGGAGCAGGATCAGATGTTTCGGAGCAGGTGATACTGCTTCGGTCGATGCGTTCGGGCCATCGCTAACCAAACACCGAGCCGTCCTTGCGAGGCGAAGCCGAAGCGATCCAGGGCCAACGCCCTGACATCGGCGTGTCGGCCCTGGATTGCTTCGCTGCGCTCGCAAAGACGAGGAACGTTCCGAGGCGATGAGACGGCAACCGTATGAGACCCGCTATGTCTCAGCCGGACCCGTCGGATCGTCGGCGAGCGGCAAGGCGACGCCCGTGGTGAGCGGGGCGACCCAGGTCGGGCCACCGATTGCGGGGCTCCGCGCAGCTCGTCATAGTCGTGGACGATCGGGGCGGGACGGCCGGACATGCTGTTGTCGTTGCTGGCACCTCAGCCGATTTGGATCTCCGGCACGATCCTCGTCGGCCTGATGACATTGCTGGCGATGATCGCCCCGATCATCGTGCGCCGTCGTGTCGGCCTGGAGGGGCTGCGTGCCAACAACGAGGTCGCCGGTTTCAAGTTCGCCACGGTGGGTGTCCTCTACGCAGTGCTGCTGGCCTTCGCCGTCATCATCGCCTGGGAGAAGTTCAGCGAGGCCGAGAGCGCGGCAGCGAAGGAAGCCGGCGCCGTCGCGACGCTCTATCGCCTGTCGCTCGGGATCGAGGGCGAGCCCGGCGCCGCGCTCCGCAGCGCTCTGACCCGCTACGCCGGGACGGTCATGGCCGAGGATTGGCCCGCGATGGAGCGCGGCCGGGGCAGCCTCGCCGTGACGCGGGCGCTGGACGAGGCCTACGCGGCCCTCCTGACCTTCCGTCCCAGCGACGGCCGCGGCAACGCAGTGATGGCCGAAGCCCTCGACCAGCTCGACAACGTCACCCAGGCCCGCCGCCTTCGGCTCGTGCTGGCGCCGGGCGTCGTGCCGAGGGTGCTGTGGTTCATCCTGTCGAGCGGCGCGATCCTGACGCTCGTCTTCACGCTGTTCTTCGGAACCCAGAACCTGCGCGCCCAATCGCTGATGACCGGCATCCTCGCCTTCCTGATCTTTTCCGGCCTCCTCGTCATCACCGCCATCGACCGGCCCTTCGCCGGTGCCGTGAAGGTGGAGCCCCATGCGCTGGCGACGGTGCTCGACGATTTCGCGGGTGCAGAGCGGCGGTGAGCATTGGGGCGAAGGGCTGGGATCGGTCACCCGCGCTCGTCATTCCGGGGCCGCGCAGCGGAACCCGGAACCCACGGGACGGCGCACACGGGTTCCGGACGATGGCGCAAGCCGAATCGATTTCTGGCTGGCTTGGGATCGCTTAAGCTTCACGCGCCGCCCGAGTGGAGGCCAGCATGAAAACCTATGCGGTCTATCTTCTCGCGCGAAAACGCGACGGGACGCTCTATCTCGGCGTCACGAACAACCTCAGCCGTCGCGTGTGGGAGCATCGATCGAAAGCGATCCCGGGTTTCTCGGCACGCTACGGCGTGGATCGCCTCGTCTGGTACGAGCTTTACGACCGCATCGACGAAGCCATTGCCCGCGAGAAGGCCATGAAGAAGTGGCGTCGCGCCTGGAAGGTGGCGCTGATCGAAGAGGCCAATCCGACTTGGAACGACCTTGCAGAACAGTTGAACGCATGACGGCGTGCGTCGCCCGGTCATGGTTGGGGTGATCGCCCACACCCGTCATTCCGGGGCCGCGCAGCGGAACCCGGAACCCACGGGGCAGAGCATGACCTTCAGCGATTCCTTCCCGCTGCGGCCAGTCGTCGGTTCCGGGTTCGCCTCCGGCGCCCCGGAATGACAGCGGTGGTGGGTGCCATGCTGCCGAGTTTGCACCTCGGCACATCAACGAGAGGCAGCCGATGTCCAAACGGAGATCGGGAAAGGTCGGGACGCCCCCCGCCTCGTCATTCCGGGGCCGCGCAGCGGAACCCGGAACCCACGGGGCAGGGCACCACCTTCGGCGATTCCTTCCTGCTGCGGCCAGTCGTGGGTTCCGGGTTCGCCTCCGGCGCCCCGGAATGACAGCGATGGTTGAAGTGAATGCTGTCTATTTTCCAATTCTTCAATATGGGCGATGCGGGGTTGCGGGAAACTGAAATCCGCGTGCAATTACACCGACGCAGTATATGCGAAGTGTAAAGAATAGTTCTTGTTCTGGGAGAGAAAGTGGCAAATTTACATTGTAGACCATGGCCGATCTCGCCCTTGAAGACAATGTCTAGACGATCAAATATCCAACTCCGCCCCATCGGCAAACGCGGCCCGCTCCTGAATGAACGCGAACCGCGCCTCCGGCTTGTTGCCCATCAGCCGGTCCACGGTGTCGCCGGTGCTCTCGCGCGCCTCGTCCAGGATCGCGACCCGCAGCAAGGTCCGCTTCTTCGGATCCATCGTGGTCTCCTTCAACTGGGCCGGCATCATCTCGCCGAGGCCCTTGAAGCGGCCGATCTCGACCTTGCCGGCCTTGAAGACGGTCTTGATGATCCGGTCCTTGTCGGCGTCGTCGCGGGCATAGGCGATCTTGGCGCCCTGCTGCAGGCGGTAAAGCGGGGGGATCGCGAGGTAGAGGTGGCCCTTGTCGATGAGTTTCGGCATCTGCCGGTAGAAGAAGGTGATCAGCAGCGAGGCGATGTGGGCGCCGTCGACGTCGGCGTCCGTCATGATGATCACCTTGTCGTAGCGCAGGTCCGCATCGCGAAAGTTCGCGCCGGTGCCGCAGCCGAGCGCCAGGGTGAGGTCGCCGATGAGCTGGTTGGCGCCGAGCTTGTCGCGGCTGGCCGAGGCGACGTTCAGGATCTTTCCGCGCAAGGGAAGAATCGCCTGGGTCTTGCGGTCGCGCGCCTGCTTGGCCGAGCCGCCGGCCGAGTCGCCCTCGACGATGAAGATCTCGGAGCCGGCCGTGCCGGCGGCCGAGCAGTCGGCGAGCTTGCCGGGCAGGCGCAGCTTGCGGGTGGCGCTCTTGCGGGCGACCTCCTTCTCCTGGCGGCGGCGCAGGCGCTCCTCGGCGCGGTCGATCACCCAGTCGAGCAGCTTGTTGGCCTGGGCCGGGGAGGCGGCGAGCCAGTGGTCGAAGGCGTCGCGGATCGCGGTCTCGACGATGCGCGAGGCCTCGACGGTGGCGAGCTTGTCCTTGGTCTGGCCCTGGAACTCGGGCTCGCGGATGAACACGGACAGCATCGAGGCGCAGGTGGCCATGACGTCGTCGGTGGTGACCGCCGTCATGCGCTTGGCCTGGTTCACGCGCTCGGCATGCTCGCGGAGCGCCCGCAGCAGGGCGACGCGCAGGCCCGCCTCGTGGGTGCCGCCCTCGGGCGTCGGAATCGTGTTGCAGTAGGAGGACGAGATGCCGTCGTCGTGGACCATCCAGGCGACGGCCCATTCGAGCGAGCCGTGGCCGCCCGGCTTGGTGATCTTGCCCGAAAACACTGCGTCGGTGACGAGGTCCTTGCCGTCGATCTCGCGGCCGAGATAGTCGCGCAGCCCCCCGGGGAATTTATGCACGGCTTCGGCGGGGACCCCCTCCATGCCCTCGACGAGGGAGGGCGCGCAGCGCCAGCGGATCTCGACGCCGCCGAAGAGATAGGCCTTGGAGCGCGCCATCTTGAAGAGGCGGCGCGGATCGAAGTGATGGGCCCCGAAGATCTGGGCGTCGGGGTGGAAGCGCACACGGGTGCCGCGCCGGTTGTTGACGCGCCCGACCTCGACGATCGGCCCCTGCGCATGCCCGCGGGAAAACGTTTGGCGGTAGAGGGTCTGGTTGCGGGCGACCTCGACTTCGAGCACGTCCGAGAGGGCGTTCACCACCGAGATGCCGACGCCGTGCAGGCCGCCGGAGGTCTCGTAGACCTTGGAATCGAACTTACCGCCGGCATGCAGCGTGGTCATGATGACCTCGAGCGCCGACTTGCCGGGAAATTTCGGGTGCGGGTCGATGGGGATGCCGCGGCCGTTGTCGGTCACGACGAGGCTGCCGCCTTCTTCGAGCTCCACCTCGATGAAGCTGGCATGGCCCGCCACCGCCTCGTCCATGGAATTGTCGATCACCTCGGCGAAGAGGTGGTGCAAAGCCCGGTCGTCGGTGCCGCCGATATACATGCCGGGGCGGCGGCGCACCGGCTCCAGCCCCTCCAGCACTTCGATGTCGGAGGCGTTGTATCCCGCCTCGGCGCTCTCCGGCGCCGGCACCACCGCGACCTTGCGGCGGCGTTCGGTGGCGTCCTGCGGAACGGGTTTGGCTCCGGGACCGAACAGATCGCGTGCGGGGTCGCTCACGCGGCGGCTCCGGACGGCTGGGTTCGTTCGCGCAGCATTCGCCTTCATTCCTCGATCGTACCAGAACAAAACGGAAACAAGAAGCGCGATTCCGTCGGTCGGGCGCAGCGCACCTTCGCATGCGGGCCGGGGGCGAGCCAGTGATCGGCCGACACGCCGGCGGCCGCATGAAGCCCGGTGTCACGGAACTGTCGGCTCATCGTGGTTAAAAACATGTGGCAGGCCGTGGCCGACGCGGAACCGGGTGCGACATTCGCGCGTTTTCGATATATGGTTAAGCTTCGCAGCCGACCTGACGCCACAGGGAGAGTGTTTCGATGACCACCGCCGCCGCCCAAGCGCGTCATCTCTCCCTCGTCCGCCTGGAGCAGGCGGCCGGACAGGCCTTCGGATGCGCCGACGAGGGGGATCGGGTCGCCGTGCGCGGGCCGATGCTGCTGACGCCGACCGCGATCACGATCGCGACCTTTGCTACGGCGGTCGCCGCGACGATCAGCTACCTCGTGTGAATTCTCGTCATTGCGGGCCATAGGCGAAGCAATCCAAGGCCCCACTCGTAACGTCGGCGTATTGGCCCTGGATTGCTTCGCCTATGGCTCGCAATGACGGTGTGGCTCAGGCCGCTGCCGGCACCGCACATTCCCGGATGTCCCGCGCCAAGGCGTCGACCCGCTCCGGCAGCGTGTCCCACGCGAACATGAACCGCGCTCCGCCGCCGATGAAGGTGTAGAAGCGCCAGCCTCGCCGCGCCAAGGCGTCGAGCGCCGCCGGCGCGGCGGCGAGAAACACCGCGTTCGCCTCCACCGGAAACAGCAGGGACACCCCCGGCACGTCGGTCAAAGCCGCGGCCAGCCTGCGGGCGCAGGCGTTGGCGTGCTCGGCATTGCCGAGCCAGGCGCCGCTCTCCAGCATCCCGACCCAGGGGGCCGAGAGGTAGCGCATCTTGGAGGCGAGCTGGCCAGCCTGCTTGCAGCGGTAGTCGAAATCCTCGGCCATCGCCCGGTCGAAGAACAGGATCGCCTCGCCGACCGCCATGCCGTTCTTGGTGCCGCCGAAGCAGAGCACGTCGACCCCCGATTTCCAGGTGAGCTCGGCGGGCGAGCGCTGCAGCGCGGCGCAGGCATTGGCGAAGCGCGCGCCGTCCATGTGCAGGCGCAAGCCGAGGCTGCGGCAGGTCTCCGAAAGGGCCTGCACCTGTGCGACGGAATAGACCCGGCCGGTCTCGGTGGATTGGGTGATCGTCACCGCGCGGGGTTTCGGGAAGTGGATGTCGCAGCGCCGTTCGGCCACGGCCCGTACCGACTCGGGCGTCAGCAGCCCGTTCGTCGTCGGCGCGATCAGCAGCTTCGAGCCGCCGGAGAAGAATTCCGGCGCGCCGCACTCGTCGGTCTCGACATGGGCGCTCTCGGCGCAGATCACGCTGTGGTAGCTCCGGCAGAGCGAGGCCAGCGCCATCGAATTCGCGGCCGTGCCGTTGAAGGCGAAGAACACCTCGCAGTCGGTCTCGAACAGGTCTCGGAATCCATCCGCCGCCCGCTGGGTCCAGGCATCGGCGCCGTAGGCGGGGGCGTGGCCGGCATTGGCCTCGGCCATCGCGGCCCAGGCCTCCGGGCAGATGCCGGAATAGTTGTCGCTGGCGAATTGCTGCTCGGTGAGGATGTCGGCCACGGCTCTGTCCCGTTCGGATGAGCTGACGCGCGGCGGAGTCCCCCTGGTTGCCGGACCGGCCGCATCCCCTGGCTGATCAGGGCGCCACCTTGCCGGGAGCGGCAGGTTGGCGTTGAGCGTCGGCTCAACTCGTGATGCTGGAGCGGGAGACTAGGCGGGGCGGGGAGGGGCCGCAAGGGCGCCGGCCGGATGCCCTCAGGCTACCTTCATCGCCGGAATTCCGCGGACGTCCACGTTCCGCTCGGCCAGCCAGAGATCGTACGCGACCTGCATGCGCATCAGCAGGGCAGGGTTGCTCCCGGTCAGCTTCCCGAGCTTCACAGCCATCTCCGGCGAGAGCGTCGCCGTTCCGGCAAGCAGCCGATGCAGAGCCTGCCGCGTCACCCCGAGATGCGCGGCGGCATCGACGATCGTCAGCCCGAGCGCCGGCAGGATGTCATCCTTCAGGATCTCGCCGGGATGGGTCGGCCGGCGGTCGGGATCGCGACGTGCGGTAATCTCGGTCATGCAATTCGCTCCTCCTCGCCGGCGTCAGTGATACTGCTCGAAGTCGATCCGGCAGGCATCGCCACCGTCGAATTCGAAGGTAACGCACCATGGTCCATTGACGTGGACCGTGTAGCGGGTGGGATCGAAGCCGTGCAGCGTGTGGAAATCGAAGCCCGGCAGGTTCATGTCTTCGGGTGATCCGGCGACATCCAGAGCGTCCAAACGCGCGAGGATGCGCTTCTGCATCCTCGCATCGATGCGCGCCGTCTTCGACGTCGCCCACAGCTCCGAAAGCCCCTTGTGTTTGAACGTCCGCAGCACGACCGTAACGTGACGCGTTACACATTGAGTGTCAAGCATCGCGTTACATCGACGCGCCGGCCGTTACGCGCGCCTGGGGCGTGGGGCACGTTGATTCTGGCCCTCAGCTCGCGCTCTTCTTCGCCGCCGCCTTCTTGACCGCCGGCTTCTTCGCCGGAGCCTTTTTTGCGGCAGTCGACGCAGGCTTCTTCGCGGCCGTCTTGCGGCCCCGCGCCGGCGCCTTCTTGCCGCCGCCGGAGGCGCGCTTGGCGTTCACCAGGTCGATGCCCTCGGCGAGCGTCAACGCGTCGGCGGACATCGACTTCGGCAGCGTGGCGTTGACCTCGCCGTCGCTGACATAGGGGCCGTACTTGCCGGCCTTGACCACGAGGTCGCGGCCCGAGGCTTCGTCCTTGCCGAGCGCACGGCCCGGATCGCCCGACGGCCGGCCGCGGCCGCCGCCCTGTTCCTTGGCGACGATGAGGTCGATGGCGCGGTTGCCGCCGATCTCGAGCACGTCGTCGTCCTTGCCGAGATTGGCGTAGGTCTTCCCGTGCTGCACGTAGGGTCCGTAGCGGCCGATGCTCGCGAGGATCGGCTCGCCGCTCTCGGGGTGCTTCGCCACCTCGCGCGGAAGCGACAGCAGCCGCAGGGCGATGGCGAGATCGACGCTGGAGGCCGCCATGCCCTTCGGCAGCGAGGAACGCTTCGGCTTTGCCGCGTCTTTCTCGGTCGAGGCCTCGCCGAGCTGCAGAAAGGTGCCGAAGCGCCCATCGCGAATGGTCACCGGCAGGCCGGTCGCGGGGTCGTTGCCGAGCACGCGCACGCCCGGCTGGCCGCCGCCCTCGGAGGAGCCGTCGCCCTCGCCTTCGACGCCGGAGGTGGCGAGCTGGCGGGTGAACTTGCACTCGGGATAATTCGAGCAGCCGACGAAGGCGCCGAACTTGCCGAGCTTGAGCGAGAGCTGGCCGGTGCCGCAGGTCGGGCAGGTCCGCGGGTTCGAGCCGTCGGCCTTGTCGGGGAAGATGTGCGGGCCGAGGAGGCCGTTCAGCGCCTCCAGCACCTCGGTGACGCGCAGCTCCTTGGTGCCGCCGATCGCGGCTGAGAAGTCGCGCCAGAAGTCGCGCAGCACGTCGCGCCAGTCGATCTCGGCGTTGGAGACGCGGTCGAGCTGGCCTTCGAGGTCGGCGGTGAAATCGTACTCGACATAGCGCTTGAAGAAGCTCTCCAGGAAGCCGGTGACGAGCCGCCCCTTGTCCTCCGGCTGCAGCCGCTTCTTTTCGATTTTGACGTACTCACGATCCCGAAGGGTTTGGAGCACGGCGGCGTAGGTCGAGGGCCGGCCGATGCCGAGCTCTTCCATGCGCTTGACGAGGCTCGCCTCGGAGAAGCGCGGCGGCGGTTCGGTGAAGTGCTGGGTCGAGGCGATGCGCTCGCGCTTGAGCGGGTCGCCCGCCGCCATCGGCGGCAGGCGCTTGCCGTCCTCGTCCTCCTCGTCGTCCTTGCCCTCCTGGTAGAGGGTGAGGAAGCCGTCGAACTTCACGACCTGACCGGTGGCGCGCAGCTCGATCGTGCGCGGGCCGACCTTGGCGGTGATCTCGACGGTGGTGCGTTCGAGCTCGGCCGATTCCATCTGGCTTGCGACGGTGCGGGTCCAGATCAGGTCGTAGAGCTTGGCCTGCTCCGAATCGAGCATCCGCGCCACCTGCTTCGGCAGCCTGCTCATCTCGGTCGGGCGCACGGCCTCGTGGGCCTCCTGCGCGTTCTTGGCCTTCACCGTGTACCGGCGCGGCACGTCCGGCACGTAGCGGTCGCCGTATTCCTTGCCGATCACGGAGCGGGCATCGCGAATGGCCTCCGGCACCATGTCGACGCCGTCGGTTCGCATGTAGGTGATGAGGCCGACCGTCTCGCCGCCGATGTCGACGCCCTCGTAGAGGCGCTGCGCCACGCGCATCGTCTGCGCCGGCGCCATGCCGAGCTTGCGGGAGGCCTCCTGCTGCAGCGTCGAGGTTGTGAAGGGCGGGGCGGGGTGGCGCTTGGCGGGCTTCGCCTCGACCGAGGCCACCTGGAAGGTCGCGAGTTCGAGATCCTTCTTGAAGCGCGCGGCGTCCTCGCCGTTGCCGACGTCGAGGCGCTGGATCCGCTTGCCGTCCGCGCCGACGAGCCGCGCCTCGAACACCGCGCCCTCTTCCGTCACGAGCGTCGCCACGATCGACCAGTATTCGCGCGGCTTGAAGCGCTCGATCTCCATCTCGCGCTCGACGACGAGCCGCAGGGCCACCGACTGCACGCGCCCGGCCGACTTGGCGCCGGGCAGCTTGCGCCACAGAACCGGCGAGAGGTTGAAACCGACGAGATAGTCCAGCGCCCGGCGCGCCAGATAGGCGTCGACCAGCGCCTGATCGATCTGGCGCGGCTTCTTCATCGCCGCGTCGACGGAGGCCTTGGTGATGGCGTTGAAGGTCACGCGCTCGATCGGGATGCCCTTGAGCGCCTTCCTGGCCGTCAGCGCCTCGACGACGTGCCAGGAGATCGCCTCGCCCTCGCGATCCGGGTCGGTCGCCAGGATGAGCTTGTCCGCGCCCTTGATCGCCCGGGCGATCTCGGAGACGCGCTGCGAGCCCTTGTCCTGCAGCTCCCACAGCATCGCGAAATCGGCTTCCGGGTCGACGGAGCCGTCCTTCGCCGGCAGGTCGCGGATATGGCCGAACGAGGCCAGGACCTCGTAATCCTTGCCGAGATACTTGTTGATCGTCTTGGCCTTGGCCGGCGACTCGACGACGACGACTTTCATGAACCTCTGCCCCTCACGAAGCCTCGGCGCGACGACCTGTTTTTAGGAAATGCGCCGACGCGCTCCCGGCAACAGCCGGGGCCTCGCACCGGGACCGAAGTGGGTTAGGCCGGGCGGGTTGTCAAATCGGAGGGTGTGCGGCTCCGGAATGACGAGAGTGTGGAAGAAGCAAGGAGGCGACCGGCGTCAACCCGAGTTCGGAGCCCTCTGGTGCAGCCGGCGCGCGCTGATACATTCTCCTGCGCAGTTGCGACGTCCGGCCACGGCGCGTCCCCGGATCGGAACGTTTTCGGAGCGGCGACGAGGAGCCTCTCGTGACGATCCCCTTCAAAGTCCTCCGCGAGGGCTGGCAGGCCGACCCAAATTATCGGGAGGCCCATGGCGAAGTCGCGCCCGAGATGGACCTCGCCTTCGCCATGGCCGAGGCACGTCACCGATCGGCCCTGTCGCATGCCGATGTTGCCGAGCGCGTCGGCACCTCCCAGGCCATGGTCGCGCGGTGGGAAACCGGCCGCTCGGCGCCGACGACGACGTCTCTTCGGCGCTTTGCCGAAGCGACCGGGGCCAAGCTGCGGATTTCCTTCGAAACCGATGAGACGGTGTCCGGCTGAGCGCCTCGGCGACGTCTCCGTCATCGCGAGCGCAGCGAAGCAATCCAGGGCCGACTCACCGACCTCGCGGGTGCGGCCCTGGATCGCTTCGCCGCGCTCGCAATGACGGCGGAGGGTGTCGCCGACGAGGGGCCGAATTCAGCGACCGGAGACCGCATGACGGGGCATGGCTGCACCGGTTCGATCAGATCCCCGCGTACCACTCGTACCCGTTGTCCTCCCAGTACCCGCCGTTGCCCTGGCCGAACTTGGCGAGGCTGTCGGCGACCTCGATGCGCATGATGTACTTGGCCTGCTTGTAGCCGAGCTGGCGCTCGACGCGCAGGCGCAAGGGCGCGCCGTTCGAGACCGGCAGCGGTTTGCCGTTCATGTCGTACGCGACGATGGTCTGCGGGTGGAAAGCGTCGGTGAGGTCGATGCTCTCGTAGTAGCGAATCGGCCGGCCGCCCGGTGCGTCCGAAGGGGTCTCTTCGGTGGCAGCCGCCTTCTTCGGATCGGCCTGCTTGACCTTGGCGTCCGAACCACCGGTCATCTTGGCGCCGGTATCGGCCGAGCCGGCATCCGCAGAGGCGCTGCCACCGTCGGATTCCGCCTTTGCATCCGCCGGCGCGGCATCGCTCGTGGCCTGATCGTCGGTCTCGCCGCCCGGCGCGTATTCCATGGTGTCCGCGCAGTGGAACACGATGTATCGGGCCTGGGGCTTCAGGCCGGCCTTCTTGAGCAGTTCGGAGAGCGGCACGCCGGTCCACTTGCCGATGGCGCTCCAGCCCTCGACGCAGTCGTGGCGGGTGATCTGGGTGCGGGCGGGGAGGGCGCGCAGATCTGCGAGCGACAGCGTCTGCGGATGCTCGACGAGGCCGTCGATGCGCAGCTGGAAGCTTTCGAAGTTCTTCGCCGCCAGCGCCTTGTACGGTCTGTCCTCGGGGTCGACCGTGCCGTTCGGCTTGAACCACCTGGAGATGTCGGCTTCCGAGAATTCGCGGGCGAGCGAGGCCGGCGTCAGGGCGAGGCGCTGCACGTACATGTTGGCGTCTTCGCCGAGCTTCAGGGTCTGCACGCCACCCGTGCTCTCCGCGAACTTGTCGCATCCCCCGAGCGACGCCGTGCCGAACAGGCCGGCGAACCCGGCCAGGAACCCGCGGCGGTTCGGGGCGGGAATGTTCAGGCGGCGCTTCATCGTCCGGCCTCCGGCTTGCGCGTCGTCTCGTCCTCGATCGTGTACCAGCCGGTCAGCATCGAGCGCATGTTGTTCCAGACGCCGGAGACCAGGACCAGCAGCACGTGCACGATCACGAACAGGATCAGCAGGTTCACGACGATGAAGTGGATCGTTCGGGCCGACTGGCGCCCGCCGAACACGTCGAGGAGGAACGGCGCGACCGCGTTGACGCCCGGCGACATGCCGAGGCCGGTAAACACCATCAGCGGCAGCAGGCCGAGCACGACGACCAGGTAGGTCAGCTTCTGCAGCACGTTGTAGCGCCGCGCCTCCTCGCCCTTCGGAAAGTGCAGCGTCAGGTGCTCGCGGACCGAGGCCCAGAAACCCTTGATCTGGTCGCCGTCGGGAATGATGCGGCGGCGCAGCTGGCCGCTGCCGATGCCGTAGAGCAGATAGATCAATCCGTTGATGACGAAGGCCCAGGCGAACAGGAAGTGCCAGCGCCGCCCCGTAGCGAGGTTCTGGCTCGCCGGCAGCGTGCTCCAGGCGGGAAAGGCCCGTGCGACGGCTTCGCCCTGATAGTTCGAGAGCCCCAGCCAGCCCGTGGTGTCGAAGGTGTACCCGGCAATCTGGACGATGCCGCGCGACACGCCGTCGGCGGTCTGATCGTCGGTGATGGCGAGCGCCGGCGTATCGAAGGTCGATTTCGAGCCCCAGTACAGGGCCGGATGCGCGTTGAAGATCTGCAGGCCGCTCATCAGCAGGACCGCGAGGCAGACCACGTTGATCCAGTGCGCCAGGCGAATGACGAGGGGATGCCGAAAGGTCCATCGCTGCCGCACCGTCTCGTCGACATCGGTGGGGGCAGGCATCGTGCTGGCGGCCACGGCTTTCGCGTCCATGCTGTTCGAACGACGACCGCCCGCCCGGTCGAACCGGACGGGCGGACATGATGTCATACGTCGGTCGGGGACGAAAAGTTACATCCCGTCGTCGGCCGCACCTGCGGCGCCTTGACCGCCCTGCTCCATGCCCGAGCCCTGGTTCGCGCGCGACTTGCCGCGCATCGCCTTCTGGCTCTTCATGGACTTCTTCATCTTCTTCTTGGACGCCGATCGCTTCGCTGGCGGCTGCTCCTGGGCCATGTCGTCACCCATCTGCCCCTGCTCCATGCCGGGCTGACCTTGCATCGGCTGCATGCCCTGCGCGACGGCGGCGGACGACAGGCCGAGGCCGAGCGAAAGGGCGCTGGCGGTGAGGAGAAGTCGAACGTTCATCGAGTACCTTCAGGTTTCTGCAGGCTTGCACATGGCGCGTTTCCGCGTCGCGCGTCGTTGTCTGCCGGACACCACCGAAACGGGCTTAGCCGGCGATCGTTCAAATTTTTCTCGGATCCCGCTTCCAGCCGGAGACGAAACTCTTCGAGCCGAATCACCGAACCGATTTTCCCGGCGCTCGCTCGGGCTCCGAGCTCAGATCGACGACTTGCGACCTGGACGGTGATCATCCTGACTTGTGACACCCACACCGTCATTCCGGGGCGCCGAAGGCGAGCCCGGAATCCAGAACCGCCGACGGCGCCATACTCGGCCCACGCGGCGGCTCTGGATTCCGGGTTCCGCTGCGCGGCCCCGGAATGACGAACGTGTGTAAGAAGCAACAGGGCAACCGACATCAATCCGAGTTCGGAGCCCTGCGGCGCGCCTTGCCGCTCCGTGCGCCCCTGAATATAGCCTTCGGTCCCGTGATGACCCCCGCTCCCGCCCCGCCGAGCTTCCCCCACCGCCACCTCCTCGGCATCGAGGGGCTGTCGCGCCTCGACATCGAGGCGCTGCTCGATCAGTCCGAATCGGCGGTCGCCCTGTCGCGGCAGGTCGAGAAGAAGCGCACGACGCTCCGCGGACGCACGCAGATCAACCTGTTCTTCGAGCCCTCGACGCGCACGCAATCCTCGTTCGAGCTCGCCGGAAAACGCCTCGGCGCCGACGTGATGAACATGTCGGTGGCTTCCTCCTCGGTGAAGAAGGGCGAGACGCTCATCGACACCGCGGCGACGCTCAACGCCATGCGCCCGGACATCATCGTGGTGCGCCATCACGCGGCCGGCGCCGTGCATCTGCTGGCCCGCAAGGTCGACTGCTCGGTGGTGAATGCCGGCGACGGCGCGCACGAGCACCCGACCCAGGCCTTGCTCGACGCCCTCACCATCCGCCGCAACAAGGGCCGCATCGAAGGCCTGCGCGTCGCGATCTGCGGCGATGTCCTGCATTCGCGCGTCGCCCGCTCGAACATCATCCTCCTCCAGGCGCTGGGCGCCCGCGTCCGCGTCATTGGCCCCTCGACCCTGCTGCCCACCGGCATCGAACGCTTCGGCGTCGAGGTGTTCACGGACATGCGCAGGGGTCTCGACGGCTGCGACATCGTCATGATGCTGCGCCTCCAGCGCGAGCGCATGAACGGCTCTTTCGTGCCGAGCGTGAAGGAGTACTTCCGCTATTACGGCCTCGACGGCGAAAAACTGGCGCTGGCCGCACCCGACGCCCTCGTGATGCACCCCGGGCCGATGAACCGCGGCGTCGAGATCTCGTCCGAGATCGCCGACGGAGCGCAGTCGCTGATCCGCGAGCAGGTCGAGATGGGCGTGGCGGTGCGGATGGCGGTGCTCGAGGTTCTCGCGACGCATCTGCCGAACAACTGAAGATTTTGTAGTCTTCCGTCGGCAATCAGGCCTCTGTTACTCGCGGCGAGCCTCGGCCCTGTGGGATAAATCGCTTTCGTGCCGGCGAACTTCGCGGATATTAAGGGGGGACCGCACAGATGCGATGTGAGGCAGAGGACTGAGGTGTAACCTCGGTATGTCATGCGGGATTCTGCCGTGACCGATCGCCCTGGCCCGCTGAACCCGGTCGACCGAGGGCTTCGAACGTTTGCGCGAGGTCAACGCAGCGCGATGACGCGAGCGGAGGCCCTGTTCTGGCAACAGGTTCGCGCCGGTCGCTACCACGGGATCAAGTTCAGGCGGCAGGTGCCGATCGCGCCTTACATCGTCGATTTTCTGTGTGCGTCGGCCCGTGTCGTGGTCGAGCTTGACGGGCCGCCGCACGAAGCGGAAACCCGGCGCCGACGTGATGCCAAGCGCGATGCTTGGTTGAGGCAACAAGGGTTTCAGGTGCTTCGGTTCTCGAACGATCTCGTGTTGGGCAATCTCGATGCGGTGCTCGACGTCGTTGGCGCCACGATAGAAGCACGCGCGCCAAT
>NZ_BJZT01000003.1 GCF_007992175.1 Methylobacterium haplocladii | reverse complement strand
GCAAGGGGGAGAGGGGAATGACAGCGCTCCATCTCACCAACGCCACCCTCCTCGACCCGGCCACAGGTCGGGAAGCCCCCGGTGCCGTCCTGATCCGGGACGGCCGCATCGCCGACATCGCCTGGGGCAGCGCCGCCGGCACGCCCGAAGACGCCGCAAACATCGATTGCGGCGGGCTGCTGCTCACCCCCGGCCTGATCGATCTGCGCGCCTTCGTCGGCGAGCCCGGGGCCGAGCATCGCGAGACGCTGGCCTCGGCGAGCGCCGCAGCCGCAGCCGGCGGGGTGACCACGCTGGTCTGCATGCCCGACACCAACCCGGTGATCGACGGCGCGCCGATCGTCGACTTCGTGCTGCGCCGGGCGCGCGATACGGCCTGCGTGACCGTGCTGCCTGCCGCCGCCATCACCAAGGGGCTCGCGGGCAAGGAGATGACCGAGTTCGGCCTGCTGCAGGAGGCCGGTGCGGTCGCCTTCACGGACGGGCTGAAGGCCGTCACCAACGCGCAGGTCATGCGCCGCGCCCTGACCTACGCCCGCGATTTCGGCGTGCTGCTGATGCAGCATGTCGAGGAGCCCGACCTCGTCGGCGAGGGCGTGATGAACGAGGGCGAGATGGCCTCGCGTCTCGGCCTCACCGGCATTCCGCGCGAGGCCGAGACGGTAATGCTCGAGCGCGACATCCGCCTCGTGCGCCTCACCGGGGCGCGCTACCACGCGGCGATGATCTCCTGCGCGGACTCGGTGGAGATCGTGCGCCGGGCGAAAGAGGCCGGGCTGCCCGTGACCTGCGGCGTGTCGGTCAACAACCTCGTCCTCAACGAGGGCGACATCGGCCACTACCGCACCTTCTGCAAGCTATCGCCGCCCCTGCGCGGGGAGGCCGACCGGCACGCCGTTATCGCTGCCCTGAACGAGGGCGTGATCGACGTCATCGTCTCCGACCACAACCCGCAAGACGTCGAGACCAAGCGCCTGCCCTTCGCCGAGGCGGCCGACGGGGCGCTCGGCATCGAGACGCTGCTCGGCGCGGCGCTCCGGCTGGTCCATACCGGCGACGTGCCGCTCGCGCGCCTGCTCGCCGCCCTTTCCACCAATCCCGCCAAGCTTCTCGGCCGAGAGGCTGGGCGGCTTGCTGTCGGCGCGCCGGCCGATCTCGCGCTGATCGACACCGAGCTGCCCTACGTCCTCGACAAGCGGGCGCTGAAGTCGCGCTCCAAGAACTCTCCGTTCGACGAGGCCCGGCTGCAGGGCGCGGCGATGCTGACGCTCGTCGGCGGCCGCATCGTCCACCGCTCCGAATTTTTTGCGAGTGCGGAATGATCCTCGATGCGGGTTGGCCGCTCATCCTCGCGGGCCTCGTGCTCGGCTACCTGTTCGGCTCGATTCCCTTCGGTCTGATCCTGACGAAGTTCGCCGGGCTCGGTGATGTCCGCGCGATCGGATCGGGCAATATCGGCGCGACCAACGTGCTGCGCACCGGCCGCAAGGGCCTCGCCGCCGCGACGCTGCTGCTCGACGCCCTCAAGGGCACCGTGCCGGTTCTGATTGCCGGCCTCTGGGGCGAGGCGCCGGCGCTGGCCGCCGGCTTCGGTGCCTTCCTCGGCCACCTCTTCCCGGTCTGGCTCGGCTTCAAGGGCGGCAAGGGCGTCGCGACCTTCCTCGGCGTGCTCCTGGCCTTGAGCCCGCTGGCGCTGCTCGCCTTTGCCGCGATCTGGCTCGGCCTCGCCTTCGCCCTGAAATACTCGTCGCTCGCCGCCCTCGTCGCCTCGGCCGCGACGCCCCTCGTCCTGTGGGCATCGGGGCATCCGCGCGTCGCCTTACTGTTCCTGGTTCTGGCGGTGCTGCTATGGTGGAAGCACGCGCCCAACATCCGCCGGCTGATCGCCGGCACGGAGGGACGCATCGGGCAGAAGGGCTGATTTCTCGCGGTCACCCTCCCGGCACGGAGGGGCGGATGCAGCTCACCGACGCGCAGCGCCTCGACTGGCTGCGCCTGATCCGAACCGACGGCGTCGGCCCGCGCACGTTTCGCGGTCTGATCAACCGCTTCGGCGGCGCATCCGGCGCCCTGCAGGCCCTGCCCGAGATCACGGGCCGCGCCGGCAAGCGCGTGGTGCCACCGTCCAAGGCCGAGATCGAGAAGGAGATCGCGGCGGCGGCTCGCCTCGGCGTCCGCTTCCTCGTAACCGGGGAGGATGCGTACCCGCGCAGTCTCCAGGCCACCGACGCCGCACCGCCGCTGATCGCGGTGCGCGGCAGCCTCGACGTGCTGGCGAAACCCGCGTTCGCCATCGTCGGCTCGCGCAACGCCTCGGCCGCCGGCATGACCTTCACGGAACGGTTGGCCCGCGGGCTCGGCGAAGCGGGGCTGGTCGTCGTCTCGGGTCTCGCCCGCGGCATCGACGCCGCCGCCCACAAGGCCTCGCTACAGAGCGGCACCGTCGCCGTCCTCGCCGGCGGTCACGACAAGATCTATCCCGCCAACCATGCGGCGCTCGTCCAAAAGATCCTCGACGGGGGAGGGGCGCTGGTCGCCGAGATGCCGATGGGCTGGGAGCCGCGCGGGCGCGACTTCCCCCGGCGCAACCGCATCATCTCGGGGCTCGGCCTCGGCACGCTGGTGGTCGAAGCGGCACGCCGTTCCGGCTCGCTCATCACCGCCCGCTATGCCCTCGAACAGGGACGAGAGGTCTTCGCCGTGCCGGGCTCGCCGCTCGACCCGCGCGCGGAGGGCACCAACGACCTGATCCGCCAGGGCGCGACTCTGGTGGGAGAGGTCGACCACATCCTCTCGGCGATCGCGCCGCTCGTACAGCACTCCGACCCCTATGGCGACGACAGCGCCCTCGGCTTGAAGCGGCCGGCTCTGGAGGACCAGCCGGATTTCTGGGACGAGATCGACATCGACGGCGTGAGCGTCCCGGTCCCGGCAGCCTCCCTCGACATCGCCCCGGACGCGGAGGAACCACGCGACGACCGTACGCGCCTGCTCGGATACCTCAGCCCGACGCCGATCGGCACCGACGAGCTCGCCCGCGTCGCCGGTGTCTCGGTGCGCATCGTGCAGACCACGCTGCTCGAACTCGAACTCGACGGCTGCGTCGAGCGGCATGGGAATGGCGCTGTGTCGCTCACGGCGCGCTGACAACCTCGAGTAAGCCGCCCTTTTCGCGGGTCGCATGCTTCCTCGTTTCCTGCGCCCGAGGAAGGGGTGCATGAAGCGGACCTCGTGCCTTTCTCGCCGTCAGCCCGTCGCGCAGACCTCCAGCCGCTCCGCCACCAGCGCCTGGAGCCGCCACAGATGCGGATCGTGGATGCCGAGCTCGGCACAGGCGGCGACGGTGTGAAGCAGGTATTCGGCGCTCGGGCCGAGATGGCCGCAGCCCGTCGCGATCCTGTCCGCGATGGCGGCCTCGTCGAGACGGCCCGTGTAGCGGTCGCTGGCGTGGTTCGCGACGAAGGTCAGCGCCGTCACCGGCCCCCGATCCGTGGCCACCGCGACCCAGCGAGCCACGTAGCCCTGGCCCTTCATCTCCCGCCGCCAGACCGGCATCAGGGTGGCATGGGCGTCATGCCCATCGAGGCGGAAGGCGACGCCGCGACAGGACCCCGCCCGGTCGAGCGCCAGCACGAGGCCGGGCCGCTCCGGCGTGCCGCGAAAGCGGCGCTACAGCAGGCAGAAGCGGCGATGCCAGCCGCGCAGGTGCCCGACCCGTTGCTCGGCCACCGGAAATTCCGGGCTCCACATCAGCGAGCCGTAGGCGAAGACCCAGAGCGCGGCGTCCGTGTCCGGGCGGCCGGCGAGCACCTGCGCCAGTCCCGGCGCCAGCTCCGCATCCGTCAGCACCCGAAGGGCCGTCTCGTCGTCGGCGACGGGGATGGGGTGCGCACGGGCGATCCGATCGGCGAAGAGGGCGAGGGGCGGCAGGCTCATGGCGCCGAAGTCTTCACGCCGCGAATGCTATCGCAACCGCTCAATGACGGGTTGAGCGACGTTCTGCGCGCATGGCTGCCGGGCAGGCGGCGGACAGGCATGACCGAGAGCGATCCTCTATGCCTGCTGGTCCCGCCATTCCGGAACCGAAGCGAAGCCCTTGCCCCTCCAGATCGGCCTTCTGACCTTTCCCAGGGTCCAGCAACTGGATCTCACCGGCCCCTACGAGGTCTTCGCCCTGTTGCCGGACGCCGAGGTCCACCTCGTCGCCAAGACCCTCGATCCGTTGACGAGCGCGACGGGCCTCGTTCTCCAGCCGACGACGACGCTGTCGGACTGTCCGAAGCTCGACGTGATCTGTGTTCCCGGCGGACCCGGCGTGAACGCCGTCCTCACCGACGCGCCGGTGCTCGACTTCATCCGCCGGCAGGCGGCCGGCGCGCGCTACGTGACCTCCGTCTGCACCGGCTCCCTGGTGCTCGGCGCCGCCGGGCTGTTGAAGGGGCGCAAGGCGACGACGCATTGGGGGGCGCACGACCTGCTCTCCGCCTTCGGCGCCATCCCGACCAAGGGCCGCGTGGTCCAGGACGGCAATCTCGTCACCGGCGGCGGCGTGACGGCGGGGATCGACTTCGCCCTGACGCTGGTGGCCGAACTCGTCAGCGACGACGCGGCGCGGGCGATCCAACTGCACCTCGAATACGCGCCGGCCCCCCCGTTCGAGTCCGGCACGCCGGAGCGGGCGCGGGCCAGCGTCGTCGCGGCCGTGCGGGAAAAGCTCGCTGCCAGCCGGCGCGAGCGCGAGGCGGTCATCGCGCGGATCACGCGGTAGTGGTCGAAATCTGACGCTCGGTACCTGCCACGAGGGACTGCTAGCGAATGATGTCGGACACCCAGAAGATTGTCTGCGCTTCCCAAGGGCGGTCATATGGCAACACAGCCATGCGGGGTCGCCTCAAAATGGAAAGCCGCCGCCACAAATCCACAGTTTCTACCTAACGGTCTAAGTCGCTAGTGCATATTTCGTGGCACGCGAAAATACCGGGAATGCAGCCGCAATCTGATTTAGATGGTAAGTAGTAAATCAATATAAAATAAAGAACTAATATTGGTACAAATGCGATCAGAAGAAAAACAACAGATCGTGAAGATAT
The DNA here is from genome assembly GCF_007992175.1 of Methylobacterium haplocladii. GTDB lineage: Bacteria > Pseudomonadota > Alphaproteobacteria > Rhizobiales > Beijerinckiaceae > Methylobacterium > Methylobacterium haplocladii. Next base: position 69,870 of record NZ_BJZT01000003.1, on the reverse strand, counting down.
TTCTTTAGCCCATTCCATAAGAAATCGCTTCATATTGACATCTGCGTTTTGTTCGGATGAAGTAGACCTGTTCCCATTTAGCTAATGTTCCGTCTTTATCACGATCGATCTGAAGGTTGGCGCATAAAAATGATGCCCACGCCAGCCATTGCCAAACTGTGCTTAAATCGTCAGGGGGCGGTTTGGACGGACGCAAGTCGGAAATGGGTTGTCAATTTAGGGTCGCGAGCGGGGGGGCGGCGGCAGCGACTGCTTCTCGCGACGCTGGCCCAGAAGCTGCCCGTTGCGCATGCACCCTTTGCAGACCTCACTGACGGGTACCAAGCGTCAGAGTTCGACCACCGGATCGCAACCGGGCAGGCTCTGCTCCCACCGACAGCCGATGTGGCAGCCACCCGGAAAAACTACTTCTTCACCGCCAGCAGCAGGCTCGATTCGCTCATGCGATGCCGGTAGCCGATGCCGAAGCCCAGCGGGCCGGGTTTTTCCTTATGGAAGAGTTCGGTCATCTTCGGCTGGCCTCGGCCGGGAAACAAACTGATCGGACCGACATAGCGGCCGAAGGGTTTCACGTCCCACTTGGTGCGGTCATAGAGCGCCACCGGCGGTCCGGTATCGTCCTGGACGATGGCCGAGCTCTTCTCCATCAGGAAGCTGCGCACCTGCGAGAAGCCGCCGCCGTGCATGAGGTAGGAGGCGCTCTTCACCAGGGCGTTGCCCACGCCGAGCCGCTCGCCGAACTGGCCCAGGCCGCTCTTGCCGAAGCCGTCATTGGCGATGTTGACGCTGAAGTAATACAGCGTCTGCGCCGGGCCGCCCGCGGTGGAGAAGGTGATCTTCGCGCCGTGCGCGCCGGTCCTGGCGCCGCTCTCGGGCTCGATGGTGCCGTCGGCGCCGATCTGCACCAGGGCGACGTCGCCGATCGTCTTTCCCGAGCGCGCGAGGAAGGCGTAGAGGATCGGCAGCGTGCCGGTCACCGGGCCGGAGCGCAGCTCCGTCTTCATGTCGATGGTCTTGAAGAAGCTCACGCCCATCAGCGAGCGCACCGCGGTCTGCAGCGTCCGGAGCGCCTGAGAGGCGGTGCCCTTCTTCAGCTTGGTCAGGTCGGGGATCGGACCGACCGGCTCCAACCCGCACATCACGTAGGTGGTGGCGTCGGGGAAGAACGCGTTCGCGTAGAGGAAGTCCGGCCCGCTGAAGAAGTAATACAGCGTCGGCTTGCGCAAGCCGGCGCCGATATGGGCCGACGACCAGTCGCGCACCTTCGAGAGCTGCGCCTTGTCGACCCGGGCGAAGGCCGTGTTGAAATAGCTCGCGTGCTGTTTCCAGCCGGCCTCGGCCTCCAGCGGCGCCAGCGGCGAGGCCGCCGGCACGGGAAGCCCGGCGAGGTACTTCGCGGTGTCGTCGGCGCTGGCCGCTTCCGCTGCCCGCGCGGGCGCGGAGAGGGCCAGCAGGCCCGCGAGAAGGACGGCGAACCCCGTCTGCAAACCCACCTGCGGCCTCACTTCGACAGAACCTTCTGGGCCTTGAGGTCGGGAACGGCCTGCGACTGGCTCGATGCGACGGCATAGAGCACGAGCCCGGCCAGCATCATCAGGAAGCCCGCCAGCGATTGCAGCGGCCGCACGGTGACGAGGTAGTACATCATGAAGGCCGTCACCGTGAGGAAGATCAGCGGCGTGAAGGGGTAGCCCCAGGCCTTGTAGGGCCGCGGCAGGTCGGGATGGGTGACGCGAAGCTTGATCACCCCGAGCACGGCGAGGAACGAGCAGAAGGCGAGGCTGAACTGGATGAAGTCGAGCACCGCCTCGAAGCTGCGGGTGAACAGCAGCACGCTCGCCACGGTGCATTGGATCAGGATCGCCACCCGCGGCGTACCGTTCGCCGAGCGGCGGGCGAAGACCCGCAGCAACGGCGCGTCCTCGCCCATGGCCATGGTGACGCGCGGGCCGATCCACATCATCGCGCTGACCGTCGGGATCAGCCCCAGGCAGATCAGGCCGCCGACGACGCGGCCACCCTCTTCGCCGAAGATGTGCCGGCCGGCGATCAGGGCGACGTTGACCTGGCCCGACAGCTCCGAGATCGGCGTCGTGTAGAGGAACACGGCGTTGAGGGCGATGTAGAGCACCAGCACCGTGCCGGTGCCGACGAACAGCGCCCGCGGCAGGCTCCTCTTCGGATCCTTCATCTCGCCGATGATGTAGGTCGCGGCATTCCAGCCCGTGTAGGAATACATCACGAAGACGAGGCTGATCGCGAAGGGTGCGCTGACGATCAGCGACGGGTCGATGGCAGACGGCGTGAAGCTGATCGGCTGCGGCTCGCCCATCCAGAAGCCGGACGCGATGAAGGCGACGATCAACGCCAGCTTGAGCACGGTCGAAGCGACCTGGAACAGGCTGCCGTGGCGCGTGCCGCGCAGATGCACGAGGGAGACGATCCAGATCAGTGCCAGCCCGAGCAGCAGCGGCGGCAAATCCGAAGAAATCGCCTTCGCGTATTCGCCGAAGGCCATGGCGGCGAGGGCGACGGGCGCCGCGAAGCCAACCGTGGCCGAGAGCCATCCGGCGAGGAAGCCGACGGCCGGATGATAGCTGCGGGTGAGGAAGTTGTACTCGCCGCTGGAGCGCGGAAACATCGCGGCGAGCTCGGCGTAACAGAAGGCTCCGCACAGCGCGACGATGCCGCCCACGAGCCAGAGCAGCAGCAGCGAGAACCCGGAGGAAATGTCCTTGACCTGGAATCCGAGGCTCGTGAACACGCCGACGCCGACCATGTCTGCGATCACGATCGCCGTCGCGGCGACTGTCGTCACGGTCGGCAGGGTCGCCGGACCAGGAGTCTGTGCAGTCATGGGAAGGGCCCGCCCCGGCCTCCAAAAAGCCATCCGATCCCTCCACAACCCCGGAAGGGTTTTCAATGTGTAACTTTGCGTCGATTGATCGCAACGCAGCAGGTGTGCTTATCGCATCACAATGAATCCCGCCGGATAACGGATCGGTAACCAAGTTCCGGTATTCGTGCGGTCACGTTCGACGGCAATCCCGGCGGTTGCAAGAAGGCAAGCGATGAGTTTCAGGCAGTCTTGCCGGACGGAGACGGGCGCGTTCAATCTCGTTTCTGCTTCTTTTCGTGGTTGCGATACTTCGCGCAGCTTGAGTCCCGTTTCGGATTCGCTGGGTGGAAACGACGGACTTCAGATCACGGACAACACGGTTTCGCGGACGGTCGATCGCGTGGCGCGTGCGCCTTGGAGGCGCGGCCTGAAGCGGATGACGGGCGCGGCGGTTCTCGTCGCCGTCGCCCTCACCGCCTGCGGGTCGGTAATCAAGCCGCAGCAGGCCGATGGCGGCACGGCGCCGGCCGAGATGGCGGCGCTCGACCGGGACCGGCACGTCTCGACCCTGGCGAAATCGCCCGGCCGCCGGCTGCCCGGCGCGGTGGTCTCCGCGCGCTCGGACGCCGCCGAGAGGCCCCCCTTCACGATGGCCAGCCTCGACCCCGACCCCGAGCCTGTCCTCCGACAGCCCGTCGTCCCGCAGCAGGCGGCGCCGAGCGGCCGTGCGGTGACGCAGCTCGTCTCCTTCGACACCGCGCCGTTCCCCTTCGAAGGCACGGTGCCCAACCGCGGCCCCTTCCTCGACGCCGAGTCGGGCGCGCGAAAGGGGCACCGCACCGCCCGTGGCGGCGTGCTCTGGCAGGACCAGACGTTCGGCGACGACCGGGTCCTCCTGCACATCCCTGCCGGCTTCGATCCGCGGCGGCAGGCGGTGATGGTGGTGTTCTTCCACGGCCACGGCGCGACCCTGGAGCGCGACGTGCGCGACCGGCAGCGGGTCGCCGAGCAGATCACGGCCTCGGGCGCCAACGCCGTGCTGGTCGCCCCGCAATTCGCCTACGACGCCCGCGATTCCAGCGCCGGAAAGTTCTGGACCGAGCGCGGCTTTCGCAACTTCCTCGACGAGGCGGGCCGAAAGCTCGCATCGCTTCGCAACGATACCGGTTCGGCGCGGGTCTTCGCCCGGATGCCGGTGGTGCTCGTCGCCTATAGCGGCGGCTTCGTGCCGGCGGCCTGGAGCCTCAAGGACATGGGCGCCGATTCTCGCATGCGCGGCGTGCTGCTGCTCGATGCCCTCTACGGCGAGGAAGAGAAGTTCGCGACCTGGATCGGCACTGCGCGCTCGGCCTTCTTCGTCAGCGCCTACACGCGCTACACCCAACGCCACAACGCCAACCTGAAGAGCATGCTCGCCGCCCGCGGCATCGCCTCCGGCACCGAACTCGGCGATTCCCTCTCGCGCGGCGGTGTGAGCTTCCTGGCCACCGGGTCGGACGCGGTCCACCAGGACTACGTGACCCAGGCCTGGACCGAGTTTCCGATCAAGGACGTGCTCGCGCGCCTGCCGGAGCTCTACGTCCGCGATCCCGATACCGTCGCCTCGATCACGCCGCGGTCCCGACGGCGCGAGCGCAGCGCCGATGCCGATCCGCGCTAAATCGATTGCCCGATCGCCTTGCAATCGAGCACGGCCCTAAGCCCCTGTTGTGTCACGCACGCTCTCCCCGGACCGGCCTCCACGTCGTCGGGGTGCGCTCCAGGGCTCAGGCCGCCGCGCGGCCGTAGACGACGTTCGCGCGGGCCTCGAACGCATCCGTGAACTTGCGGAAGGCGCGATCGAACATCTTTCCCATCAGCAGTCCGAGGGCGAAGCTCTTGAACTCGTAGGTGATGAAGAAGTCGACGTCGCAGCCGCCGTCGGCGGCATCCTTGAAGGCCCAGCGGTTTTCGAGGTGCCGGAACGGCCCGTCGATATACTCGGCCGTGATCTTCAGGTTCGTCTGGTCGAGGCCGACGCGGGTGGTGAAGCGCTCGCTGATCGCCTTGTAGCCGACGCCCATCTCGGCGACGAGCACCGGGTTGCCCTGCGCGTCGTCCTGCCGCCGCAGCACGCGCAGCGACTCGCACAGCGGCAGGAACTCCGGATAGCGCTCGACGTCGGCCACGAGGTCGTACATCTGCTGCGGCGTGTGCCGCACATGTCGGGTAATGCGGAAGGACGGCATCAGGCGGTCGCGGTCTCGCGTGTCGGGCCGAGCTTTTGCAGCCGCGCCGCTTTGAGACGGGCAAAATCCTCGCCCGCATGGTGGGACGAGCGGGTCAGCGGGGTCGCCGAGACCAGCAGGAACCCCTTGGAATAGGCGGTGGTCTCCAGGCTCTTGAACTCGTCCGGCGGCACGAAGCGGATCACGGCGTGATGCTTCGGCGTCGGCTGCAGGTATTGGCCCACGGTGAGGAAATCGACGTCAGCCGAGCGCAGGTCGTCCATCAGCTGAACGATCTCGTTCCGCTCCTCGCCGAGGCCGACCATGATGCCGGACTTGGTGAAGATCGTCGGATCGAGCTCCTTCACGCGCTGCAGCAGGTGCACGGAGTGGAAATAGCGCGCGCCCGGCCGCACGGTGACGTACTTGCCCGGCACCGTCTCGAGGTTGTGGTTGAACACGTCGGGCCGGGCCTCGACCACGCGCTCCAGCGCACCGGGCTTGCGCAGGAAGTCCGGTGTCAGGATCTCGATGGTCGTGCCGGGGCTGGCCCGACGGATCGCGGCGATGGTCTGCGAAAAGTGTTCGGCGCCGCCGTCGGCGAGGTCGTCGCGGTCGACCGAGGTCACCACCACGTGATGTAGCCCGAGCTTGGCCACCGCTTCGGCCACCTTCGCCGGTTCGGCCGCGTCGAGACCCTGCTGCGGCAGGCCGGTCTTGACGTTGCAGAAGGCACAGGCCCGCGTGCAGGTGTCGCCCATGATCATGAAGGTGGCGTGCCGCTTCTCCCAGCACTCGCCGATATTGGGGCAGCCCGCCTCCTCGCAGACCGTGACGAGGCCGTTCTCACGGACGATCCTGTTCGTCTCCGCCCAAGCCTTGGAGCCCGGTGCCCTGACCCGGATCCAGTCCGGCTTGCGCTGGATCGGGTTGTCGGGCCGGTGCACCTTTTCCGGGTGGCGTGGACGGGCAGCGATGGCGCTGTTCGGCCGGTTGTCTTGGTTCAGGAGATCGAGGACGACGGCCATGGCGGTCCGTGCTGGAGAGCGTGGGGTGCTTCACCCGAGCCCTGATCTAGGACGACGAAGCCGACGCCGCAAACCCGGAGTGACGCTGCGCGACATCGGACTGTGCGCGACGCCTGCGTCCGGACGATCGAGCCGCGACCATGCGCCATTGGCGACAGCCTCTCGCGGATAGCCGAGCGTTTCGTTCGATCGCCGGTTCTAGTTGGAAAGCCGCTGGGCGCCCGTCTGAACCTCGCTCAAACCGTCGTCCCTCACGGGCTATCAGGGCCGTCCGCCGCATGCGCGGCGCAACGCATTCGCGCTGGCCGACTGCCGAAAGAATCGAAGCGTTCGGCCCTTGGTACTACTGCGCCGGTGCCGAGCTGTAGCGGGTCGGTACGCCCTGCGGCAGGCTGAGGCCGTAGGCCACCTGCGTCGCCTGGATCGACGGCATACGCGGACGCGGCGTGCCGGTGGCGAAGGAATCGGGCGCGTCGGCGAGCGTCGCCATCTGGATCGGGACGAGCTTGCCGGAGGCGGTCTGGACGACCGCGTGCGGCAGAACTGCCGGCAGATAACCCTCGCGGTCGGTCTTCTCGTAGAACTGGTTGCCGCCGGCGAGGGCGACGTAATGCATGTTGGTGTAGGGGAAGGTGTAACCCGCGGTGTGGAAGTGCAGCGCCGGGCCGACCTCCTTGTGCCGCTCGCCGGCGAGCAGCAGGTCGGCGACCTTCTCGATGCGGGCGCGGTCCTGGTCGCGCACCGGCTTCGAGAGCACGCCGTTGGCAAACTGGCGCTTCTGGCCGACCACCTCGCAAACGCTGCCGGGATATTTCGGAGAGTCGAGGCGGTTCATCACCACGGTGCCGACGGCGAGCATGCCTTCTTCGTCGGTCCGGTTCGATTCGAAGTACATCGCGCGGGCGAGGCATTCGCGGTCGGCGCGCGTCGGCGTCTGCACGACCTTGGCGTTCTGGGCGACGGAGCCCGTGGTCATGTCGCCGCCCGCCGGGAGCACCCCGCAGCCACCGAGGCCCGAGCCGATGAGGCTCACCAGGAGGAAGCTGCCGATCTGGCTGCTCTGGTTCCGGTGCATGCGACCTCCCGCGTGTCTGGTGTCGTCATCCCGAGGGACGACTCTGCCGTCAGGACCCTAGGATCACTCAGGCAAAGCTTAGGCGTAAAGGGTTTCGGAAACCCTATCGGGGGAATGGCCACGCTTCTCCGGGTCGTGTGGTTTCGCTGCCACGCCTGCGCTAAGGTCGGTTGCCAACCTCGGGAGAATGGCCATGGCGGGCAGATGCGGCCTCCGGACGAGCCTCGCGATCGGGCTGGCCGCCACCGGCCCAGCCTTCTCCGCGCAGGGTGGGGCGGTGAGCGATGGCACGGCGACGCCCGCGGAGCAGGCGATCGCCATCGCCTTCATCCTGTCGCTGCCGGTGACGCTCCTGCTGATCGGGCTCAGCCGGATGCGGTGATGGATCGAACCAGCCAGCTTGGGCGTTGACTATCGCGGTACTGCATCTCGCGGTGCCGTGTCACGAAAGGGTCGCCCCATGCCGGAACTCATCACGCAGACGGACGATGCCCTTCGCGACGAAGCCTCCCGGTCAGGCCGGGCCGCCCTCGAAGCTTCCCTCGAAAAGTTCGGGCCGGACGTCCGCGACGCCTTCTGGAACGCCATCGGCCTCTATTACTCGACACGCCGCCACCCAGGCGCCGACGAGCCCACAGCCGACGCGGAACTGCCTTCGGTCGCAGCCTAAATCCGGTCCGCTGCGTTCGCCGCGACGGCGGACGGCGATCGCGCCGCTTACTTCGAATAATGTATTTTCATTTCCTGCGAACCGATACGTCCGATCGGCGTTGAACCGGCGGCCGAATCGCGGCCCGTCGTCGATCAGCAAGCGAGCGCGAACCGATCATGCGGACAGGATCGAAGGTCGGCCTCGCGGCCCTGGTTTTGGCGATCGGCGGCGGGGTCGCATTCTACGAATTCATTCTGTTTCCCGAGAGCGCCAGCCTTGAATTCGCCGCCGGCACCGGGGCCAGCCCGACCTTGCCGCCGCCCAACGGCACCATCATGCCGACGGTCAACATCGCCCGCGTCGTCGGCTGGCAGAACGGCGCGAAACCGGTCGCGGCGCAGGGCCTCGCGGTCGCCGCTTTCGCCACCGGCCTCACGCATCCGCGCTGGATCGTCACCCTGCCGAACGGCGACGTTCTGGTGGCCGAGGCGAACAAGCCGAAGACCGACGACCCCTCCACCGGCATTGCCGACTGGGTCGCCGACAAGGTGAAGGCCATGGCCGGTGCCGGCGTGCCGAGCCCGGACAAGATCACCCTGCTTCGCGACAAGGACGGCGACGGCGCGGCCGAGGAGCGTCACGACTTCCTGAAGAACCTGCACTCGCCCTTCGGCATGGCGCTGGTCGGCGGGGACCTCTACGTCGCCAATGCCGACGCGCTGGTGAAGGTGCCCTACCAGGAGGGGCAGACCGAGATCACGGCGACACCCGAAAAGGTCGTCGACCTGCCGTCCGGTATCAACCATCACTGGACGAAGAACGTCATCGCCAGCGCCGACGGCAAGAAGCTGTTCGTGACGGTCGGCTCGAACTCGAATGTCGGCGAGAATGGCCTCGACAAGGAGAAGGGCCGCGCCGCGATCTGGGTCTACGACATCGCCTCGAAGGATTTTCACGAATACGCCACGGGGCTGCGCAACCCGAACGGCCTCGCCCTCGAGCCGCAGACCGGCGCGCTCTGGACCGCCGTGAACGAGCGGGACGAGATCGGCAGCGACCTCGTGCCCGACTACATCACCCACGTGCAGGAGGGCGGCTTCTACGGCTGGCCCTGGGCCTATTGGGGCACCAATGCCGATGCCCGCGTGCAGCCGGCCAACCCCGACAAGGTCGCAAAGGCGATCGCGCCGGACTACGCGGTCGGCACCCACACCGCTTCGCTCGGCATCGCCTTCGGCATGAACTCCACCCTGCCGCAGGCCTGGAAGAGCGGCCTTTTCGTCGCCCAGCACGGCTCTTGGAACCGTCGGCCGAAGAGCGGCTACAAGGTCCTCTACGTTCCCTTCGAGAACGGCAAACCGGCCGGGAAGCCCGTCGATGCCCTCACCGGCTTTCTGAATGGAGACGAGAAGGCGCAGGGACGGCCGGTGGATGTGACGCTCGACAAGAGCGGCGCGCTGCTGGTCACCGACGATGTCGGGAAGGCGGTCTGGCGGGTGACCGGCGCTCAGGGCATGTAGTGGGCAGCCATTCCGTCACGACGACATGGAATAGGGGTCTCGGCCATGATGCGGTCTTCGGCGATTATCGTCTGTCTCGCCCTCGTCACCACGATGGCGAACGCGCAGCCGCGACCCTATACCCCGGAGCTGTCCTGTGCCGCGGTCAGGGGCATCGTCGCCCGACAAGGGGCGGTGGTGCTGGCGACGAGTCCCAACGCTTACGAGCGGGTGTTTCTCGATAGCGGCGCCTGCCAAGGGGAAGTGACCTCGGCCCCGGCCTTCGAGCCGACGCTCGACGATCCGAACTGTTTCGCGGGATACCGCTGCAAGCAGCGCAACAACGACGGGACCGGCACCAAATAGACGGCGTATTCCCGTTCCGGGAAATCCGCCGCGTGCGGCATTGAGCGCGAGCTAACCGGTCCGTGACAACCTGAGTTCGGGCCAAGTTGCGTATCGGCCCGGTCGTGCGGGCCACGACACGCCCCGCCGTTCCGCGTTTTCTCGGACGGCGGGGCTGCTTCGGCCCCTTCCCGGATCGGCTGCGTCAATGCGTCGTCAGGCTCTCGACGCTCTCGTTCGGCCCGATCTTGCCGGCGAAGCGGGCAAGTTTGCTCAGGCTCGGCTCGGCCAGCCCTCCAGCATTGGCGAAGGTCGCGAGCGCGAAGCTCACCAGGAACTCGGCTTCGTCCTGCGTCATCGCCCGGCCGCTCAGGGTGCTGGCGGCGCCCTTGACCGCGAGCACCGACTGACGAAACGCCGGATCGCTCTTCAGCTCTTCAAGTCGCTTCATCGTCCTCCCCGCCTGTGCCGACGCGTCGAAAGCTGCCGTGGCCCATGTCGCCGAAATGCGCAACGGGGCAAGGGTGTTCCCGTACGGCAACGGTGTTGCCAGGAAGCTTCGTCGCGGGCTTTCGGTGCGCCCGGACACAGCCTTTCGCCACGGACTCGACGCAAACCATGTGTATCCCTCGCAACCAGCTCGAATGGTTCGAGACTAGCGAGAGTAGCTCGAAGTTCTGTCGTCATGTCCCCTGTCGTTGCCGTGCTGCTGCTCACCGTGCTGGTCGCGATCATCGGAAGCCTTCCGGTGACCGGACCCTGGGGCTTTGCCGCGATCGCGATCATCGTAGCCGCGCTCGTCGTACCGTGGACGCAGGCCGAATAGCCTCAGCACGCCACTCGAACGCTCATACTAGCGGCCCTTGCGGCTGACGCCTTCAGGTCAGTCGGCGGCACGCGTAGCGACGCGCCTATCGCGCATGCCAGCGGCTGAATGAGGCAAAGCTTTCGGCCGTTGGCCTTATTCGGTCGCTTCCATCGTGAGGGTCAGGCGCGATCGCAGCACGAACGCACCGGTCTCGTCGCGGACGGCTGCCACGTAATCCTCCCGATCCAGATCGGGCGAGAGATCCTTCACGATCGTCGTCATGATGCGCACGAGCTTGCGCCTGACCGCGTCCATGTCGGGAAGATCGAAACCTTCGTGATCCCGGACATGCTCGGTTCCGGTGTGGAGGTCGATGAAGTAGCGCGGCACGATCTCGAACCCATTGTGGGAATTGTGCCCACGACCGTACTACGTACGTTGATGGGTAAGGAAGAGGCAAGAGCGCACAGGCGACACAAAAGCGCGATTGCCTTCGCTGCGGAGACTTTCACGTCAAAGCCTGTTCTTGCAATACTGTTTTGAGCGGACGAATGCCGATTTCGTTTGCAGTTCAGAGCCTTCGCCGGGATTGAGGCGGCCGGGCCAGTGCGGCCTGCCAGGGTATTCCTGCAGATTTGGACCGCCTATTTCTCGCCTTCGATCGAATTCATAGATATGTCGGAGCGCGTGCATAGCATGGCGCACGCAACCGTAGGATATCTCCGCGTCGATCGACGCATTCAAGTTCGAGAACTGTTGCTGCCTGACCGGCCTGTCGGACGATATCCATCGAGATCGGCTCGGATCCCAATGCGATCACGTCGGCTCGGCGAGCGTCGTCTGTATTGGGGTGTTCGCTTTCGGCGATCCGGTGTCCGATGCGTCGACTCGGCGTCGATCTTGCGCGATCGCCTCAGCCGAGCAGGATTGTCAGGCCGTAGCAGGCCGCGGCGATGACGGCGGCGGCAGGCAGGGTGACCACCCAGGCGATGACGATGTTGCTCGCCACGCCCCAGCGCACCGCCGACGTCCGCCGGGCCGCGCCGACCCCGACGATCGCCCCCGTGATCGTGTGCGTGGTCGAGACCGGCACGCCGAGCCAGGTGGCGAGAAACAGGGTGATGGCCCCGCCGGTCTCGGCGCAGAACCCCTGCATCGGGTTCAGGCGGGTGATGCGGGAGCCCATCGTGTGGACGATGCGCCAGCCGCCCATCAGCGTGCCGAGCGCCATCGCCGCCTGACAGGACAGCACCACCCAGAGCGGCACGTGGAACTCCGCGCCGGTCTGCCCCTGCGAGAACAGCAGCACCGCGATGATGCCCATGGTCTTCTGGGCGTCGTTGCCGCCATGGCCGAGGGAGTAGAGCGAGGCAGACACAAATTGCAGCACGCGGAAGATGCTGTCGACGGCGAACGGCGTCTTGTTGACGCACAGCCACGACACGATGAGCACCAGCACCATCGCCAGGACGAATCCGAGCAGCGGCGACAGCACGATCGCGGCGGCGGTCTTGCCCAGCCCGCCCCAGACCACGGCGCTGAACCCGGCCTTGGCCAAGCCGGCTCCGACGAGCCCGCCGATCAGGGCGTGAGACGAACTCGACGGGATGCCGAGGATCCAGGTGACGACGTTCCAGACGATCGCGCCGATGAGTGCGGAGAAGATCACGGCGGGCGTGACGATGCCCGCGTCGACGATGCCCGTCCCCAGGGTCTGAGCCACGTGCAGGCCGAAGAACAGGAACGCGATGAAGTTGAAGAAGGCCGCCCAGAGCACGGCGTAGCGCGGCCGCAGGACGCGCGTCGACACGATGGTGGCGATGGAGTTCGCCGCATCGTGCAGGCCGTTCAGGAAATCGAACAGCAGGGCGATGCCGATCAGGCCGACCAGCAGCGGAAAGGCGAGGGCGGTGGTTTCCACGATCGCCTCAGACGTTCTCGATCACGATGCCGCTGATCTCGTTGGCCACGTCCTCGAAGCGGTCGACGACCTTTTCAAGATGATCGTAGAGTTCGCGGCCGATCATGTAGGCCATGGGGTCGCTGTGCCCCTTGGCCTGATAGAGCGCCTTGAGGCCCTGCTCCTGCAACTCGTCCGAGCGCCCCTCGACCTTGGTGATCGCTTCGGTCAGCTCGCCGAGCCGCGTCGCGTTGCTGCCGATGGCGCTGAGCAGCGGCACCGCCTCGGCTGTGAGCTTGGCCGCCTCGACCACCGTGCCGCCCATCTCCCGCATCAGCGGCTCGAACTCGCCGACGCCGTAGAGCGTGATCGTCTTCACGGTCTTGTGCATCTGGTCGATGGCGTCGTCCATCGACTGGATCAGGTCCTGGATGTCGTGCCGGTCGAAGGGCGTGATGAAGCTGCGCCGGATGGCGGCAAGAACCTCCCGGGTGATGTCGTCGGCCTTCTGCTCCTCGGCGACGATCTCGCGGCAGCGCGCCTCCACCCCGTCCCCGCCGGCCAGCAGGGCGTTCAACGCCTCGGCGCCGGCGACGAGCGTGCGGGAATGCTCGGCGAACAGGACGAAGAACTTGTCCTCCCGGGGCATCAGGGAGCGGAACCAGCCGAGCATCGCACCTCACCGGACTGTAGGGCCGCTCCGCCACCCTCGAAGCGGTCAGGTGGCGGACGGCGACCCTAAGTCGACCGCGTTGCGCGAGAATGCAAGCCGGCAACGCATCCGAAAGCGGCGGTGCGCAGAGGCGCGAAGTGGCTTCCGAAAGCGCCGGGAAAACGCCAAGCTGTCGTCCGCGAAAACTGCCGAGAACCCCATGCTGGTCGACCGATCGCTCACGCGTGCCGCCGCGGGCCTGCTGCTGGCCGCCGCGCTCGGCTGCGCGCCGGCGCGCGCCGAGATCCAGGTCCAGGCCGCGAAGATCACGGCGGGCGAGCTCTGGGTGCTCGGCTCGGCCGACGATCCCGACGCGGAGATCACCCTCGACGGCGGTTTCGCGCGCCGGACCGACGCCAAGGGCAAGTTCGAGTTCCGGATCATCCATCATCCGGCGAGCTGCATCGTCACCCTCCGGACTGAGCGCGAGGAGCGCCGCGCCGTCGTCGCCGAATGCGGCCAGCAGGGGCCGCCGGGGCTGCCCGGCCCGATCGGCGCGACGGTGACCTCGATCATCCCGGGGCCGACCGGCATGCCGGGACCGAGCGGTGAGGCGGGTCCGCCGGGACCGGCCGGAGACGCAGGGGCGCCGGGTCCTGCCGGCGAGGCCGGCCCGGCTGGGCCGGCGGGTCCCCCCGGCCAGCAGGGTGAGCGTGGCGACGCCGGCCCGGCCGGCCCCCCGGGATCGGACGGGGCACCCGGCGAGAAGGGCGAACCGGGTCAGGCCGGTCCGGCGGGGCAAGCCGGTGAGCAGGGTGTCGCCGGACGCGAGGGGCCAGCCGGGCCTGCAGGAGCGCAAGGGCCGGCGGGCGAACAGGGTGCGGCCGGTCCTGCAGGACCAGCCGGACCGGCGGGCCCACCCGGAGCCACAGGGGATACGGGTCCGCCCGGGCCACCCGGCAGACCGGGATCGACCGGCCCCGCGGGGCCTGCAGGCCCGATCGGCAAGCCCGGCCCGGCCGGGCCGCGCGGACCTGCGGGTGCGGCCGGCGCCGCCGGTGCGTCTGCCCGCACGCCGGCCCGCGCCCCGCAGGGCGAGCCGGAGGCCGCCTCGCGGGGCCCCCGCCGCCCGGTACGGCCCGAGCCGGACCCCGACCCGGATATCATTCGGTAGCGCCGCCGCCCTCACGGCCGGCGGGCGAGATCCGCGAGCAGGCTCGCCGCGACGACGGCCTTCGAGACGGTCAGTCCCGATGACGCGATGGCGTCGATGGCGCCTCGGATGCGGGTCAGCGCCGGTCCGCGGGCGGCGATCCAGGCGTCGAGGGCCTCCGGACCCGAGCCGATGTCGCCCATGACCTCGGCCGTCAGACTGCGATGGGCCGTCGAGATGCCGGCCACCGCACGCTCCAGGGCGACGCGGTCGAAGGTGTCGGCGACGGGAACCTGCCGGGTCTCGGCGACGAGGGCGTCGAGGCGAAAGGCGTGCTCGATGGCGAAGTGCGTTGCCGCGATCTCCGGAACCGAATGGCCGTCGGTCTCGGCGACGCGCACGATGTCGGGGGCCGAGATCAGCGCCTTCAGGGACGCAAGCCGGCGGGCCGGCTCCGCCTCCATGCCGCGGGCGACGAGATCGGCCCGCTTCGCCTCGATCTCCTTCGCGGCCTCGGCGTCCACCACGCTGGACAGGGCGTCGAGCACCGCGCTGACGCCCTCGCGGTAGCGCGCGACGATCGGCGAGAGTCCGCCCGAGAGATCGAGGTTGCGGATGAACCAGGTGATCCGGTTGGCGAGCAGGTCCTGCACCTCGGCGTAGAGGCCGAGCTGGTCCTGGCCGGGCAGGGCGCCGGCGAGACGGTCGATGGCGAGGTTCAGTTCGAGCAGTCCGAAGGCGTCACGGGTGACGGCGTAGGCTTTGGCGATGGTGGCGGCATCTGCCCCGGTCTCGTCGATCAGCCGGGTCACGAGAGCCGGGCCGCCGCGGTTGACGATGATGTTGGCGAGCGCCGTGGCGATGATCTCGCGGCGCAGGCGGTGGCCCTTCACCGCGTCCGGGAACTGCGCCTTGAGCGCGGCCGGGAAGTAGCGCTGCAGCTCGCGATCGAAATACGGGTCGTCGGGCACCGCGCTTTCGAGGATCGCGTCGTGCAGCGCGAGCTTGGCGTAGGCGAGCAGCATGGCGTATTCCGGCCGGGTCAGGCCCTCGCCGCGGCGCAGGCGTTCGTTGAGCACGGCATCGTCGGGCAGGTACTCGACGGCCCGGTCGAGGCGGCCCTCCGCCTCCAGCGCCTGCATCACCCGCATGGAGAAGCCGGTCTCGCCGGCACCCCGCCGCAGGGCGAGGGACAGGGCGAGGGTCTGGAGCTGGTTGTTGCGCAGGACCAGCGCGGCGACGTCCCCTGTCATCGCGACCAGCAGGGCATTGCGGTCCGCCTCAGCGAGCCGACCGTCGCGCTCCGGCGTCATCAGCGCGATCTTGATGTTCACCTCGACATCCGAGGTGTTGACCCCGGCCGAATTGTCGATGGCGTCGGTGTTCAGCCTCACGCCGGCCCGCGCGGCTTCGATGCGCCCTCGCTGGGTCAGGCCGAGATTGGCGCCCTCGCCGATCACCTTCGCCCGCAGCATCGTGCCGGTGATGCGCACGGCATCGTTGGCCTTGTCGCCGGCCTCCTCCTCGGTCTCGGTCCCGGCGCGGACATAGGTGCCGATGCCGCCGAACCAGAGCAGATCCACGGGCGCCTTCAGGATCGCCTGGATCACCTCGGCCGGCGCCGCCTCGGAGCGATCGAAGCCGAGGACGGCCCGGATCTCGGGCGAGAGCGCGATGCTTTTGGCGGATCGCGAAAAGACCCCACCGCCGGCCGAGATCAGGGAGTTATCGTACTCGGTCCAGGACGAGCGCGGCAGGGCGAAGAGGCGCTTGCGCTCGGCATGGCTCCGGGCCGGGTCGGGGTTCGGGTCGAGGAAGATGTCGCGGTGGTCGAAGGCGGCGACGAGCCTGAGGCTCTCCGAGAGGAGCATGCCGTTGCCGAAGACGTCGCCCGACATGTCGCCGACGCCGACGACGCTCACCGGATCCGTCTGCACGTCGACGTCGATCTCCTGGAAGTGGCGCTTCACCGCTGCCCAGGCGCCACGCGCCGTGATGCCCATCACCTTGTGGTCGTAGCCCTGGCTGCCGCCCGAGGCGAAGGCGTCGCCAAGCCAGTGGCCGCGCTCCTGCGAGAGGCCGTTGGCGATGTCGGAGAAGGTCGCGGTGCCCTTGTCGGCGGCGACCACGAGATAGGCGTCGTCGCCGTCGTGCCGAACGGTGTCGGCAGGCGGGACGATACCGCCTTCGACGATGTTGTCGGTGAGCTGCAACAGCGTGCGGATGAAGATGCGGTAGCTCTCGGTACCCTCCGCGATCCAGGCGGCGCGGTCCGAGGCCGGCGGCAACTGCTTCGGAAAGAAGCCGCCCTTGGCGCCGACCGGCACGATCACCGCGTTCTTGACCTGCTGTGCCTTCACCAAGCCGAGGATCTCGGTGCGAAAATCCTCGGGCCGGTCCGACCAGCGCAGGCCGCCGCGGGCGACGTAGCCGAAGCGTAGATGGACGCCCTCGACGCGAGGCGCGTACACGAAGATCTCGAAGAACGGCCGCGGTAGCGGCATCGCCGTGACTTTGGCGCAGGCGAACTTGAACGCGATCGTCTCGCGCAGGCCGCCATCGGCCGTTCTCTGAAAAAAATTCGTGCGGACGGCCGCTTCGATCAGGTTCACGAAGCGGCGCAGGATGCGGTCGTCGTCGAGACTGGTGACGTCGCCGAGCGCCGCTTCGATGGTTTCGCGGATCGCACCTTGCGCCGCCTCGCGGTCGCCCTCGGTGGCGGGGTCGAAGCGGGCACGGAAGAGGGCGACGATCTTCGCGGACAATGCCGCGTGCCGGCTCAGCGTCGCGGCGAGATAGTCCTGCCCGTAGCGGATGCGGAGCTGGCGTAGATAGCGCCCCAGCGCCCGCATCAGCGCGGCTTCGCGCCAGTCGAGGCCCGCTTCGAGCACGAGGCGGTTGTAGCCGTCGGATTCCGCCCGCCGTTCCGAGAGGGCGAGCAGCGCGGCCTCCAGCGGCTTCTCCAGCATTTCCAGGTCGACTGCCGCGCCGCTGGCCCGCTCCAGCAGCATGTCGTGCAGCCAGACCCGCGTTTCGCCGTCCGGCAGCAGCACGCGGTAGGTGCGCTCGTCGATCACGCGGAAGCCGAGGTTCTCGAGAGCCGGCACCCGGTCTGACAGCGGCAGCGCGGCGCCACGCGAAAACACCTTGAGGCGCACCTGCGAGGCCGGATCGGTCTCGCGCCGGCCGAGTTCAGCCGCGCGGGGATCGGCCTCCGACAGCCGCTCCAACACCAGCACGTCGGCGACGGCGACGCGCGGATCGAAGTTTTCGCGGTAGCCGACCGAGAAGGCCTCGGCGTAGCGCCCGGCCAGTGCCCGGGCGCCGGGATCCGGCATCGCTTCGGCCAGGGCCTCGCGCAGGCCGTCGCCCCAGGTCCGCACGATGGCGGAGACGCCGTCTTCGAGCGTCGCGGATTCGCGGTCCTGCGTGTTCTTCTCGACGAGGCCGACGATGACGTGGATGCGCGCGAGCGGCCCATCGGGAAATTCCGGATAGGAGGCCGAGAGCCGCCCGCCGAAGCTGTCGGCGAGGAAGGCGCCGATGCGGGCGCGCACGCCGGCGTCGTAACGGTCCTTCGGCACGTAGACGAGAAGCGACACGAACCGCCCGAACCGGTCCGGCCGCGACAGCACCCGAACCCGCGGCCGGTCGGCCAGGTTCAGGATCGCCAGGGCGAAGCGGTACAGCCGCTCCACGTCGATCTGAAACAGGTCGTCGCGCGGGTAGGTCTCCAGCACGTCGATCAGAGTGCGGCCGGCATGGCTCGTGGGATCGAACCCGGCGCGGGCGGCGACCTCCGCCACCTTACGGCGCAGATAGGGAATCGTCCTGGCCGGGCTGCTGTAGGCGCTTGCGGCGAACAGCCCGACGATGCGCAGCTCGCCTGCGGGCGCACCGTCGTCCCCAAAAAGCTTCACTGCGACGTAGTCGAGATGGACCGCGCGATGCACGCGCGAGCGCCGGCTCGCCTTGGTGACGATGATCGCCTGCGGGTCGTCGAGGAAGGCGGCGATCTCCGGCGTCATGTCGACGTAACTGCGGCCGAGGCGCAGGACCTGGACCTCCGGGTCGCGCAGCAGGCCGAGTTCGATGCCCGCGAATTCGGGCGTGCTCGCTCCGTCGACGACATGCGTGCGCATGCCGAGCGGCGTGAAGTGTCCGTCGCGCAGCCATTCGAGGAAGGCGGCCGCCTCGCGGGTCTCGCCCTCGGGCAGATGCGGGACCGTCTCGCGGTAGCCCTCGCTGTCGAGAAGCGTGTCGATCAGGCCGAGCATGGCGCCGTGATCGTCGGTCACCGCCGCGACGTCGGCATAGACGCGGGCGAGGCCCTCGGTGAGCCGCGCCCGGGCCTGCGGCTCGTCGAGCCGGTCGAGATGGATGTGTATGAAGCTTTCGCGGGGGACGTCGCCCCGCGCCTCGGCCGTGGTCTCGCCGACGACGCGCACGAGGGCGCCGCCCGGATCGCGCTCGACTCCGAGGATAGGGTGCGCCACCAGCAGGGGCATCAAACCCTGGCCGTTCAGCTCGGCTAGCGTCGAATCGAGGAGGAAGGCGCGGTTGTCGTTGACGACCTCGACGACGGTCAGATCCCGCGCCCGCCCGTCGCGCTCAACCGTAATGTCGACGAGCCTTGCATCTGCCGCACCGCCCGTGCGCCGCGTCGCCGCAAGGTGCTCGTGCGCCGCGACCGCCAGACTGCCGAGCGCCTGCACGGAATAGCGCGCCAGATCCTCGGACGGCACGCGTCCGAACAGGTCGCGCACGAAGGCTTCCGGCCCCCGATCGCGCCCGACCAGGGCCGACGCACTTTCGATCAGACCCTCACGCGCCGCCCGATCCTCGGCGGAGGTGAGCGTCGCTGCCGCGTCCAGGGTCATGTCGCAGGTCCTCGCCGAGTCGCGCACGACCTTCGGCGCTTCCTGCCACCCGATCAACCGGATGCGACGCCCAGACGACAGTCACGGGAGGACCGGCAAAAAAGGAGTCTCGGCGTCGGATCGGCCGGATCAAACCATCGAGTGTGCCGGGAACGCGGCCGATCGCGATGGGGCGTAAGCGTCGCGATAGGAGCGGTCGATCTCCAGCAGGATGTTCGAGCCCGCGACGACCTCGCCGGATTCATCGCGCAACGGCGTCGGATACGGCATGAAGCAAACCTTGGTACCGTCCGGTCGCTCGAGGATGGCCCGGACGCCGCGCACGGCACGGCCCTCCCGGAGTGCCACTGCCATGGGGCATTCCTCGTGCGGCAACTCGCAGCCGTCCGCCTCGTAAAGACGCCAGGCGCCGCACCACCGCGCCTTGCCGAGGACAGGCCGAAAGCCCCAGAGCTTTGCGGCGGCGTCGTTGTAGTAGGTCAGCCAGCCCTCGGCGTCGGTGGTGTAGAGGGCGGCCGGAATCTGGCGAAAGAGCTCGGCCCGCGACGGCTCGTAATTCCAGTCGGAATCCGGAGCCTCGAAATCGTAGTCGATGCCTTCAAGGTCCATTGTACTCCCCACGACAGACGGGCTGGATGCCCATGGCGAAGACCGGAACGCCGGTCTCCATTTGCCCCCATCTGTCGCGTGTCCCTGTGAACCCTCCGGCCGCTTTCGCGGACCGCCGAAGGCTCGTCGGTGTGCACCAGCGCGGTGCGCACTCCAGATCGTCCAACCCTATAGGATTGTGCCTGGACAGCTTCCGGGGGCGGTTGCTGTCCCGACGCCATAACTGGAATGACCAGCCTGGGCTCTCCAATAGGGCCGTGTACGGACAAGGCTCTAAAACCACGAAAACAGTCTTCGTGCAAGTGCAGGAAGCTCTTGGTGCAACGCGAGATTTCATCTTTTGCAGGGCAACGTCTCCGGCGACTGCGAACGAAGGCGTTGCGGCTGTTGCAGCGCAACACGATGTGCGATCGGCCGTTGATGGCGGAGTCGCGCTTCCCCTATGGTCGATCGCATGGACGCGATCGCGATCGACTTCGAGACGGCCAACGAGCGGCGCGACAGCGCCTGCGCCGTCGGCCTCGCCTGGATCGACCATGGACGGGTCGTGCGCCGGGAAACGCGGCTGATCCGGCCGCCGGAGCTGCGTTTCTCGCCGGGGAACATCCGCGTCCACGGCATTCTTCCGGCCGACGTGCGCGGCCAGCCGAACCTGCCCGAGGCGATGGCGGAATTCCTGCCGGATCTGTCGGACAGGCTGGTGCTCGCCCACAATGCCGGCTTCGACATCGGCGTGCTGTCGGCCTCGCTCGCCGCATGGGGCAAGCGCGCGCCGCCGGTGACGTATCTCTGCACCGTGCGAGTTGCGCGGCAGGTATTTCCGCACCCGGCCGGCTGCGGCCTCGCCAAGGTGGCCGGACGGCTCGGCATCCGGTTCGAGCATCACGATGCCGGTGAGGATGCCTATGCCTGTGCCGAGATCGCCCTCGCGGCCATGCGCGAACGCGGGGCGGCGAGCGTCGCCGATCTGCCGCGCGTGCTGAAGATGCCGGCGGTCGTGCGGGCGGGGGGCTATCACCCGGATCCTGAGAACCTGCGCTCGACGGCCCCGCGGGCGCTCGGAACGACACGCAACCGGATGCCGAGTGCCGATCCCGGCCTGCGCTTCGCCATCCGCGGCAGCACCGGCAATCGCTATGCCGTCGTTCTGGAGGAGCGCAGCACCGGTCCGTATCTACGCTGCGACTGCACCGCCGGTCTTCATCGACGGCGCTGCCGCCACGTCGATGCCGTCGTCGAGGGCGACGTCACGGATCTGGTCTCGGGTAATTTCGGAGACGTCGAACGGCTGCGCGAGCGCCTCGCGGTGGCCGGTACGCCGGTCGAACCCTTGCGTGTCAGAGCGGCGACGGAACGCCGAAGCCGGGCCGGCCTCGGCTGAGGCGCCTCAGCGGCGCCGCGGTGCGGGGTTCCGCAGAGGCTCGATGCTGATGGCGCGGCGCCAGAGCTGGAGCATGATCCAGGCAGCGCCGAGGCTGAACAGGGCCATCAGAACGTGGCCGACGGTATCGCCGAGTTCGAACAGACCGGCCAGCGCCCAACCGGCCGCGACCGCCGCAGCGAACACCTCGGTTCCGACCAGCACCATCAGGCTGACGATCGTGATCAGGTTGCGGGTGTTCACGGGCTCGGACCTGTTTTCGCAGATGTTGGCACGCGCAGTAGCCCGACCGGCCCCGCGCACGCAACCGAGCACACGCCGATACCCCCGACGCTATCGCATCGAGGGCATCACTCAGTCGAGTCTGCAGACGTCGCCAGTCGTGGCCTCGGCTCAGCGCGGCGCGCGCTTCGCCAGGATCCGCTGCAGCGTTCGGCGATGCATGTTGAGACGCCGCGCCGTTTCCGAGACGTTACGCTGGCAGAGCTCGTACACGCGCTGGATATGCTCCCAGCGCACGCGGTCCGCCGACATCGGGTTCTCCGGAGGATCGGCGCGCTCACCCGGCTGCGCCATCAGCGTGCCGTGGATCTCGTCGGCATCGGCGGGCTTGGCGAGGTAGTCGAAGGCGCCGAGCTTCACCGCGGTGACGGCGGTGGCGATATTGCCGTAGCCGGTGAGCACCACGCCGCGTGCCTCGGGACGACGCTCCTTGAGACGCGCGATCACGTCGAGGCCGTTGCCGTCGCCGAGCCGCATGTCGATCACGGCGAAAGCCGGCGGCTCGCGATCGACGGCGGCGACGCCCTCGGCCACGCTCTCGGCCACGTGGACCTGATAGCCACGGGCTTCCATGGCCCGGGCGAGCCGGGTCGAGAACGGGCGATCGTCGTCGAGGATCAGCAGGCTGCGGTCCGTGAAGGCCGCCAGCGGATCGGAATCGGACAACACGGCTGGGTCGGTTCCCTGCGTCGGCGCACCGGTGTGCGTAAGCATGTGATGTTCCTTGCTCGGTCTCGTCTTTGAACTCCTATATGGGCGCGGTTCCGCGTTCGGGCAGTGGCCTCATTGAATTGGGCGCAACAAAATTGTTCGCCAAAGTTCCGCGTTCGAAAATCGGGCGCGCCCAGGATATCCGGGCCACCGCGCCTTTCATGCCGGGGGTCGAGGCGTTTGAGAGGCTTAGCTGCGCCCCCGAGCGCTCGATCAGGGTTTTCGCGATGAAGAGGCCGAGGCCGAGGCCGGAACCCACCGTATCGGGCGACGTCGAGGGGCCCGGGCTGCGGGTGGTCACGTAAGGCTCGCCCGCGCGCAGCAACACCTCGCTCGGGAAGCCCGGCCCATCGTCGCGGAATTCCAGGGACACACGGTCGAGGGTCCAATGGGCTTCGACCAGCACGCGCGATTCCGCGAAATCGACGGCGTTGTCGAGGATGTTCGCAAGCCCGAACGTGACGCCCGGATTGCGCCTGCAGGATGGCTCCGGTCCATCGCCGCTCTTCGTCACCTCGACGGCGATGCCGAGCGCCCGCTGCGGCGCGACGAGTTCCTCAATGAGGTGACCGAAGCTCAGCGTTTGCAGAAATCCCTCGTCCTCGTCCAGCGAGGTGAGCTTCGAGAGGATGCCGCGGCAGCGGTCGACCTGATCGCGCAGGAGCTTGAGATCGTCGGCCACGGCCGGCGTCGCGGTCGGGCCGAGCTGCCGGTCGAGTTCCTTTGCCACGACCATGATGGTGCCGAGCGGCGTGCCGAGCTCGTGTGCCGCCGCCGCCGCCAGCCCGTCGAGCTGCGAGAGGTGCTGCTCGCGGGCCAGCACGAGTTCTGTCGCCGCGAGCGCCTGGGCGAGCTGCCGCGCCTCTTCGGCGACGCGCCAGGCGTAGACGCCGGTGAAGGCGGTGCCGAGGAGGATCGCGGTCCAGACGCCGGAAACGTAGAGGAACGGCAGCTCGATCCGCCCGTCGGCGAACCAGGGCAGCGGACGGTGGACCAGGGCGAGCAGCGTCGCCAGACCGATGGCCAGCATGCCGAGCGCCAGGGTCCGCTCCGGCGGCAATGCGGTGGCAGAGATCAGCACCGGGGCGAGGAAGAGGAGCGAGAACGGGTTCTGCAGGCCGCCGGTGAGGAACAGCAGCGCTGCGAGCTGTACGATATCGAAGGCGAGGAGAAGCGCTGCCGAGTCGTCGCTCAGCCGGTAGCTCGCAGGAAAGCGGATGCGGAGCGCCAGGTTCAGCCAGGACGAAACGGCGATGACCAGGAAACACCAGCCGAACGGTAGGCGCAGGCCGAGCCCGAATTGTGCGCCGACGACGGCGGCGCTCTGCCCGGTCAGCGCGAGCCAGCGCAACCGTACGAAAGTGTCGAGCCTGAGATGCCGGGCGTCGTTGACGCCGGCCCCGCTGCCCATGCCGTTCATGTGCCCAAGCCGTTCATGACCTCGTCCAAAGCGTCGGATGCGCGGCGTTCGACGCCATTCTCCGCAAGAGGGCGCAGTCGCCGCCGCGCGTCATCGCCGGTTCAGGCCACATGGCGGAAGAAGCGGCGCGCTGATTGGTTCCCTGCACGTGTATTCGCAGAAAGACGGATTTTACCCGGCGCGCCGGGCCTCTAAGAGGTCCTTTGACAGAACCGCGCAAGAGGGTGTCGTCATGGATCTCGCCTACGCCTGGTACGAAACCATGAGGGCGATGCTGGCCCCGGCCCGCGTCATGGCCGACATGACGCGGCATGGCCTGCAGAATCCGGCCAACCCGCTGGCCTATTCACAGTATCTGCGACCGCTCGCGGCGGCCTGCGAAATGTTCGAGCGGGTGACGCGCCGCTACGGCAAGCCGGCCTTCGGCCTCGACAGCACGGTCATCGACGGCGTGGCCGTGCCGGTTTCGGAGCGGGTGGTCTGGTCGCGCCCGTTCTGCAACGTCATCACCTTCGACCGCGCCTTCGCACGCGGACCAGCCGTGCCCGACCCGAAGCTTCTCATCGTCGCTCCGATGTCCGGCCATTACGCCACGCTGCTGCGCGGCACGGTGGAGGCGATGCTGCCGAGCCATCAGGTCTTCATCACCGATTGGACCGACGCGCGCATGGTGCCGCTGCTCGACGGCCATTTCGACCTCGACACCTACATCGACTACCTGCGCGACATCTTCCGGGATCTCGGGCCGGACCTGCATGTCATGGCGGTCTGCCAGCCGGCCGTGCCGGTGATCGCCGCCGTCGCCCTGATGGAGGCGCAGAACGCCGAGAACATCCCGGTCTCGATGACCCTGATGGGTGGTCCGATCGACACGCACCGCTCGCCCACTGCCGTGAACTGCCTCGCCCAGGAGCGCGGCATGGCTTGGTTCGAGCAGCACTGCATCACGCTGGTGCCGGGGATCTATCCGGGCTTCTTCCGCCGGGTCTATCCAGGCTACCTGCAGCTCTCGGGCTTCATGGCGATGAACCTCGATCGCCATGTCACCGCGCATAACGACATGTTCCACCACCTCGTCACCGGCGACGGCGAATCGGCCGAGAAGCACCGCGACTTCTACGACGAGTACCTCGCCGTGATGGACCTGACGGCGGAGTTCTACCTGCAGACCGTTCAGACCGTGTTCGTCGACCGTTCGCTACCCAAGGGCGAGATGATGCATGCCGGCACACGCGTCGATCTCGGTGCGATCCGCCGCTGCGCGATCCTCGCCGTGGAAGGCGAGAACGACGACATCTCCGGTGTCGGCCAGACCAAGGCGGCCCTCGACCTGACCCCGAACTTGGCCCCCGAGCGCAAGGCCTACCACCTACAGAACGAGGTCGGCCATTACGGTGTGTTCAACGGCTCGCGCTACCGCTCGGTGATCGCGCCGCGCATCGCCCGGTTCATCCGCGAGATGCAGGAGCCGCCGGCATCCGGGGTCTATCTGCGCGAGGTCGGCTGAGCGCCGACGCACCGTAGACGATGGTTCGGAACGGCCTGCCAGCTCTGGCGTCTCTCACGACACCGCCCGCCGAGCCGTCACGGCCAGAGGACGAACTCTCGCGCCTCACGAGTTTCGCGAGGTGCACCTGGCGAGGCTAGACCATTCCGGCACACGGCTTATGGTGACGCTCCCGACCCGGCAGCCCCATCTCGGCATCGGGCGGGCTCCAGGGACAGGCGGACAGGAGGCCGGTTATCCGCGTCATGGTAGCCGCGTTGAGATCCCTGTTGCTGCGCACGCCCGATCCGGACTTCCTGGAAGTCCGTCACGAGGGCGTCGGCCTCAACGTCGTCCTGCGCCGTCGCCCGACGGCCCGGCGGCTGACGCTTCGGGTGTCCAACGCCACCGGCGAAGTCATCATGACGTTGCCGACGCGGACCTCGCTCGCGGCGGCCCAGAAATTCGCGTTGAGCCATGGCGGCTGGATCGCGGCACGCCTCGCCAAGGTGCCGGCCCGGGTCGCCTTCGAGCCGGGCGCCAGCATCCCAGTTCGCGGAGAGGCGCATCGCATCGTGCACAGACCGGGACGCAGCGCCTCGGTCGTCGAGCGGACCGGGGGCGAAGCCCTGCTCGTCGTCTCGGGCGAAGCCGCCCACGTCTCCCGCCGCGTGCGCGATTTCCTGCAGCGCGAGGTGCGGCGCGATCTGGCCGTAGCGGCGGACGTCTATGCGGGACGCCTCGGCGAGCGACCGAAGCGCATCACGGTGCGGGATACGCGCAGCCGCTGGGGCTCCTGCACGGCGAGCGGCGAGCTGAACTTTTCGTGGCGGCTGATCCTCGCCCCGCCGGTGGTGCTCGACTATCTCGTCGCCCACGAGATGGCGCACCTGCGCGAGATGAATCATTCGGCCCGGTTCTGGGCGCTGACGAACGCGCTTTGCCCGAATGTCGAAGAAGCAGAGCGCTGGCTGAAGCGGCATGGCTCGGAGCTGCACCGCTACGGCTGATGGGTGCTTCCGGTCTTCTGCCGTCATTCCGGGGCCGCGCAGCGGAACCCGAAATCCAGAGCCGCCGAGAATCGTGGCCAAGCGGTCAGGTTCAGCATCGCCCTGACCCGCAGGCGGTTCCGGATTCCGGGCCCTCTTCCTTGCCGAGCTTCGAAAAGATCGATGGGGCTCGACCTGAAAACCGGAACCGTTCTCGACCTCAACCGCGCGTGCGAACCGTCGTCCGGCGTAGCACGCGCTCGGCCGGCCAAGCCGGACGGGGGTCGGTGTGGCCATGCCAGAGGGTGCGCGGCGCGACGTTGTCGCAGACTTCGCGCTGGCGAAGGATCGGCTGGCCGTTCCGATCGCGCCGTACGATCGTGCCGCCCTCGTGACAGAACCCGGCGATGGCCGCCGAGCGACGGCCGCGACGCCCACCGGGAGCGACCGGCGGATGCTCGATCGTCAACGGTGCCTGATGGTTCAGCGAGCGCTCGTGATAGGTCGTCGTCGCTTCCGGCGGCAGGTAGTCGGATTCCTCGAATGGCAGCGAGAGCGCGCAGGCCGCGCCCGTGCCCGCGACGAGGAACAGGGTCGAAGCGACGAGGCGGCGGAGCACTATGCGACGCATGAGGAAATCCGGACAGGGGCTTTTCGACAGGGTTAAGCCGTGACGGGGCAGGGCGATAGCGCGCGCCGGCCACACTCGGCGCGAAGCCGTACAACCCCCGTGTCTATGTCGTCGATCCATGGGCGCGACCGACTTCGACACATCGCGCGAATCGGATCGTGACTGGCGGGACATGGAACCTTCGCTGCCAGTCACCGTTCGGGTTGCCAGAAAGGCGGTCGCGTCATCCGGACGCACCGCGGAGGAGATCTGCCATGAGCAGCACCACCGACAAGATCAAGGGTACCGCCAACCAAGCCGCCGGCGCCGTGAAGCAGAGCGTCGGAAAGGTCACCGGCAACACCAGGCTCCAGGCCGAGGGCCATGCCCAGGAAGCCAAGGGCACGACGCAGAAGACCGTCGGCGACGCCAAGCAGGGCGTGAAGAACCTCGTCAACAAAGTGAAGTCGAGCCTTTGAGCGCCCATCGGTCCACGGCAGCGGCGCCGGCCGGCGCCCGCCGTGGGCCGACCCCGCTCGTGGCCCGGGCCGCCCGGCGCGGCGACGCAGGACGCGGCGGCCCTCACCTTTTCCAGTCCCGCATCGCGATGTCCCCTGTCGTCAGCGGCTCGGCCATCCGATGCTCCAGAAAGACGTTTCGATGAATAGAGATCAGATTGAAGGCGGTATCCGCAACATCCGCGGTCGCGGTCGCAGCGCGCTCGGTGCGGTGACCGGCCGTGCGCGTCCGCAGGTCGAGGGCGCCTACGAGCAGGTGGCCGGCGTCGCGCAGTCCGCTTACGGCCGCGTGCAAAATCGCGCCGAACGGCTGGAGCGCGATGGCCGCGACTTCGCCGAGGATGCCGCGAGGCGCGGCCGCAGCCTGCGCGACGACGTCTCCCATCGTGGTCGGGCATTGCGCGACGAGACGGTCGAGCGCGGCCGGTATTATGGGCGCGAAGTCACGGAGCGTGGTCGCGCCGTCTACGAACGCGCCGAGGACAACAAGGGCGCGACCCTCGCGATCGTCGCTGCGGCGGCCTTCGGCTTCGGCTGGCTGATCAGCCGCCGACGCTGACCTCGTCCCAACCTTGACGACCGGCCCGGCTTGCCCCTCCTGTGCGGCGAGCCGGTCTCCGGCGGGATGCTCGATGAGGGAGCCATGCCGGCACGTGCCTGGCGCGACCTGACCACGATCGATGTCGCAACACGCGACATGGCGCACGCGATCGCCGTGCTGCCCGTCGCAGCGATCGAGCAGCACGGACCGCACCTGCCGCTCGGCACCGACGCGATCATCGCCGAGGGTTATCTCGCCCGCGTCGCGGCGCTGGTGCCGGACGAGCTCGACGTTCTGACCCTGCCTGTGCAGGCGATCGGCAAGTCGGACGAGCATGACGGGTTCGCGGGTACCCTGACCTTCTCGACGGCGACGGCGCTCTCGGCTTGGACCGAGATCGCGTCCGGTATCCATCGGGCGGGCTGCCGCAAGCTCGTGATCGTCACCTCGCATGGCGGCAACAGCGGCCTGATCGACCTCGTCGCGGGCGACGCGCGGGCGCGGTTCGGCATGCTCGTCGTGACGACGTCTTGGAGCCGGCTCGGCTACCCCGAAGGACTGGTGCCCGACGCGGAGATCCGGCACGGCATCCATGCGGGCGGGATCGAGACCGCGCTGATGCTGGCGATCCGGCCGGACCTCGTCCGCACCGAGCGCGCGCAGAACTTCGAGCCGCGTACGGTGGCGATCGAGCGGGACTACGCGTTGCTGCGCGCCGGGCGTCCTGCGGCGTTCGCCTGGAAGGCCCAGGACCTGCATCCCTCCGGTGCGATCGGCAACGCCACCCTCGGCACCGTCGAAGTCGGCGAAGCGCTCCTCGACCACGGGGCGCGGCTTTTCGTGGACCTGCTCGACGAGGTGGCGCGCTTCGACCTGTGAGGGCCAGCGGCCTTCGCTAGCCCGCGAACAACGCGGCAATATCCGCGTCTTGCATGATACGGTAGCTGCCGGCCTGCAGCTCGTCCGGCAATTCCAATCCGCCGATCTTGTCGCGGTGGAGCTCAGCGACGTGGTTGCCGATGGCCGCGAACATGCGCCGGACCTGATGATAGCGACCCTCGCTCAACGTCAGCGCCGCATGCGTTGCATCGTGCACCTCCAGAGCGGCTGGCAGAAGCGGCTTTTCCTCCCCCTCCAGCATCAGTGTGCCGGACGCGAACACCCTTTGCTCGTCGCCGGTGAGCGGCCGTTCCAGCGTGACCCGATAGCGCTTCGCCACATGCGCCTTCGGCGAGATGATCCGGTGCAGGAGGGCGCCGTCATCCGTCAGCAACAGCAGCCCCGAGGTTTCCTTGTCGAGCCGGCCGACGGTGGAAAGCGCCGGGTCGCGATACCGCCAGCGCTCCGGTAGGAGACTATAGACGAGCGAGCCCGCCTCCTTGTGCGAGCAGGTCACGCCGAGGGGCTTGTGCAGCAGCAGCGCGACGCCGGGCAGCGGATCGAGCGGCGCCTCGTCGATCGTCATGCGGGCCGGCAGATCGGGATCGAGGGCGATGCGTCCGGCCGCATCCCTGACCGGTACGCCATCGAGAAGCACGGCGCCGGCACGGGCCAGCGCCTGGATCTCCCGCCGGGATCCGTAACCGAGGTTCGCGAGCAGCTTATCGAGGCGGACGGCTTTGCCGCCGCTCATTTGCGCGCCTCGTAGACCTTGAAGCCGCCCTCGGCCGCCACGGGCGTCACGGTGCGGAAGGCCGCGCGCAGCGGCGCCTCGTAGGGCAGGTGCTGGTTCGCCGTGATCCAGAGCGTCCCGCCCGAGCGCAGGGCCTCGGCGGCGCGGGCGATGAAGACCTTGCCGAGGGCCTGATCCTCGGCGCCGCCATCGTGGAAGGGCGGGTTCATCACCACGAAGTCGAGGCGGGTCAACGTCGGGTCGGACTGG
Source organism: Methylobacterium haplocladii (assembly GCF_007992175.1). GTDB lineage: Bacteria > Pseudomonadota > Alphaproteobacteria > Rhizobiales > Beijerinckiaceae > Methylobacterium > Methylobacterium haplocladii. The sequence goes on along the minus strand of NZ_BJZT01000003.1, from coordinate 40,403 downwards.
CGGATGTCCGCCCAGCGGATCGTGGCGCGGGGATCGACGACGTTGCGCCGGGCCATCTCGACGGCGCGGCGGTCGATGTCGATCATGGCGAGGCTGGTGACGGACTCGTCGTGGAGCACTGCGAGCGCCAGGATGCCGAGCCCGCAGCCGAAATCCGCGCCCTTGCCGGAGAGCTTTTTCGGTAGATGCCTAAGCAGCAGCACGCTGCCGGGATCCACCCGGTTCCAAGAGAAGATGCCGGGCTGCGTGCAGAGCGCGAGGTTGTCTACATGGCGCGAGCGTCCCTCGTCGATCGCCTCGTCCAGTCCCTCGAGGGAGTCCGGACGCGACACCGTGCAGATGCGGTGATGACGGCGAGCCTCCTCGGACACCGTGCAGCCGAAGCCGGCGAGTTCCTTACCCAGCCGGCTGCCGCCCCGGTCCTTCGGCGCGAGAGCAACCAGCGTCTCGCCGGGGGACAGAGCCCGCAACGCATGCGCAAGGGTGTAGCGCCGTTCGGCCGTTCCCGGCGGGGCGAGCACGACTGCAGGTCCCGGCGCCGCTGCGGGCCGATGGTCCTCCAGGCGTGCGGAACCCGGAATGAGTGGCGAGACCTGAAGGGATCCCTCGGGAACATCGACGAGCTCGGCCGGCGGCAGGCCATACACGACGGGCCGCGGGACCGCGACTCCGTTCTCGGGATTCACCATGGATGGTTCTGAACTCATTCGGGCTTATTGAATGGAGACGACAGGGGGCGACGGGACAGGACATCGAGCATGCCCGAATCATCTCATCTCATGGCGTTCGCTCTGATCTCGCTCGGCATGGTTCTGACTCCGGGGCCGAACATGATCTACCTCGTCTCGCGCTCGATCTCTCAGGGACCGGCGGCAGGGCTCGTCTCCCTCGGGGGAATCGGGCTCGGCTTCGTCTTTTATATGCTTTGCGCGGTGTTCGGGGTGACTGCGCTGTTGATGGCGGTGCCGTTTGCCTACGATACCCTGCGATTGGCGGGTGCGGCCTACCTGCTCTGGCTCGCGTGGCAGGCAGTAAGACCTGGAGCGCGCTCACCTTTTCAGGCCACGTTACTTCCGAGTGACAGCCCGGGGCGACTTTTTGCCATGGGGTTCCTGACGAACGTCCTGAACCCCAAGATCGCGGTGATGTATCTGTCGCTGCTGCCGCAGTTCATCCGCCCGGACCAGGGCCACGTACTCGGGCAGGCGGTCACGCTGGGTAGCGTCCAGATCCTGGTCAGCCTCAGCGTGAACGCCGCCATCGCGATCACGGCCGGATCGATCGCCCGGACGGTGAGCGCGCGGCCCGGCTGGCTCGTGGTCCAGCGCTGGCTGATGGGCACGATGCTCGCCGGCCTCGCCGTCCGCATGGCGACGGAGGCGAGGCGGTAGTCAGCCCCGCGGAAACTCCAGGCCCATCTCGCGGTAGCGGGCGGGGTCGTCGGCCCAGTTCTCACGCACCTTCACGTGCAGGAACAGGTGAACCTTGGCCTCGGCCACCTCCGCGATGTCGCGACGCGCGGCCTGGCCGATCGCCTTGATGGTCTGACCCGCCTTGCCGAGCACGATCGAGCGCTGGCTCTCGCGCTCGACGAAGATCGTCTGCTCGATGCGCACCGAGCCGTCGCTCTTGATCACCCATTGGTCGGTCTCGACCGTGGAGCGGTAGGGCAACTCCTCGTGAAGCCGGTCATAGATCTTTTCGCGGGTGATCTCCGCGGCGAGCATACGGATCGGGGCGTCGGAGACCTGGTCCTCCGGATAGAGCCACGGGCTCGGCGGCATCCGGGCAGCGAGCGCCTTGCGCAGATGTGGCACGCCGTCGCCGTTCAGCGCCGAGATCATGAACGTGTCCTCGAAGGGCACTCGTGCATTCACCGCCAGCGCCAGTTCGAGCAGCTTCTCGCGGGCAATCAGGTCGATCTTGTTGAGGATCAGCAGCTTCGGCCGCCGCACCTCGGGCAGCTTCGACAGAATGGACTCGACCTCCTCGTCGATGCCCTTGCGGGCGTCGATCAGCAGGCAGAGCGCGTCCGCATCGCCCGCGCCGCTCCAGGCCGAATGCACCATGGCGCGGTCGAGCCGGCGCTTCGGCGCGAAAATCCCGGGCGTGTCGACGAGGATGACCTGCGCCCTGCCCTCCATGAGGATGCCGCGCACCTGGGTCCGCGTCGTCTGCACCTTTCGCGAGACGATCGTGACCTTGGCGCCGACGATGGCGTTGAGCAGCGTCGACTTGCCGGCATTCGGCACGCCGATCAGCGCGACGAAGCCCGCCCGCGTCTCCACCGGCTTGAGCTCCGGCGGTTCGCTTGCGTGCGCGTCGGTCCCGGTGTCGTCGGGCTCGTGGTCGTCGGGCGTCTGGCCCTCGGTCTCGGTCATTCCTGTCCGTCCTGCGCGACGCCTGCGGCGCCGATCCCCTCGCGGTCGAGCACGGCTTGTGCCGCTTCCTGCTCCGCGAGCCGTTTCGAGCCGCCGCGTCCGAGCCCCGCCTCGACCCCGGACACGCGCGCGGCGATGACGAAGACCGGCGCGTGGTCGGGGCCGGAGCGCTCGACCACCTCATAGACCGGAATCGGCAGGGCCCGCGCCATCGCCCATTCCTGCAGGGCCGATTTCGCGTCGCGCCCGCGGGGTGCCGCCGTATCCTGCTCGGGGCGGAAGGCCGCCTGCACGATCGCCTTGGCGGCCGCATAACCGGCATCGAGGAAGACCGCGCCTAGGATCGCCTCGCAGACATCGGCCAGGATGGTCTGGTTGCGCCGGCCTCCGCCCTGGACTTCGCCGGGACCGAGATTGAGATGCGGGCCGACTTCCCAGGCCTCGGCGACCGAGGCGCAGGTCTCGCGGCGCACGAGTCCGGCGAGGCGGCGCGACAGGTCGCCCTCGTCGGCCTGCGGAAAGGCCTCGTAGAGCAGGTCCGCCACGGCGAGGCCGAGCACGCGATCGCCGAGGAACTCGAGGCGCTGGTAGCTGCCGATGCGGCCGCCATCCGCCTTGCTGACATGTGTCAGCGCCAGCGGCAGCAACTCCCGGTCGGCGAAGCGGTAGCCGATCGCGGTTTCGAGGACATCGATGGCGGGCTTTGGGCGATGCGCGCGCCGGGCGCGACTCGACGGACGTCCCTGCCGTCCGTCGTCAGGTCCGGAATTCTCGGTCTCGGCCGTCACATCAGTGGATCGTCGTGAAGATGCGGTTCCAGCGCACGTCGGCCGGCCAACGCCAGACCTGCCAGGCGGGCGTGCCCTCGTCGATGGAGAAGAAGATCATCTCGGCGCGGCCAACGAAGTTCTCGAAGGGCACGTAGCCGACGCTCGACAGGTCCCGCGAGTCGGTGGAGTTGTCGCGATTGTCGCCCATCATGAAGAAGTGGCCGGCGGGCACCGTGTAGAGCTCTGTGTTGTCCCAGAAGCCGTGGTCGCCGTCGCGCTCGACGGTGCGGTGCTCGACGCCGCCGGGCAGCGTCTCGTTGTATTGCGGCACCTTGGTCGCCTGACCGAAGGCGTCCGTCGTTTCGTAATCGGCGATGCGCTCGCGCTTCACCGCCTTGCCGTTGATGTTGAGCACGCCTTCGATCACCTGGATCTTGTCGCCGGGCAGGCCGATCACGCGCTTGATGTAGTCGGTGGCGTTGTCCTTCGGCAGCTTGAACACGGCGATGTCGCCGCGCTTCGGCTCGGCCCCCCAGACCCGGCCATGGTACTGGAACGGCAGGTACTCGGAGAGCGGCAGGGAGTATTTCGAGTAGCCGTAGGAGTACTTCGACACGAACAGGTAGTCGCCGATCAGCAGCGTCGGCACCAGCGAGCCGGAGGGAATGTTGAAGGGCTGGAACAGCAGCGTGCGCACCACGAGGGCGATGAGCAGGGCCTGGATGCCGACCTTGACGGTTTCCCGGATGCTGGCCCAGGTTCCGGTGTCGGGCTCGGCCGTCCGGACCTGCTGCTTCGTGTCTTGATCCACGCGCGCCTGTTCCATGTCGTTGGTGCTGGGCTCCAGGCCGGTCTCCGCCACGGTCGCGCGTGAGCGACCCGGCGAGGCGTCGGCGGTGTGCGGCGGTCTAGACCAAGCCGAGCCCCCCGGCAACGCAGGGGCGTGTCGGCTACCGATGCACGGTGCCGGAGGGCACCGCCTCGATGATCACGAAGGCCTGTGCCATCGGCGGATCGTCGGTCAGCGAGATGTGGATGCGGGCCTCGTGGCCCTCGGGTAGCATCGCGGCGAGCCGCGCCTCGGCGCCCCCGCTCAACCGCAGAGTCGGCTTGCCGCCGACTAGGTTCACCACCTCCATGTCGCGCCAGAACACGCCTTGGCTCATGCCGGTCCCGAGCGCCTTGGCGCAGGCCTCCTTGGCGGCGAAGCGCCGGGCATAAGAGGGCGCGCGCGCGGCTCGCGCATCGCATTTCACCCGCTCGCCATCCGTGAAGACGCGATGGGTGAAGCGCTCGCCGAACCGGGCGAGCGAGGATTCGATGCGGCGGATGTCGCAGAGGTCCGAGCCGATGCCGAGGATCATGGATGTGTCGCGTCTTCGCCAAACGTCTTCATTTGCCGAAACGCGGGCCGCCGTCGAGCGCGCGCGCAGGGGCGAGAAGGGATGCTTTCCCCGTGTGGCGCGCGCTCGGGGCCGGTCAGTGCGCCCGTTGCGCAACAGTCCTGGGATCGCCCGGCTGTTATCAAGGCGGGGCCGGTAGGGGCAAACCCGATCGCTCCACACCGACACTCAAGCCCCGCGGCCTCGTGCCCGCGGGGCTTTTTCTGGCCCGAACTACCGCGCTCACCGGTCGACACTGGGGTGGTCGGGTCCGGCGAGCGCGGTAGGCCAGCGTTCATTCGAGACCGGCTTCCGTATTCTATCGTACATTAGTGTCAGGTCCAGCGAAGGCTTGCCGTCACGGTGCGGAAGATTGCGGATTTTTTTCGCGATCGCACGGCGCAATGCCTTCGTTCAACCGTACCGCGCCCGGTCCATCGCCGCGCGCATGTCGCGAACCGCCTGCCGCAGTCCGACGAAAATCGCTTCGGCGATCAGCGCGTGGCCGATGTTGAGCTCGCGGAGCTCGGTCAACGCCGCAACCGATCCGACACTGTCGAGGGTGAGGCCGTGACCGGCATGGACCTCGAGGCCGAGCCCGTTGCCATGGCGGGCGGCGCGCACGATCCGGTCGAGCTCATGCCGGGTGCGGGCCTCGTCGCCCGCGACGTGCGCCTCGCAATAGCTGCCGGTGTGGAGCTCGACGACGGGCGCCCCCAGAGCGAACGCGGCTTCCATCACCGCCTCGTCCGGCTCGACGAAGAGCGACACGCGGATGCCGGCCTGCGCCAGGGTGGCGATTCGCGGCGCGAGATGGGCGCGCGCCCCGATGATGTCGAGGCCGCCCTCGGTGGTACGCTCCTCGCGCTTCTCGGGGACGAGACAGGCCGCGTGCGGCCGGGTCGCCAGCGCGATGGCGACCATCTCGTCGGTCGACGCCATCTCGAGATTGAGCGGCACCGGCAGGCTCTTGAGCGCAGCGATGTCGGCGTCGCGAATGTGGCGGCGATCCTCGCGCAGATGCGCGGTGATTCCATCGGCGCCGGCCGCCACGGCGTCGCGGGCTGCGCGCACCGGATCCGGGTAGACGCCGCCGCGGGCATTCCGGACGGTGGCGACGTGGTCGATGTTGACGCCGAGCCGCAGCAGCGTAGGCGAGGAGGACGTGGACACGGGAGAGCTCCGCCAGAGGACGCGGCGCGCAGCGCTGCCGCTCGCGCGGAATTGGACCGTGCTTCGCGCAATGACAATGGAGCGGATGCGCCGGGGACCTCGTCGCCCCTGCGATCAGCCTGCGAGCGAATCTTCGTCCGCCTCCAGCAGCCCCCGCATGACGTCGAGAAACCCCTGGAGGATGTAGGCGGCCGCGAGCTTGTCGACGACTTCGCCACGCCGTGCGCGGGAGGTGTCGGCTTCGATCAGCATCCGGTTCACTGCGGCGCTCGACAGGCGCTCGTCGTGGAAGAACACCGGCAGCGGCAGGATCGGCTTCAGGTTGCGGACGAAGCTGCGGGTCGACTGCACCCGCGGACCCTCCGAGCCGTCCATGTTCAAGGGCAGGCCGATGACGAGCCCGCCGACCTGATGGCGCCCGCATAGCTCCGCCAATCGGCCGGCATCGGGGGTGAACTTGACCCGGCGGATGGTCTCCAGCGACGAGGCGATCTGCCGGCCGACATCGGAAAGCGCGAGGCCGATGGTCTTGGTGCCGAGGTCTACCCCCATCAGCCGGGGTGCTCCGCGCGATGCCGCGACGAAGGCCGCGATGTCGTCGCGGTTCACGCCCGGCCTTCTGCCGGCACGGCTTCCGCGCCGATCCGCGCCAGGGCTTCGGCATCGTCGCCTTCGAACGAGGCCGGGAGGGGCGCCTCGGCGCCGCCGAGGATGTGCAGGATCTCCGCGCCCTGGAGCCCGCGCACCAGCGCGAGCAGATCGGCACCGCCGAAATGAATGGTTTCGAGATCCGCGCCGAGCGCCCAGATTTCGTACTCGGCGGAGCCCGGAGTCACGTCCCAGAACAGGAAGCTGCCGCTCTCGGTCTCGCCGAAGAACGCGGCCCGCTCCATCAGCGCCGCATCGGAATCGCCCTCGACGGTGAAGCGATGCGGCTCGTCGCGGGTCAGGGCGTTCTCGGACAGGCTGTCGATCGCCACGGCGACGCTGTGGGCGATCACGTGCGCGCGGGTCACGAGATCGACGGCAGGCTCCGGCACCGGCGTCGCGATGCGCAACTGGCCGCCGATCCGGCCGGCGCCGCATTCGCGGGCGAAGGCCCTGTAGGAGGCGGGGAGGGCGAAGCCGAGTTCGGCCTCGGCACGGTCGAGATCCGCCTCGGTCGAGAGGAGTCCCGGCCGGAATTCCGTGAAGACGCGCTGCCACATGATCGGCCTCCCGGGATGTCGCGGATCGAGCCCCGGCTTACGTCCGCCGCCGCGGAGTTGTCCACCGGCCCGTTCACCATGCGTAGAGATCGCCATGGCGCGAAACGGATCAGGCCCGGCATGGTGGCGTTTAACGATAGCTTAACTCTGTTCCGGACCGCCCGTGACCGCTCCCAGCCCGACGACGGTTCGCCGCAAGCCCGCCCCTACGGTCGTGACCCTGGGGCAATGGCGGCTGCGGCGCAGGCACCTGCTGATGCTGGCGCTCGCCGTCGAAGTGCTCGTGATGGGCGCGCGGCGCGCCGAGCACTACCACCCGCCCGGCATCACCGTGGACCTGCCGAGCACGCAAGGACACATCATCACCTGAGCCTCCTAGCGCGGCCGAGCGTTGCCCGCGCGCGAATGGCGGTGCTATAGCCCGGCCGTTCCCGGCTAAAGCCCTCACCGGCCTGACTGCGTCAGGCCGGTGAGGGCTTTAGGTCTTTAGTTCGACGCGCTTTCCGACGAACCGGCATCCACTTCGCCGCAAAGCGCTCTGAGGCGGTACAAGGGCGGCATGTCGGTCGACGCGAAGACGGTACGGCGCATCGCGCATCTGGCGCGCATCGCGGTCGCGGATGAGGACGTGGCGCCGCTCCAGGGCGAGCTGAACGCGATCCTCGCCTTCGTCGAGCAGCTCAACGCGGTCGATGTCGACGGCGTCGAGCCGATGACCTCGGTCACCCCGATGATCATGAAGAAGCGCGTAGACGCCGTCACCGAAGGTGGCCGCGCCGGCGATATCGTGGCCAACGCCCCCGAGACCGAGGACGGGTATTTTCTGGTCCCGAAGGTCGTCGAGTAGAAGGTTGGGGTCGCTCGACACGCGTTTGGCACGAACGAATGACACCCGCCCCGTCATTGCAAGCGAAGCGAAGCAATCCAGCCTCGGTCGTAGGGCGTCGCGCTTCCCTGGATTGCTTCGCTTCGCTCGCATTGACGGCCCGGTAAGCGACAGCCTGCACGAGGCTATGAAAGTGGCATGACGGCACTCAACGAACTCACCCTGGCCGAAGCCCGCGACGGGCTGACCACCAAACAGTTCTCGGCGCGTGAGATCGCGCAGGCGCATATCGATGCCCTGGAGAAGGCGCGGGTGCTCAACGCCTATCTCGTCGAGACGCCGGACCGCGCGCTCAAGATGGCCGATGTCAGCGATGCAAAGATCGCCAAGGGCGAGGCGCGGCCTCTGGAAGGCCTGCCGCTCGGCATCAAGGACCTCTTCTGCACGCAGGGCGTCCACACGACGGCCGGGTCGAAGATCCTCGAAGGCTTCGAGCCGCATTACGAGTCGAACGTCTCGACCCAGCTCTGGCGCGACGGCGCGGTGATGCTGGGCAAGCTCAACCTCGACGAATTCGCCATGGGCTCGTCGAACGAGACCAGCGCCTACGGCAACGTGATCTCGCCCTGGCGGCGGAACGGCTCGGACGCGGCGCTCGTCCCCGGCGGCTCGTCCGGCGGCTCGTCGGCCGCCGTTGCCGCGCACCTCTGCCTCGGCGCCACCGCCACCGACACCGGCGGCTCGATCCGCCAGCCGGCCGCCTTCACCGGTACCGTCGGCATCAAGCCGACCTACGGCCGCTGCTCGCGCTGGGGGATCGTGGCCTACGCCTCGTCCCTCGATCAGGCCGGACCGATCGCCCGCACCACCCGCGACTGCGCGATCCTGCTCGGCTCCATGGCCGGCCACGATCCGCGGGACACCACCTCGGTGGACCTTCCGGTGCCCGACTTCGAAGCGGCGGTCGCGCGCGGCGTGAAGGGCCTGACCATCGGCATCCCGAAGGAGTACCGGGTCGACGGCATGCCGGCCGAGATTCAGAAGCTCTGGGACCAAGGCGCCGAATGGCTTCGGGCCGCCGGCGCGACCATCAAGGAAATCTCGCTGCCGCACACGCAGTACGCGTTGCCGGCCTACTACATCGTCGCGCCGGCCGAGGCCTCCTCGAACCTCGCCCGCTACGACGGCGTGCGCTACGGCCTGCGCGTCCCCGGCAAGGACATCGCCGGGATGTACGAGAACACCCGCGCCGCCGGCTTCGGCCCTGAGGTGCGCCGCCGCATCATGATCGGCACCTACGTGCTCTCGGCCGGCTACTACGACGCCTATTACGTGCGCGCCCAGAAGATCCGCACGCTGATCAAGCGCGACTTCGAGCAGGCCTACGCCGCCGGCGTCGACGCCATCCTGACGCCTGCGACCCCGTCCGCCGCATTCGGCATCGGCGAGAAGGCGAGCGCCGACCCGGTGGAGATGTACCTCAACGACGTGTTCACGGTGACGGTGAACATGGCCGGGCTCCCCGGCATCTCGGTACCGGCCGGCCTCGACGCTCAGGGCCTGCCCCTCGGCCTCCAACTCATCGGCCGCCCGTTCGACGAGGAGACGCTGTTCGCCGCCTCTCAGGTGATCGAAGACGCGGCCGGGCGTACGCGCCTGCCCAAGGCGTGGTGGGCGTGACCCCCGCCGAGCACCTCTCCGTCCCGGTCTATCCGTTCGCCGTGTGGATCATGGCGGCGTTCGACCCGGTCCTGATCCTGGTCTCGGTCTGGCTCGGCTGGACCGCAAACCAGTTTGGCAAGCTGTTTCTGGCCGCGATCGCGGGCCTCGCGGTCTCGGTACTCGCCTCCTGGCTAATTACGGCCATCGGTATCCCCTGGCCGGCCCCGGTCGCCGCCGACCTGCCGACGTTCTTTCCCGTGCGAACGGTGGGGTCGTTCCTGTGGGCGCTCGTGGGGTATGGGGCGCGGCGAGTGGCGAAGCCAAGAAGCGGCTGAGCCTTCTGGACGACCCTTCGAGGCCCGCTACGCGGGCACCTCAGTGTGAGGCGGGTGGTTTGGATGAGCGTTCGGTTCGGGCCGTTGGGCGCTTCGCCAGTTCCTGAAGCCTGTCCCAGTTCTCGGCGATCAGCGCTTCCTTCTTCGCCCGGCTCCAGCCCTTGATCTGGCGCTCGGCAGCGATGGCGTCGGTGATAGGTGTGTCCGGGATACCTCCCCGATTAATGCTCACCAAAGCGCTTTTCGAGACTCTAACCGCGAGCCGAACCAACATAGTAGCTGCCGTCGACACATCGCAGGATGTAGACGAAAGCGTTCCTTCCACAGCCTCATAGCGCCACGCCAATGGAGCCTATCCCAGCCCCTCATGCTGAGGTGCCCGCGTAGCGGACCTCGAAGCACGGCTGACGCGGCTCCAACTCTACTCCGCAGGCACTGAATGCGCCGCCGGCATAGGCCGAGCCTCAGCGGCCTCGCGCTCCCCGGCCTCGACATCCCGCCGCCTGAACAGCCGCATCACGACCACAAAAAACACCGGCACGAAGAACACCGCGAGCACGGTGGCGGAGATCATGCCGCCCATCACTCCGGTGCCGATGGCCTGTTGGCTCTTCGAGGCGGCGCCGGTCGCGATGGCGAGGGGGACAACGCCGAAGATGAAGGCGAGCGAGGTCATCACGATCGGGCGGAAGCGCAGGCGGGACGCCGTGATCGTGGCCTCGACGATCGAGGTGCCGGGCTTCCAGAGGTCACGTGCGAATTCGACGATCAGGATCGCGTTCTTGGCAGAGAGGCCGATGATCGTGATGAGACCGATCTTGAAATAGACGTCGTTCGGCATGCCGCGCAGATAGACCGCGGCGACCGAGCCGATGACGCCGAGGGGGATCACGAGCAGCACAGAGAACGGGATCGACCAGCTCTCGTAGAGTGCCGCGAGACAGAGGAAGACGATCACCACCGAGAGGGCGAGCAGCAGCGTCGCCTGGCTGCCGGCCTCCTTCTCCTGCAGGGACTGGCCGGTCCAGGCGTAGCCGAAGCCCTTGGGCAGGTAGGTCATCAGCCGCTCCATCTCAGCGATGGTGTCGCCGGAGGTGTAGCCGGCGGCCGGCTCCCCGGTGATGCGCACCGACTGGTAGCCGTTGAAGCCGACGATCTGGGCCGGGCCGACGCTCCATTTCAGGTCGGCGAAGGACGACATCGGCACCATCGTGCCCTGCGCATTCTTGACCGCGTAGTTCAAGAGGTCCGAGGCGCCGAGGCGCTGCAGGTCCTCGGACTGGACGATCACGCGCTGCATCTTCCCACGATTGGGGAAGTCGTTGACGTAGACCGAGCCGAGATTCACCTGGATCGTGTCGTTGATGTCCTCGAAGGCGACGCCGAGCGCGGCGGCCTTCTCGCGGTCGATGACGAGTTCGGCCTGGGGGGCCGGCGGCAGACCCTCGATCTTCATCTTGGTGAGGATCGGGCTTTTCTTGGCCAGCGAGAGCAGCTGCTCCTGCGCCGCGAGCAGAGCCGAATAGCCCTTCTGGGCGCGGTCCTGCAGACGGAACGAGAAGCCGGCGGCATTGCCGAGGTTGTCGATCGGCGGCGGCTCCTGCGCGTCGAAGCTCGCATCGCGATAGTTTGCCATCGCCTCGTTGGTGCCCCGCACGAGGTTCGCGGCCGAGTTGGCGGCGTCGCGCTGCGACCAGTCCTTCAGGGTGACGAAGGCCTGGCTCGTCATCTGGCCCTGGCCCGAGAACGAGAAGCCGTTGATGATCGTCACCGTAGCGACCCCCGGCTGCGCCATCAGGTGGTCCTCGACTTTCTTCACTGCGGCCAGGGTGCGGTTGAAGGAGGAGCCCGGCGGCGTCTGGATGTCGACGGTGAAGAAGCCCTGGTCCTCCAAGGGTAGGAATGCCTGGGGCATCCGGGCGAAGCCGTAGGCGACGGCTCCGACCAGCACGAGGTAGATCACCATCACCCGGCCGGACTTCTTGATGAACCAGCCGACGCCGTCGGCGTAGCGGGCGGTCTCACGGTCGACGATTCGGTTGAACCAGCCGAAGACGCCGCCCTTGGCGTGGCCGTGGCCCTTCTCGATGGGCTTGAGGATCGTCGCGCAGAGGGCCGGCGTCAGCGAGAGCGCCAGCAGGGCCGAGAAGGCGATCGAGGTGACCATCGCGATCGAGAACTGGCGGTAGATGATGCCGACCGAGCCGGGGAAGAACGCCATCGGGATGAACACCGCGATCAGCACCAGCGTGATGCCGATGATGGCGCCGGTGATCTGGCTCATGGCCTTCCGGGTGGCCTCCTTCGGCGGAAGCCCCTCCTCGTTCATGATGCGCTCGACGTTCTCGACCACGACGATGGCGTCGTCGACGAGGATGCCGATGGCGAGCACCATGCCGAACATGGTCAGCACGTTCACCGAGAAACCGGCGAGCATCATCACCGTGCAGGTGCCGAGCAGCGCGATCGGCACGACGATGGTCGGGATCAGCGTGTAGCGGATGTTCTGGAGGAAGACGAACATCACGATGAAGACCAGCACCACGGCCTCGACGAGGGTCATCATGACCTTCTTGATCGAAGCCTGGACGGCAGGCGTGATGTCGTAGGGGATGTCCCATTTCAGGCTGTCGGGGAAGAACTGCGACAGCTCCTCCATCTTGGCGCGGATCGCCTTGGCGGTCTCGAGCGCGTTGCCATCGGGCGCGAGGGTCACCGAGATGCCGGCGGCCTGACCGCCGTTGAGGCGGGTGGTGAACTTGTAGTCCTCGCCGCCGAGTTCGATCCTGGCGACGTCGCGCAGGCGAACGTTCGAGCCGTCGGGGTTCGCGCGCAGCACGACGGCGCCGAAGGCCTCCGGCTCCGTCATCTGGCCCTTGACGATGATCGGGTAGTTGACCGCGTGCGCCTCCGGGCTCGGCTGCGCCCCGACGGCGCCCGACGCGATCTGGACGTTCTGCTTGCCGATCGCCTTGGTGACGTCGGCGGCGTTGAGCGAGAGGCCGCGCAGCTTGTCCGGGTCGATCCAGATGCGCAAGCTGCGCTCGGTCGAGTACAGCGTCGCCCGGCCGACGCCGGGGATGCGGCGGATCTCGTTGATGACGTTGCGGATCAGGAAGTCGCCGAGGCCGACCTCGTCGGTCTTCCCGTCGGTGGAGACCAGCGTGATGATGTTGAGGGTAGCGGCGGAGGCTTCCTCCACCAGGATGCCCTGCTGGCGCACTTCCGCGGGCAGACGGGCTTCCACGCGCTTGAGCCGGTTCTGAACCTCGACGCCGGCATAGCCGGGATCGGTGCCCGGCCGGAAGCTCGCGGTGATCTCGACGACGCCGAACCCGTCGGAGGCCGATTCGAAGCTCAGGATGTTGGCCGCGCCGTTGAGCTCGTCCTCGATCAGGCGCGTCGTGCCCGTGTAGAGGTTCTCCACCGAGGCTCCGGGATAGGCCGTCGAGAGCGCGATCGCGGGCGGCGCGATGATCGGATACTGCGCCACGGGCAGGTTCGGGATCGAGAGCGCGCCGCCCAGCATGATGAAGAGCGCGACGACCCAGGCGAAGACCGGCCGGTCGATAAAGAAGCGAGCCATGTTCCTGCGGCGCCTTCAGCGGACCTGGGCGACGGGCTGGGCAGCCCCGTCGGGGGAGGCGGCCGCGTCCTTGTCGGCGGCGTCGGCATCGTGCGGCTTGTCGCCCTCCGGGACCTCGGTCTTCCAAGGGTGGGTCTTCACCTCCATCCCGGCGACGATCTTCTGAAAGCCCTCGACCACGACGGTCTGGCCGGGCTTGAGCCCTTCGCGGATCACCCAATTGCCGTCGACCACCGGACCGACCTCGATCGGCTGCAGCATGACGTGGCCGTCGGCCTTCACCACCCAGACCTCGGGCTTGCCGTCGTTGGTGCGCTGGATCGCTTGCTGCGGCACGGCAATGGCGTCGACGTCGATGCCCTGCTTGATGCGGGCGCGGACATACATCCCGGGAAACAGCTCGTCGTGCGGGTTCGGGATCAACACGCGGAGCGTCACCTGGCCGGTGCTCGGATCGGCTGTGACATCCGAGAACAGCAGGCGGCCGGCAGACCCGTAGAGCGCACCGTCATCCATGATCAGGTGGACGTTGGCCGCGTCGTGCGACAGCCGGTCGAGCTCGCCACTGGCGAAGTCTCGGCGCAGCTTGTTCAGTTCCCCGACCGATTGGGTGATGTCGACATAGATCGGGTCGAGCTGCTGGATCGTGGCGAGGACCCCCGTGGTGCCGGACTCGATCAGCGTGCCCTCGGTGAGCAGCGCCCGGCCGATGCGGCCGGAGATCGGCGCGCGCACGTCGGTCCAGGACAGGTTGAGCCGGGCACGGTCGCGCATCGCCTTGGCGCCGGCGACCTCGGCCTCGGCCTGCTTCTTTCCGGCATAGGCGGTGTCGTATTGCGCCTGGCTCGCGGTGTTGCGGGCGAGCAGCGTCTCGAGGCGCTCGGCCTGCTGCGAGGCGAGCACCAGCGCCGCCTCGGTCTTGGCGAGCGTGGCCTCCGCGCTGGCGAGATCGACCTGATAGGGCGCCGGGTCGATCTTGTAGAGGATGTCGCCCTCGTGAACCGCGCTGCCCTGTTCGAACAGGCGCTTGGTGACGAGGCCGGAGACGCGCGAGCGCACTTCGGCGATCCGCATCGGCGCCACGCGCCCGGGCAGGTCGCGTACGTAGGGGATCGGCTGCGATTTGACGTTCACCACGCTGACGTCCGGCGGCGGCAGCGGCACGGGGGCGGCGGCCTTCTGTTCGTTGCAGGCCGAGACGGCGACCAGCACGAGGCTGGCGGCCAGCGTGGTGCTCCAGGTCCAGCCGCTGCGGATGGCTCGGCGAGGGCTCAAGCGGGACGACGTCACGATGGGTTCGCTCCTGCGATACGCTCAAGTCGGAGGCACACGGCCTCTTCAGGTACGAATGGCCCGGGCTTCCGGGTCATGCTCCCGGCGGGAGATGCGAGGTGTCTCGACGCCGGGTCTCCGCAGGCCCGATCGTCGATCGGCCGGGCGTGCGGTTGAGGCGCATCCCGGGGATGCGGCGACAGTGCGGATCGTACACCGTGTCGTCGGCGTCGGTGCATGCGGGGAAATCTGGGCGATCCCGCGACACTGCGATCCGTGTCGCGGACCTGCCTGCCGAAGCCGAGGCCAGGACCGGACGTGGGGTCGTCAGACGCGGGGCGGACGCTCGGGCAGCGGACTCGCGGCTCCGGCCGGTCCCGTATCGGCGATCAGCACAAGGCTGCCGGAGGTCAGGCAGGGCGCGGGCACCACGGCATCGGCGAGGGGGAGACGGCCATGCTCGAACGGGTTGTCCGAGTCGGCAACGGCGCGACCCGCCACGAAATCCGCCGGCACGTCTCGGCTGCCTTCGGATTTGACGGCAGTCTCGACCCGCGACAGCGCGGCGCCCGAGGGCGCAGCCTTGGACGCAGAGGCGTCGGCAAGCGCAAACAGGGCCGTCGTCAGGATGCAGAGGAGGGCGACCAGCACGCAGCCGGCAGCCCTGCCTGTCCGTATGGAGGGGAACGTAGCCGTCACGGGAGAGGACATTGGGGAGATTTATCCTCCGATGCAATCGACCGCGACATTCTGTCATCCTGTCTTAGCCGATTGGCAGGGAACCAATCGTCTTCGACGCGCAGGCTGGCAGTAGCAGGGGGCGACCCTAGTCCGATGTCGGTTTCGCCCTGCTGTTGCCGGAAGCGCACAGCCGCGCCTCCCTTCCGCCCCAACTCGGCTGCCAATCCCTTGGTGCTCGCGCTTTGCCCCGATGAGGCGGCTCGGCGCACCGGACCGACGAGGAGCAGATTCGGCATGACCTTCCGCCACACCATCGCACCGGCCGCCATCGCCGCGATGCTCTGCCTGGGCGCGGCGCCCGAGGCCCGCGCAAACCCGCTCGACAGCGGGCCGATCGCCGACTTCATGAACATCTTCAAGACGCAGGCGATCCCGCGGGACACCGTCGCCTGGCGCGGCAAGGAGAAGCCCGGCACCGTCGTCGTCTCGACGAGCGAGCGCCGGCTCTACTACGTGCTGCCCGGTGGCGAGGCCGTGCGCTACGGCGTGGGCGTCGGCCGGCAGGGCTTTTCGTGGTCCGGCGTGAAGAGCGTGACCATGAAGAAGGAATGGCCGGATTGGCGCCCGCCGTCGCAGATGCTCGCCCGCCGTCCCGACCTGCCGCGCTACATGGCCGGCGGCCAGGACAACCCGCTCGGCGCCCGCGCCATGTATCTCGGCTCATCGCTCTACCGGATCCACGGCTCGAACGAGCCCGAGACCATGGGCGCCGCCGTATCGTCCGGTTGCATCCGCATGACCAACAAGGACGTGGTCGACCTCTATGACCGCGTAAAGGTCGGCACCAAGGTCATCGTGCGCAACTGACGTCGATGCGCATGTCCCGGACGGCAGCAATCACGTCCGGGGCATGCGTGCATCAGCACGGTGCGGTGCGCAGAAAAATCGAGATCTCGATCGATTGTGCAAAACGTTCTGCCGAACGCCGGAGACGAACGCTGGTGGTCCGGCAATCCTCCGATGATCGTCGTGCCGCGCGGAGCCAGTGCCGGGTTGGAAACCGGCGGTCGAAAGCCGCTTCCACAACATTCGCTCAGAGCCACGGTCTTGAAGACGACCTTCCGCTCGTCGCGGATGTTCGGTGCTGAGCCTTAACGCTTTGAAAGGTGGAAGTGCGGAAGGTGACTTTGCTTGAAATTCGGCGAGGATCGCCCGAGGCATGCTCGACGACGCTGCAAGGCCTGTCGGTTCGGCCGGCGCAAGGGACGATCACCCCGTCGCTTCCGTGCCTGCCTGTTGCCGCGGCGTAGGTCCAGCTCGGGCGTTCGAGACACGCGGCGATCCTCATCTCGATCGACTGCTCGGACTTGCCGCCGACATTGCCGATACCCCGATCGCGGCGATCTCGCTCATCGACGGTGGCCGGGAGTGGCTGAAGGGCTGCGGTAGCTTTCAGGGGCTCGCGGGCTTCGCCCAGGCTCCCGGAGCCTGTCCGCATGGGCTCGAAGCCGACGGCGCCGTGATCGTGCACGACGCCCTCGCCGATCCGCTCCGGCGCAGCCATTCCTTCGTGACCGGCGAGGCGGCCGTTCGATTCTATGCCGGCGTTCCGCTGCTCGGCCTCGGCGGCGACACCCTGGGCTGGCTCGCCGTCGCCGACAGGCTACCGCGCCCAGCCTTTTCCGGACGGTCGCGGACACGTCTGAGGCGTCTCGCGCGTATTGCTGCACACCTTCTGGAGGCAGGGCCGACCGGTGCCGCCGGCGACCACGCCGACGACTTCCTCGATGCGACGCAGTTCGCGGTGTTGATCTCCGACGACCTCGGCACCATCACGCGGGCCAATGCCTCGTGCGAACGCCTGCTCGGCTACGAGCCCGGGACGATGCTGGGCCTCAACGTGCGCGCGATCGTGCCGGCCCGCTTCCACGGGCCGCACACGGCCGGAATGGCAGCGATGGTGGCAGGCGGAACGCCGCGGCTCGCCGGCAAGTCCGTCGAAGTCACCGCCGTGAGGAAGGATGGCAGCGAACTGCCGATCGAGCTCTCGCTGTCGAGCTGGCGCGGCGGAGCGGGCCTCGCCATCGGCGCCGTGATCCGCGACATCTCCGAGCGCCGCCACCGGGACGCCCGGCTGCTGCGCCTCGCCCACCAGGATCCGCGCTCGGGGCTGCCCAACCGCAACCGGGTCGTCGAGGAACTCACCGCTATGCAGTCGAGCGGCGGCGAGGCGATCCTCCTCATGCTCGGCGTCGATGGCCTTCGCAGCGCCAACGACAGCCTCGGCTATGCGATCGGCGACGCCCTCCTCGAAGCCCTTTCCGTCCGCTTGACCGCTCGTCTTCGGTCGGGCGCATTGCTGGCGCGGATCCAGGGCGACGAACTCGCCGTACTGCTGCCGGGGCGCGCCGACCCGCTCGAGGCGCAGGCCTGTGCGCAGTCGCTGGTGTCGGCCTGCGCCGAACCGATCCAAGTCGGCGACCATCCCCTTCATGTCGGCGTCGCCATCGGTGCGGCCCTGGCACCGAACCACGGCACGGATGCCGAGGAGGTGCTGGCGAGCGCCGACCTCGCCCTGCATCAGGCGCGCCGCGACGGCGGCCGCTGCTTCCGGCTGTTCGAGCCGGTGATGCGCAGTGCCGAGGCCGCGCGGCGCGACCTGATCGATCGGCTCCGCATCGCCGCCGAGCGGCAGGAGCTGGAACTCCACTACCAGCCCCAGGTCGACCTCGAGAGCGGCCGGATCTGCGGCGCGGAGGCCCTGATCCGCTGGCGGCATCCCGAGCGCGGGCTCCTGCCGCCGGCCGAGTTTCTGCCGGCGATCGAATCCAGCGTCCTCGCCCTCTCCGTCGGCTGGTGGACCATCGACGAGGCCTGCCGCCAGACGGCCGCGTGGCGCGCCGCCGGCCTGCCGGCGGGACGCGTCGCCGTGAACCTGTACGCGGCGCAGCTTCGGTCCGGCACCCTCGACGCGGTGGTGACCGAGGCGCTCGAGCGCCACGGCCTCGGCTCGGCGGATATCGAGATCGAGGTGACCGAGACCATCGCATTGCGGCCCGACGACAGTATGCTGCGGCCGCTGCGCAATCTCCACGAGAGCGGTGTCGGCATCGCCTTCGATGATTTCGGCACCGGCTTCGCGTCGCTTTCGACGCTGAAGCGCTTCCCGCTGACGAAGCTGAAGATCGATCGCAGCTTCGTGCGCGACATCCTCACCGACCCGTTCGATGCCGCCATCGTGAAGGGCCTTCTCGATATCGGCCGCGGCCTCGGGCTGAGCGTGATCGCGGAGGGAATCGAGACGGCCGAGCAGGAGGCGGCGCTCCTTGCCATGGGATGTCGCCTCGGCCAGGGTTTTCGCTACGCCAAGGCGCTGGAGCCCGATGCCTTCGCACGCCGGCTGGCGGCGGATGCCTGCAGCCTGGCCGAGGTGGAGGCCTCGGAGACGAAGCAGGCTTCCTGATACGGCGGAGGCGGTGAGAGCGGACCGATCCACGGCCGCGTTCCCTGGTGATACCGCCTGGGTTACAGCTCGCGCGCCATCCCGGCGCGGAGCCTCGATCCCCGTGACCCCAGTCCAGACAGTCGATCGGCTCCCCGCATGATCGGCGGAGTCGATGCCGGCACGCTCGCTGGCCTTTTCGGAGTCGCCGTGGTGGCAGGGTGCTTCGATGCCATCGCCGGGGGCGGGGGCCTGCTGACGCTTCCGGCGCTCCTGCTCGCAGGGTTCGATCCCGTCAGTGCCATCGCCACCAACAAGCTCCAGAGCAGCGGCGGCTCGGTCTCCGCCAGCATCGCCTTCGCGCGCCGGGGCCTGATCCGCTGGCCGGAGGCTATTCCGGCCGCACTCGCGGCCGGCGGCGCTTCGGTCGTCGGCGCGCTCTGCGTGAGTCTGCTGCCGAAAAGCGCCCTCGACGCCATGGTACCGGTGCTGCTCGTCGGGATCGCGCTGTATTTCGCGACCGCGCGCCGCATCAGCAACGAGGATGCGACGGCGCGGATCACGCCGAAACAGTTCGCGATGACGCTGGCGCCCGCCGTCGGATTCTACGACGGCGTCTTCGGGCCGGGCGCGGGCTCGTTCTACATGATCGGGTTCGTGACGCTGCTCGGGCTCGGCGTAGTGCGCGCCACCGCCCACACCAAGCTCTCCAACGCGGCGAGCAATCTCGGCAGCCTCGCGCTGTTCGCAGCGCAGGGCGTCGTGGTCTGGCCGGTGGGCCTCGCCATGGCGCTCGGGGCTTTCATCGGGGCGCAGGCGGGGTCGGCGCTGGCCGTGAAGCTCGGCGCCCGCCTGATCCGCCCGCTCCTCGTCGTCATCGCCTGCGCGATGGCGGTGCGCCTGCTCTCCGACCCAGCGAACCCGCTCAGGCGCGCCGTGCTCGGTTTTCTCGGATTTTAGCGCGGCATGAAGGCCCAGTAGTCGAGGTCGAGGATCACGGCCGGGTCGTAGCCGTCGCCCTGACGGTCGGGGTAGTTGCCGCAGGGCTGGTTCTTGGTGGCGACAGTGCGCAGGCGCAGCGCGCCGATGTCGCTGCGGCCGGGCAGCTCGGCCGTCTCCAGCACCTCGCTCCAGGCATAGACGGTGTCGCCGGCAAACAGCGGCGCTACGTGGCGACCGGCATTGATGCCGGCGAGCGCGAAGGCGTTGGCGAGGCCGTTGAAGCTCAGCGCGCGGGCGAGCGAGATGACATGCCCGCCATAGATCAGGCGCCGGCCGAACCGGGTCTCCTTCACCGCATGGGCGTCGAAGTGGACCTTGGCGGTGTTCTGGAACAGGCGGGTGGCGATCTGGTGCTCGGCCTCCTCGACGGTCATGCCGTCGACGTGGTCGATGCGCTCACCGGCCGCGTAATCGGCGAACTTGTGCGGGCTGCCGGCCAGCGCGAGATCGTAGGCCTCGGGCGACAGCGGCGGCAGCGAATGCGCGAGGTCGGCCGGGTCGACCACCTTGGCGAGATCCGGCACGCGCTCCTCGGCGATCTTCGCCTCGGGGTCGCGCTTGCGGACCAGCACCCAGCGGCAATAGCTCAGCACGGTCTTCCCTGCCGAGTCCGAGCCGGTGGAGCGCACGTAGACCACGCCGGTCTGCTTGTTGGAGCTTTCCTTGAGGCCGATCACCTCGGACACCGTCGAGAGCGTCTCGCCCGGATAGACCGGCCGGTGGAAGCCGCCCTCGGCATAGCCGAGATTGGCCAGCGCGTTCAGCGAGATGTCCGGCACCGTCTTGCCGAAGACGACGTGGAAGGTGAGCAGGTCGTCGAGCGGGCTCGCCGGATAGCCGATCGCCTTGGCGAAGGCGTCCGAGGACTGCACGGCGAAGCGCGGGCCGTAGAGCGCCGTGTAGAGTGCCACGTCACCGGTGGTGACCGTGCGGGGCGTCGCGTGGCGGATGGTCTCGCCGAGGCGGAAATCCTCGAAGAAGCGGCCGGGATTGGTCTTCATGCGGTCTTTCGTTCCGGAAATGCCTTGGGCCGCGCAGGGCGGGAGAATGGGCCGATGCCAGGGATCAGTAGGCGACCTGGATCACGAGGTCGGTCACCAGCTTTTGCACGAACAGCAGCAGCAGGATGAGGATGACCGGCGAGACGTCCACACCGCCGAGATTGGGCAGTAGGTTGCGGATCGGCCGCAGCACCGGCTCGGTGACGCGATACAGGAAGTCGCCGATCTGGGAGACCACCGGACTGCGCACGTTCACGACGTTGAACGCGATGAGCCAACTCAGTACGGCGCTCGCGATCAGGATGTAGATGTAGAGCTGGATGAGAGTGTTGAAGAGCCAGAGAAGAGCGTTCATCCGGGGCTTGCTGTTCCGCGCACCCGCACACCCGCGATAGCAACGCCGGAGGGCGGCCAGGGGCTCTTGCGGCAATTGACAGGGCGAGGCGCCCAAGCTTACAACGCCGGCACCTCGACGGGGCTGTAGCTCAGATGGGAGAGCGCCGCAATCGCACTGCGGAGGTCAGCGGTTCGATCCCGCTCAGCTCCACCAGGTTTTTCGCGAACGGAAAACCTGTTGCCGCGCAGGGCGATAGGTCGGCGGGATTTTCGGATAAGTCCCATCAAGTCCCAATCGGGCGTCGATTAAGTCCCAGGATATCCGCTACCGAATTCGACCCGAGGGGTCCGTTTGGCCGCCTCACTACCGCATTGCCACAAGCGGCGGTCGCCGCTCGGCGTTGTCGCGCCAACCGTCCAAAAAGCGGCCGAGGTGGGGGCGTTCGGGCCGTTCGCGTTCGAGGTATGCCATGAGTCCCGCGACGAACCGGTCGTGGGCTTCCGGGCCGGTCCTCCCGGTCAGGAACGCGTAGCGGACGTACAGCACCGCCAAGTTCAAGCAGTCGGTCTCGCAATAGTCGCGCACCCGGCCCGTCTGGCCATCCGCGACCATCGCCGCGACCCGGCTGCCATGCTCGCCCAGCTTGCCAGGCAGCCCGAGCAGGGTCGCGGCCTCCTCCAGCGTCAGCCGCTGGGTCGCGCCGAAATCGGCCATCATGTCCATCAGGTCGGTATGCCAGTCCGGCGCGTACCGATTGGCGTACCCCGCCCACTTGGTCCCGCGACGGTACCAGGCCGCCGCCGAGATGCCGTGCATCATCGAGCGCGCGACGATCGTCGGCATGTCGAAGCTCCTTCCGTTCCAGGTGACGACGCGGAAGTCCCCCTCGTCGAAGAACTTCCAGAACGCCCTCAACAGGCGTCCCTCGTCCCAGCCCTCCGCGCCGCCGCTGCGACACGCCGCCAGGTGGTATTCCTCAAGCCCGGTTGTCTTGTCCCGGCGGATCTCCGCTTCGACGAAGGAGATCGCCACGATCCTGTGCCAGGCGCATTTCGGGAACCTGTCCGGGGGCCAATCCGCCGGCATGACGTCATCCGGCACCGTCTCGATATCCAGCACCAGGAGCCTTCGGGGCGGTTCGTTCGAGGGGGAGCCATGCGGGAGTCGCGCGGGCGTCGGCCGGGGCCTGTCGGAACGGTTCACCGGCGGCGCCGGCGTCACGAAGGGCAGCGTGCATTGGTTGGACGTTTCCAAGATCAAACCTCCACGACGAAAGCGGGGTCGAAGGTATCGGTGCCGATGGTCCGCGGACGCGGGTTCGCGACCACGCGGCATCGTCCGACCGCGTAATCCGCTGGACTCAGCACGTGCCCGTGGATCCAGGCCGCGGGCGCGGCCCACATCCTCATGACGTCCTCGACGTCCGACGCGCATGCCGCCGAGATCCACGGTTCGCAGGCATCGGGTGACAATCGCGAACACAGGCTGGCGCGGCTCGGCGCGTGGTGGGTCACGACGACGGCGCGATCACCCGGCCGCACGTCCTCCACGAGGGCCGTCGGGGACAGGCCGAAGCCTTGCGCGGTTACCTTGATCGAGAGCAGTACGTCCTCGATGAAGGCGCGCGACCGAGCATGAGCGCCCGCTGCGTCGTGGGGCCGGTAGGGCACGCCTTCGGCCACCGCGATCCTGCCGTTGTCGCGGTGGTGGTGGCGCGCATATCCGCGCGCCAGGGTCGCGGCCTTGCGACCGTGCAACGCCCAGTCGGTCCAGAGCGTGCTCCCGACGAAGTGGACGCCCGAACCATTCCCGTCCTCCACCCTGAGCGCCGTGTCCGACAGCAAGGTGATGCCGAGATCCTCGGCGAGGATGCGGCATCGCCGGAGGCTCTCGTCCTTCGGCCGTCCGTCCCAGAACTCGACGTTGCCGGGAACT
The DNA here is from genome assembly GCF_007992175.1 of Methylobacterium haplocladii. GTDB lineage: Bacteria > Pseudomonadota > Alphaproteobacteria > Rhizobiales > Beijerinckiaceae > Methylobacterium > Methylobacterium haplocladii. The sequence goes on along the minus strand of NZ_BJZT01000003.1, from coordinate 17,410 downwards.
AGCACCACCGGACGCCGGCCCTGGCGACCGTCGAGGGCGTCGGCGAGCCAGCGCAGCGACGCATCGAGGCCGGGACAGACGTTGCCGGCGACGACGAACGCGTCGAAATCCGGGAGCGGATCGGGCATGGCGAGGGGCCTGCGGTCGATCCGCATGTCGGACATGACCCAGATCCGGAGGCCGCCCCGTGCGGAATGCTTCGGTACGACAGCGTCTGCGCGGTCGAGACCTACCGTGGCGCATGCGAAGCGACCCTTCATGGGCGGCACTCCCCGGCTGCATCCGATCCGGCCAGGATGGCCCTCAACGTGTCGCCAGAGACCACGCGATGCGCGATCAGGCGCTCGGCGACGGTACGCACGGAAACCGCGTGATGCTCGATCAGCTTGACGGCCTCGCCTTGGAGCCGGGCAAGGTCGGTCTCGACCGCCGCCCGCGCGGCACCGTCGTTACGCAACCCCCGGGCGAAGTCGTCCATCGTGCCGAGGTAGGCGAGGCTGCCTCCAAGGCCGAAGGAGCCATGGACGCCGGCGACAAGCGCTGTTGCGCGGGCAAGATCGGAGTCTCGCGCGCCGCCGGAGCCGCCGCACGCCTCCCGCAGGAACACCAATTCCGCGGCGCGTCCGCACAGCAAAGACACGACCAGCCGCTCCAGGTCGTCCTTCAGCGGCATCGAGGTCTCGTTCGGGACGATTGCGGTGGCGCCGCCGTTCGACGCCCGGGCGACGATATCGACTTGCTTGATATGCCCGGTCCCGAGGATCTCGACGCTGACGGCATGACCGGCCTCGTGCAGCGCGCATCGCCATCTTACACCATGGGGCCGGGTATCCGGGGGAGCGGCCGCTTGCAGGAGGTCGTCGAGCAGGAGGGGGCGTCCGGCGGCTCGGGCCGCCGTGCGCGCGTCTTTGACCCAGCCCGCGACCTGGGCGCCGGTGGCGCCGAAGGCGATCTCGCCGAAGACGGCGAGGTCGAGCCCGGCAAGGTCGTCGCCCAGGTGCTGCCGGGCGATCACGGACAGATCGGCCGCCGACGGCGGGCCGATGAAGATCACGCGGTTCAGCCGCCCCGGCCTGACGAGCGCGGCGTCCAGCCTGTCAGCATAGTTCGTCGCGCCGACGATACAAAGATTGATAGAAGGCTCTGACATAACCCGATCAATAGTCAAAAGTATGTGCGTTACTACTGTATTCCACCACTCTCTAGCTCGGCTATCCAGGGTGTTTCTATCCGGTATACTGTCAATCTCGTCTAGGAATAAAATCGATGGCGAGCGTGAAGCGGCGTTCTCGAACACCCCGTCGATCTGGCGCAGGACGCCGTCGAGGTAGCCGCTCGATTGCGTGAACCAGGTCGAGACGGAACTGACCGACAGCGGCAGCCGGGCGGCCCTGGCCAATGCGCGGACGTAGCTTGACTTTCCCAGTCCCGGCTCCGACCCGAACACGACCGCGCGGTCGATGCGGTCGAACGGGATTTCGTCCCGCCTCCAGGCCTCCAAGTCGTCGAGGAAACGGAGTCCCCAGTCGTGGGCGGCGCCGTAGCCCACGAGATCGCCGAAGGCCGGCGCGCCGGCGACGCCCGGATCGGCCTCCGACTTTGCGTTCCCGAGCGCGGCGAGGCGATCGACGATGGTGCCGGGCGAGCCCCTGACCGCAGCGCAGAGTTCCCAATAGGTCAGGCCCGCCGCGATGCGTGGCGGCATGGGGCCAAGGCGGCCGCCGGTGGCGCTCCGGATGACGCGGGCGACGACGGCATTCGACGGTTGGCCGATACGGATGCGAACGTCGGCGACGGAAACGAGCGTCGCAGGAAGCAGGCGCTCGGGAGCCTGGGACACGCCGACCACCCTGCCGCCGCGGGCGAGGGTCTCCGCGACCTTGTCGTTGCCGCGTTCCGGTCTGTCTTCCGTCCGTGCGGACCCGGATCGCGCGAACGAATACGTCCACGACGCCAGCTCGGCGCTGGCCTTGGCGACAGGTTCGACCCAGTCGCCCGACGGCACCTCGATCACCAGGGCGAAGGAACCCGAGCGCGCCAGGCGACGGCGAAGCGCCGACGGTACCGCGTCTTCCAGGGCGAAGGCCGCAAGGGTTTCCAGAGCCGGCCTGCGGATGCCGGACCGGCCCGAGGAGGATGCCAGCTCGTCTTCGATGTCGTGGCGGAAGAATGCGAGGTCGTCTCTTGGCATGGTTCGCCCGCGTTTGGCCGCGCGACGGTTCCGGGACCGGCGCGTTCGGGATGGATCGGGAAAGGGCGGATGTCGGACCGGAGCCGTCAGCCCACGTTGACGACGAGGCCGGGGGCGAAGCCCGTCCGCTCGCCCTCGTAGCCTCGGGGGTTGCAGACGACGCGGGTGTCGCCGAGCCGGTAGTCGAAGGCGGCGTGCGTGTGCCCGTGCACCCAAAGGTCGGGCCTCGCCGCCTGGACGAACGCGCCGAGTTCCGAGGCGAAGGCCGCGTTCAGCGCGCTTCCCGCGTAGGCCGCGGCGATCGACAAGGGGCTTGGCGCATGATGCGTGACCACGACGTGCGGTCGGCTGCGGCCGCCGGGCGGATCGACGCGAAGCAGGGCATCTTCGAGGAATAGACGGGACGCGTCGTGGAGCCTGAGCGCGTCCTCCGGCCAGAACCTCCTCCACGCGGGATGTTGCGTCGAGGCGATCCGGCGATGGTCGTTCAGGCCGTGGAGCGCGGCCGACATCCTGGCCGGTCGCGCCTCGCCGCCGTCGAGCGAATAGTCGGTCCAGAGCGTGCAGCCGCTGAAGGTGCAGCCGGCCACGACGGCGCTCTCGTCGTCGAGCAGGACGATGTCCTGCCGCTTGGCGGCCTCCCTCCCGAGCGCGCGCTCCTCGTCCACCGCGCCGCCGTAGAACTCGTGGTTGCCGGCGACGAGCACCACCGGCATCGCGGGCCGGACGGTCGCGGCGAGCCACGAGACCGTGTCCGCGAGCCCCTGGCCGATGTCGCCGGCCACGACGGCGACGTCGGCCTCGGGGATAGCCTCCGGCGTCCAGGGCGTCCTGGAAAGGTCGAGATGGAGGTCGGAGAACAACCACAGCCGCATTCGATGCACCATCCTGGTTCGGGCGATCCAGACTCGTTTCTTCGAAGCTCACGCGCGGGAGTCTGGAGGGCCGCGCGAGGCTCCGGCGGCCCAAAGTCGTGCGCGGCCGTTCAGCCGGGCGGCGTCTCGGCGTCCTCTCGCCAGGCGCTGGAGGCCGTGCGCCAGCACGAGGGCGGCGGCGGGGTCGCCGGTAACGGCGTGAACCAGCACCGCCGACATCGCGATGTCGCAGACGGGCGAGGGAAGCCCCGGCCGTCGGAGGACGCGCACGGCCACCCCGACCGCGGACGCCGCGTCGCCGCGTCGGACGCCGGGCCAGCGTCCGTCGTGGATCGCGACGCTATCGAAGAGGGCACGGCGGATCGTCGCCACGACATCCGGCCCGATCCGTTCACGGTCGAGGGTGCGCCACGCTTCGAGAGGCCGATCGACGGTCGCGCCGGCGTCGCAGTGCTTATGGCCGTTGCGTCGGCGATCGCACGCGGCATCGTTGGCGCGGTGTGGGCGCATGCGTTCTCCGTTCTATGGGCATGGTGGGGCGCTCGCCGCCGTTCGGACGGAGGCGCTCGGCGGGGGTCCGGGCCTGACGGCTAACGGAAGTCGCGTCGGTCCTGGCCCCGGGCCGGCTCGCCGAGGCGATAGTAACGCGAAAGCGTCCTCGCCCAGGACGTGCCGTCCGAGGCGTAGAGGTCTGAGGTCACGATGGGGCGCCCGTCCGCGATGTCGGGGTGCCCGTAGACGCGACCGGTCACGACGCGCACCTCGCGGCGCGCCGACTTCCAGTCCTCGATCCGGGGAGCGCAATCGAGCTCGATCTGAGTCGGGGCGTCGTAATCCTCGATCGCCTGCAGCGCATCGGCGAGATCCCGGAGACGGTCGCCGACGTCCCGCCGGTGGGACGTCTTCCCCGTGTTCGCGTCGGCGCCGGGAGCGGAAGCGAGGCTCCCGGCGTCGATGGCAGGCGCATCGGGTTTCTCCCGCGCGGCCCGAAGACTCGCGAGAAGCGGCAGGCCCAGCGCGAGCGTTCGGGCGCTTCGGTCGCCGACCAAGATGCGCAACGCCTCCGCCTTGCTCAACGTCGGCCAGGTCACGGGGAACACCCGCGGCGTACGTGCCATGTCCATGCCGCAGGAGATGCGGCCCATGTCGCGCTCGAAGGCGGACGCCGCGCAGGCATTCCCGCGTCCGCAGCCGAGAAGCCATGGCCACGGCAGCTTTCCGCCGACAGGAACCGGGATCTCGGCGAGGGCGTGCAATAGGAACGCCGCCGCATGCTCGTCGAAGGGCGTCGGTCCGACGACGATGACCGGCACCTCGATCCCGTCCAGGACATCCGGTTCCACGAGGCAGGCGGCAGGCAGGTCCAGCACCAAGTCGGCCTCCGATCGACGTGCCGCCGCGATTTCCTCGACGACGATGGCGCGGATCTCGCCAACGTCAGCCGCCGTTGCCTGGACGACGACGAGGTCGTCCGGCCGGTACTGCGGCTTCGGCAGTTCCGCGTCGCCCGGCAGCGTCACGCGGACGAACCGCGCGGCTCCGCCCTCGACGAGAATGGCGTCCACCAGCATGAGGGAGGCGTGTGCGGCGTCGGTCCGGCCCGACGCCCCGAACAAAGCTACGATCAAGCGCAATCTCCGGAAAGGCGCCGACGGGTTCGCGGCCGCAGGGGGAGGCTGCGGGCGAAGCGATAGACGCGAATTTATGAGATGGCGAATTATAGAACGAAACCTTTGTTGTTAGCAAGTACATCGTGGTGAAGGCAAGTGGACCATTGATGTCTTGGTTAATTCGCCGAGGACCTTCTCTATTTTTTGCAAGTCGCCTCGCGATCTGCCGGCAACGCCGGCGGTTCCCGAGGCTCGCAGGTCACTCCCAACCGCCTTCTTCAGCGTTGACCGCGCGGTAAATGCTCGTGGCGCCGGCCAGCAGGTCATCGGCATCCATGTCGAAGTCGGTATCGAGCAGCGCGGACGCCCACATCGTCTCGGTGGGCTCGTCGAAGGTCTCTTCCGCGAGATCCCGCACGACCGCGGGGGGAGGGGGTGTCCTGCTGCCCTCCTGGGCGCTTCGCCATGCCGGACGCCCGCGACCGCGTTCGGCCTGATGCGTCCGGGTCCGGCGACCCCGGCCGGGATCGGATATGTACGCCGGGGCGGTGTCTTTCGCGGGTCTGATGACGGCACGTAAGGTCATATCGGTACCTCCGATTACTGTTCTCTGAAAGTTTTCGAGACGCGTCGCGCCGTCCGCCGAGGATCCGGGTCCGGGGCCGCCTCCGGTAGATGCAGCCCGTTCGACGCCCGTCTCGATGCGGTGCCTCGCGGAGGATACGCCGGCATGGTCGCGCGCCCGCCGGGACGCCGTGTCGACCGGGTGGGCACGACCTCGTCGGTCGGCTCGTTTAGGTCGGCGACGAGGTCGAGGAGCCTCGCGCGCAGCGACAGGCCGGCCGCAGTCGTTTGGCCCGACAGGATGTCGAGGACCTGCCCCGGTTCCAGCGCGGGGAGGTAGGGGTCCTCCGCGGCGACGAGGAGGGCTGCGGCCAAGCCGAGCGCCTGACGGGCCGTCGCGCCGGCGGGACCTCCGGAACGAAGGTGGCCGAGACCGCGCCCTCGCCGTACGCCGACGGATGTCGGAAGGACGCGCAGCAGGTCCGGCCACGCTTGCCGCCGGCAAGGGAGCAACCAAGCCGGCGGGAGTCCACGCGCGGATCCGTTCCTGTCCGAGGATAGTGCGTCGACGGCACGTTCCGCCGACTCCGGGTCCGAACCGCAGGTGACGACGGCAAGGTCGAGCCGTTTGCGGATCGAAGGCGTCTGGAGCAACCGCAGCGGGAGCGCCGCGATCAGGGTGCCCCCCTCCATCGACGCTGCCTGCAGACGATCGGGAAGGCGGTCGGCGAGGGCTTCGGCCCCCGCCAGGAAACCCGGACCTGCCATCGGCCAGCGAGGGGTGGGGTGATTGAGGGCGTAGTCTGCAAGAAGCGACGCGTGGACTGCCGAAGGGTCATCGGCGAAGAATACGATGTTCATTCCGGGCCCCATTACGCATGCCGGGAGGACTAACGAGGCAATAGTACCCCACGATTGCTTCCCCCATCAAGCAAAACCTCTAGTAGCTAGAGCTTTATGGCCGACATCGTTAACGGCAGGGCGGGGGTTTGCCTAAGCTTTTCGCGGTGTGGTTCCCGGTGCAGGGCGCCGGCGCCTGGGACGCGAGACGAAATACGAGGGGAAGTGGGAAGCAGACGACGCTTCCCGCTTTCCGCTTCCAGGCCCTTAAGGAATTGTCGAGCGCGGCGGCCTTAATATCCCGTGGGGGAGGGGCCGGCGATGACGTTGGAAGAGGAAGTCTGGCTGGCGGCGGACGAGGTCCATCGCGCGGGCGAGAAGGTCAACCAGGACCGGGTGATCGCGATCCTGCAAGGACGACTCCGGGGCAGGTCGCCGCGCACGGTCGGCCCGCATCTCCTGTCATGGAAAGCGGCCCGCCAGTACGATGCCAGGCTGGATACCAAGGAGTTTCCGGCCCGGCTCAAGAGCGAGCACGCCGCATTCATGGGGCGAGCTTGGGCTGCCGCGCTGATCGAGGCCTCGGAACGTTTCGAGGACAGACGGCGAAAGGTGGAAGCCGAGGGTCAAGCCGCGCGCGAGCTGATGGACGAGGCCTACGTGAAGGCGGAGGTGGCCATACGCGAGGCCGAGCTGTCGAAGGCGCGCGTAACGGAGCTGGAAGCCGAAGTGGCGCAGCTGCGAGAGCGCGTGGGGGACCTCGTGGCGGAGGAGTTCTGGGATCGCGTCATGCGCGAGATCGGGAGCGTGCTGCCACCGGACGTCTGGGTGCAGGATCGCGAGGTGATCAAGCTCCTGTCCCCGTTCGTGGCCCGTCAAGCGATCAGCAATGGCGCTCCCCTGTCGCGGGGCACGCTCAACAGGAAGATGGGCATTCGGGTCACCCACACGAAGTATTTCGAGCGCGAGACGAGGAAAGACCGCACCAGATGGTATCGTCGCAAGAAAGAATGACTGATGGCCGTGAATCCCGGCTGCATCTGGGGTGAGGGGCTTCGGCCCAGACGGTGAGGTCGAGATCGACGGGAGGTACTTCAGCGGGTCCGATCATAGCGGGCACCGCATGGGTATTGCCGACTGCGCGAATGCGGCTGCGGCTGCGAACGCGAGGACTCCCGCAGCGCGAGAAAGTCCAGGACCGCCAGGCCGGACGCGGATGCCGTTTCAGTGGCGTTCATCCGCACACTTGCCGTGATCCGACAGCGTTTCGATCACGCGGCATTCGCCGACGCGGCCCTGGCCGCATTCCGCGATCATCCGGCTCAATTCGTCCCGCAATCCCTCAAGCTTCTCGATCCGTCGATCGACCTCAGCGAGATGGCGACGGGCGATCGTGTCGACTTCGGCACAAGAGCGCTCCGGATGGGCGTTCAGTGTCAGCAGCTCCCGAATGGCATCGACCTCAAATCCAAGTTCGCGCGAATGGCGAATGAAGTTGAGACGCACCACCTCGGCTTCTCCGTAGCGACGCTGAGAGCCGGTCGTACGGGGGGGCTCCGGCATCAAGCCGACCGACTCGTAGTATCGAATCGTGGGGACTTTTACGCCGGTTTGCCGCGACAGCTCGCCGATAGAAATCTGCATGATTTTCCGCTTGCACCTCTAGCCGCTAGAGGTCGTACGCTCCTCCTCGTCCGATGGAAAGGCGAAGACATGAGCGATCATTGCTGTGGCACGACGACGGTCGGAACGTCCTGTTCGCCTCCCCCGCCCGCGCCGCCCGGCTCGGCGTCTTCCGACCACGGCCATGGCCACGGGGCTTCCGAAGCGTCATGCTGCTCGGCCGGGGTCCCGGTCTTCGACGGCGTCGACCCCCGCTACAAGGCCATCCTCTGGACCGTCATCGGCATCAACGGCGCGATGTTCGTGACCGAGTTGGCGGCCGGTCAGCTCGCCGGATCGCAGGCGCTCAAGGCCGACGCCCTCGACTTCCTCGCCGATACGGTGACCTACGGCTTGAGCCTCGCGGTGATCGGCGCGTCCCTGGCCCTCCGCTCCAAGGCGGCCCTGTTCAAGGGCCTGTCCCTGTTCCTGATGGCGCTCTGGGTGTTCGGCAGCACCGTCTACCAGACGATGGTGCTCGGCTTGCCCAAGGCCGAGGTCATGGGCCTGATCGGCGTGATGGCGCTGGCCGCGAACCTCGGATCGGTCTTCCTCCTCCGCCACTACAAGGACGGCGACGCAAACGTCCGCTCGGTCTGGCTGTGCTCGCGCAACGACGCCTTCGGCAACGTCGTGGTGATGGTGGCGGCCCTCGGAGTCTGGGGGTCCTCGTCCGCCTGGCCCGACCTGGCGGTTGCGGCCGTCATGGCCGGCATCTTCCTGACCTCGTCCGTGCAGATACTGCGGCAGGCCTGGGCCGAGCATCGGGAAGGCGCCGTCGCGATGCGTCCCGCTCCGGCCGAATAGCGCCGCGCCAATCCATCGACCGACACAGACCCATACGGAACGACCATGACCTCGCACGCCGCCCACGCCGCCCACGACCACGGGTCGCACAGTCACGAAGCCCACGGGTCCCACGACCCTGCCGGGCATTCCCATGGGCCCGGCCACTCTCACGCTCCCCCCAGCTTCGGGAAGGCGTTCGCCATCGGTATCGCGCTCAACGTCGGCTTCGTCGCCGTCGAGGCCACCTATGGGGTACTTTCCAACTCGGTCGCCCTGCTGGCCGATGCCGGCCACAACCTCTCGGACGTGCTCGGCCTCGTGGTGGCCTGGATCGCCACGGTGCTGGCCAAGCGCGCGCCCAGCGCCCGCTACACCTACGGGATGAAGGGGTCGTCGATCCTGGCGGCCCTGTTCAACGCGGTGTTCCTGCTGATCGCCGTCGGCGCCATCGCCTGGGAGGCGATCCAGCGTTTCGGCGAGCCCGTCCCGGTCGCCGGCAAGACCGTGATGATCGTCGCCGCGATCGGCATCCTCGTGAACGGCGTCACCGCCTGGCTGTTCGCCTCAGGCGCCGAGGGCGACATCAACATCCGCGGGGCCTTCCTGCACATGGCCGCGGATGCCGCGGTCTCGGCGGGCGTGGTCATCGCTGGCCTGGTGATCCTCTACACGGGGTGGACCTGGCTCGATCCGGTCGTCAGCCTCGCCATCGTGGGGGTCATCGTATGGAGCACCTGGGGACTCCTGCGCGACAGCCTCACGCTGTCTCTTGCCGCCGTCCCGCCCGGCATCGATCCGGCCGCCGTCCGCAGCCACCTCGAAGGGCTGCCCGGGGTCACCGCCCTGCACGACCTCCATGTCTGGGCGATGAGCACCACCGAGACCTGCCTCACGGCGCACCTCCTCATGCCCGGGAGCCGTCCCGACGACGCCTTCCTGATGAGCGCCGCGGCCGGGATCAGGGAACGGTTCGGCATCGGCCACACCACCCTCCAGGTCGAGACCGGCGCGGACACCCCTTGCGCCCTCGCTCCCGAACACGTGGTCTGAGGCCGGCGATGCAGGCCTGGGCCTGCACCCTGATCCCCGCCGCGGCCGCCATCGTCGGGGCGGCGATGGCGGTCAACCTCCGGCCGGGCGCCGTGCTGGTCAGCGCGATCCAGCATTTCGCGGCCGGCGTGGTCTTCGCCGCGGCGGCCGGTGAGATCCTACCCGACCTCAAGCATGCCGGCTCACCCTGGGCGACCCTCGTCGGCGGCGCGCTGGGCGTTTTCGCGATGCTCCTCGTCAAGAGCCTCGGCAAGCGGGCGAAGGGGCCCGCCGGATTGATGGCGGTCACCGGCATCGACATCCTCGTCGACGGGCTCGTCCTCGGCATCGCCTTCGCCGCCGGTGCCAAGGCCGGCATGCTGCTCACCGTCGCCCTCACCATCGAGGTCCTGTTCCTCGGCCTGACGGTCGCGACCCAATTCGGGGAGACTGGCGCGTCCAAGGGCAAGGTGGTCGGCCTTACGGCGGGCCTGGTCGTCCTGCTGCCGTTGGGCGCCCTTCTCGGCGGCCCCGTCGCCACCCTGTCGGCACCGATCCAGGCCGGGTTCCTGTCCTTCGGGCTGATCGCGCTGCTGTACCTCGTCACCGAGGAGCTCCTCGTCGAGGCGCACGAGATCGAGAACCGACCGTGGGTGACCGCGATGTTCTTCGCAGGCTTCCTGCTGCTGCTCCTGCTCGACCAAGCCATCGCATGAGCGGGGGGCATCGCGTGTCGAGGCGGGCACCGGCACCCTTGCTGAACAGGGGCCTCAGATGCGGTTCACGTCGGCACGACCATTCTCACGGTTTAAATGTTTGAAAGAAGTGTCATGCGAAAGCGTCTGATAGGCCTCGTCGCGGCGAGCCTGATCCTGGCCCCCGTGGCGGCGTCCGCTCAGTATTATGGCGGCGGTTATGAGGAACGGGGCCGGGTCGTCCACGTCGACCGCTACCGGCATGGCGATCACGACGACGTGGTGATCCATCGCGAACGCCGGGACTACGACGGGCGCGGCTTCTACGGCGAGCGGCGCCACCATCACCACCACCATCACGACGACGATTAGTCCCAGGGCGTCGTCAAGCCGAGACCATCCGCGTTGTATGGATGAGCGCAAATCGTCCATAAGGACCGAGATGAACCACGGACGTCCGATCAGGGCCTACGAGACGATGCGCGGCTGGTGGGCGACCACCGTCCGCGTGCTGTCGCTCGTCCTGGTCCTGGCGCTCGTCGTCCCCGGCGCGATCCATTCCGCCGAGGCCCATCGTCCGGCGAGCCACGAATTGTCCGTGACCGCCCCATCCGAGGCGGGTGCGACCGACCATTCCGATGCCTGCCCGGCCTGTCACGCCAACTGCGGCTGCCACCAGGCCCTCGGCGTCGACGCGACGCCGGCCTTGCCGCATCGCGGGAGCGGGCGCGCGTCCTACGCGACCGTGACCACCGCAAGCGGGTCCGTTTCGCCGGACCGTCTCCCAAGGCCCCCTCGCGCCTGAGGCGACGCGGCCACGCCCGTGGCGCGTCCCGGCCCGCCCTCGCGGGTCCCGGTCGCCTCACCCTCGCGAACCACCTTGTACGGGACAGTCCGAGGCCGATTGAGCGGATAGGCGACGTCCCGGTCGGATACGGCCCATTCCCATGCGTGCATTCCTTTCCGTGGCCTTCCTGGCCATCGGCATCGCGATCGGCGGTGCCTTCCCCCGCGTGTCCGAGTTCGTGCAGGGCGCCCTTGCCGCCGCCGGCCTGGTCAGCCCCCGGACGGCGCCCACGACGAACGCTGCCATGACCAAGCCCGCGACACCCGAAGCCGACGATGGGCACGGTCACGGCGAGCATGGCCGCGAGCACGCGGAGGGAGAGCCCAAGCCTTCCAGCGAGCACAGGCACTCCGAGGGAGAATCCAAGCCCGAGGCCGGTGGCCACAAGCACGCCGAGGGCGAGGCTCACGGCCACGACGATGAGGGCGAGGGCAGGATCAAGATGACGGCCGAGCAGGCCGCGGAGCAGGACATCAAGCTCGCCACGGTCGCGGGCGGCATCCTCTCGCGACACCTTCTCGTGCCCGGCACCATCGCCCAGGATGCCGACCGGATCGCTCGCGTCCCCGTGCGGGTCGTCGGAACCGTGGCCGAGATGCGCAAGCGCCTCGGCGAGGAGGTCGCCAAGGGCGAGGTCGTGGCCGTCCTCGACAGCCGCGAGGTCGCCGAGGCCAAGAGCGACTTCCTCACCGCGATGGTAAAGGCGGACCTGGAGAAGACCAACTTCGACCGCCAGCAGGCCCTCTGGGACAAGCGGATTTCGGCCGAGTCCGCATTCCTGAACGCCAAGGCCGCCTACTCGGAGGCGACACTTCGGGTCGACCTGGCACGCCAGAAGCTATCGGCCCTGGGGCTGAACGCGGCCGAGGTCGCGACGTCCGCCAAGAAGGACGAAACCACCCCGAACCTATCTTCGCTGCGCCGCTACGAGCTTAAGTCCCCGCTCGCCGGCCGTGTGGTCGAGCGTAAGGTCGATGTCGGCACCGCCGTCGGCAAGGAGGGCGACCCGGCCGACGTCTACACCGTCGCCGACCTGTCCTCCGTGTGGATCGAGCTCGCGATCCCGACCACCGAGCTGTCGAAGGTCCGGGAGGGCGCCAAGGTCACCATCGTCGGGGGTGACGACGCTTCTCGCGGCGTGGGCAAGGTCGTCTTCGTCAGCCCGATCCTCAACGCCGAGACCCGCTCGGCCCGGGTCATCGTCGCCCTGCCGAACAAGGACATGACCTGGCGGCCCGGCACCTTCGTCACGACCGAGGTCGAGATCGCGCAGGACAAGGTCGCGGTCCGGCTGCCCAAGTCCGCCATCCAAACCATCGGCGGCGAGAAGGTCGTGTTCGTCCGCACCCCGGACGGGTTCGAACGCAGGGACGTGACCATCGGCAAGGCCGACGACGACGCCTTCGAGATCCTGTCCGGCCTCAAGCCCGGCGACGAGGTCGCGGTCGCCAACTCCTTCGTCCTGAAGGCCGAGCTCGGCAAAGCCGAAGCCGACCACGACCACTGAGGGGGCCGGCCATGATCTCGAAGATCCTCGACTTTTCCGTCCACCAGCGCTGGCTCGTGGTGCTCATGTCGCTGCTCGCGGCAGGTTTCGGCGTGTTCTCGCTGACCAAGCTCCCCATCGACGCGGTGCCAGACATCACCAACAACCAGGTGCAGATCAACACCACGGCGCCGTCGCTCTCCCCGGTCGATATCGAGAAGCAGGTGACCTACCCGGTCGAGACCGCGCTCGCCGGCATCAAAGGCCTGGAATACACCCGCTCGCTCTCGCGAAACGGCTTCTCCCAGGTCACCGCGGTCTTCTCCGAGAAGCTCGACATCTACTTCGCCCGCCAGCAGGTCGCCGAGCGCATCGGGGAGGCCAAGTCGACCCTGCCGCCGGGGGCAGAGCCGCACATGGGCCCGATCTCCACGGGTCTCGGCGAGATCTACATGTGGTCGATCCATTACGCCCAGCCGAAGGAGCGCAAGGTCTCCCCGGACGGCAAGGCCGGCTGGCAATCGGACGGGAGCTACCTGACCCCGGAGGGCCAGCGGCTCGCGACGGAGCTCGAACGCACGGCGTACCTGCGCACGGTCCAGGACTGGATCATCCGCCCCCAGGTGAAGACCGTGCCGGGGGTCGCCGGCGTCGACAGCATTGGCGGCTTCGACAAGCAGTACCACGTCCAGCCGGACCCGATGAAGCTGACCGCCCTCGACCTGTCCTTCGCCGACATCGGCCGGGCGCTGGAGGCCAACAACGCCAACCAGGGCGCCCGCTACCTGGAGGACAACGGTGAAGGCTACGTCGTGCGTGCCGCCGGCCGCCTTGAGACCATGGAGGACATCGGCTCCGTCGTGGTGACCACCCGCGGCGGCGTGCCGGTCCGCATTTCCGACATCGCCGAGGTCCGGATCGGGCGCGATCTGCGCACGGGATCGGGCAGCGAGGACGGGCGCGAGGTCGTCATCGGCACCGCCCTGATGCTGATCGGCGAGAACAGCCGGACGGTCTCGGCCGCCGTGGACGCGAAGATGACGGAGCTGCGGCGCACGCTCCCGCCCGGCGTCGAGGTCCAGACCGTCCTCAATCGCACCCTCCTCGTCGAGGCCACGATCCGGACGGTGGCCAAGAACCTGGCCGAGGGCGCCGCCCTCGTCATCGTCATCCTGTTCCTGCTGCTGGGCAACATCCGGGCGGCCATCGTCACGGCGCTGGTCATCCCGGTGGCGATGCTGATGACCATGACCGGCATGGTCCAGGGCCGCATCAGCGCCAACCTGATGAGCCTCGGCGCCCTCGACTTCGGCCTCATCGTCGACGGCGCCGTCATCATCACCGAGAACGCCCTGCGCCATTTGGCGGAGCGGCAGACCGAGCTCGGGCGCAAGCTCGACCTGGAGGAGCGCCTCGTCACCGTGCGCGCCTCGGCCGAGGAGATGATCCAGCCCTCGCTCTACGGGCAGGCCATCATCATCCTCGTCTACGTGCCGCTCCTCACCTTCACCGGGGTCGAGGGCAAGATGTTCGAGCCGATGGCGCTCACCGTCATCATCGCCCTCGTCTCGGCCTTCGTGCTGTCGCTGACCTTCGTGCCGGCGATGATCGCCATCGTCATCACGGGCAGGGTCACCGAGAAGGACAACGTCCTCATCCGCGGGATCAAGGCCGCCTACCGCCCGGTCCTCGGGGCGGCCCTGCGCATCCCGATGACCTTCGTCGCGGTCGCCCTGGTGCTGCTCGTCGGGGCCGGGTTCCTGTTCAGGGGGCTGGGGCAGGAGTTCATCCCGCAGCTGGACGAGAAGAGCATCGCGCTGAACGCCCAGCGCATCCCGTCGACGTCCCTGACGCAGTCGCAGGCGATGCAGCTGAAGGTCGAGCAGGCGATCAGCCGATTCCCCCAGGTCGCCTACGTCTTCTCCAAGACCGGCACCGCCGAGGTCGCCTCCGACCCAATGCCGCCGAGCTCGTCCGACACCTTCGTTATCCTGAAGCCGCAGGAGGAATGGCCCGACCCGGACCAGACCAAGGCCGCCCTTCAGGAGGACATCGAGAAGGCGGTGGGGGCGCTTGCGGGGAACGTCTACGAGTTCTCCCAGCCGATCCAGCTGCGGTTCAACGAGCTCCTGGCTGGCACCCGCGGCGACCTCGCCGTAAAAGTGTTCGGCGAGGAGTTCGAGCCGATGCTCAAGGCCGCCAACCAGGTCGCCGCGATCCTGCGCGGGACCGAGGGCGCCGACGACGTCAAGGTGGAGCAGACGGCCGGGCTGCCGTTCTTGGAGATCAAGATCAACAAGGTCGAGGCCGCGCGCCTCGGCCTGAGCACCTCCGCGATCCAGGACGTCATCGGCGCGGCCATCGGCGGCCGCGAGGCGGGCATGGTCTTCGAGGGCGACCGCCGCTTCCCCATCGTCGTGCGCCTGAACGACAAGGTCCGCGAGGACCGCGAGGCCCTGGAGAACATCCCGGTCCCGCTGCCCCCGGGCGTCAACGGTCGGGCGTCCTCCGTCCTCCTGAAGCAGGTCGCGAGCTTCTCCGTGACGGAGGGGCCGAACCAGATCTCTCGCGAGAACGGGCGGCGGCGGGTCGTGGTCACGGCCAACGTGCGCGGCCGCGACATCGGCTCGCTCGTCGCCGAGGCTCAGGCGAAGGTGGCCTCCGGGGTCCAGCTTCCGGCCGGCTACTACGTGACCTGGGGCGGGCAGTTCGAGAACCTGGCCTCGGCACGCCAGCGCCTGATGGTCGTCGTCCCGGTGTGCTTCTTCCTGATCTTCCTGCTGCTGTTCTCGGCCCTGAACTCGGCGCGTGACGCCCTGCTGGTGTTCAGCGCGGTCCCGCTGGCGCTGACCGGCGGCATCGCGGCCCTATGGCTGCGGGGGATGCCGTTCTCGGTGCCGGCGGCGGTCGGGTTCATCGCCCTGTCCGGGGTGGCCGTCCTCAATGGCCTGGTGATGCTGACCTACATCAAGCAGCTCATCGCGGAAGGGAAGCCGCGCCGCGAGGCGATCCTGGAGGGTGCGATGACCCGGCTACGGCCGGTGGCGATGACCGCCCTCGTGGCGTCGCTGGGGTTCGTGCCGATGGCGCTGGCCACCGAGACGGGCGCCGAGGTCCAGCGCCCCCTGGCGACGGTGGTGATCGGCGGCCTGATCTCGGCGACCCTGCTGACCCTCGTCGTCCTGCCGGCGCTCTACGCGCGCTTTGCCGGTGCCCTCGCCCCGGTGAAGACCACCGTCGGGAAGGATGGTCCCCATGCACGCCCCGTCCTCCCCCAGGCGGCGGAGTAGGTCGATGCCTCGCCGACCCGCGCTCGCACTGGTGGCGGCGACGTGGACCGGTACGGCCCTAGCGGCTGACCCGACGTCGGGCGAGGCGCCGTTCGGATTGGCTTGGGGTGCCTTGGACCGGGTCGACACGCCCTCGATGATCGACCGCGAGGCGAACCTGACCGGCCTGTATTACTTCCGCGACCGTCCGCTCGCCTCCGGACCCGACACCGTCGAGGTGGTCCTGGTGGTGTGCCGGGAGCAGGGCCTCCAGCAGGTCGTCTGGGTCGGGCGGCCGCTCGACGGACCGGCTTACGCCACCGCCCGGGAGACCATTCGGCGCGAGGGGGTACGCCGCTACGGCGAGCCCCGGCCGGGACCCGTTCCCGGATCGCTCGAATGGCCGGCGGGACGAACCGTCCTGGCAACGCGCACGATGCCAGACGGCACCTCGGAGCTTGTGATGTCCGCGTCCGGCCCGGACTACGCGGCCTGTTCGGAAAGCCATCGTGCCGCTACCGGCCATCTCGCCGACGCCCATGTGGCCGACCTGCTCGGCAAGGGCATCCCATGAGGGTAGCGACGATGCATGCGGAGGAACGCCCGGACGGGCATCGCGGGATCCATCCACGACGGCCTCCGAGGCGATGACGGGCAAGAAGCTCGGGCGCAGGATTTAGGCCTGGGGAGGCGGAGGGGGTGGACGGCGCACGGTCAGGCCGCACGTCCGAAAGGCCGCCGGCCGGGCGCTCCTCATGGCCCACATCCTGATCGCCATAGTCCTGGCGATGTTCGGCTGGCTCTCCTCGATGCGATGAAGACCCCGGAAGACGTGCCCGGACGTTTGCTGTATCCCTTCCAGGGGGATAGGATGCCTCTATGGAACATGCCTCGCACCCGGATATCGTCAAGCGCCTCAAGCGCGCCCACGGCCATCTCGCAGGCGTCATCGCGATGATCGAGGAAGGCCGGCCCTGCGTGGACCTCGCCCAGCAGCTCCACGCCGTGGAGAGCGCGATCACCAACGCCAAGCGCGTGCTCATCCAGGACCACATGGAGCATTGCCTCGGCGACGGGATCGAGCACGGCGGCAAGGCGGCGAAGGATGCCCTCGGCGAGTTCAAGACCCTCGCGAAGTATCTCTGAGGCGCCCGAGATGCTGAGCGTCCTCGCCAACCGCACCTATCGTCACCTGTTCGCGGCCCAGGTCATCGCCCTGATCGGTACCGGCCTGCTGACAGTCGCCCTGGGGCTCCTGGCGTTCAAGCTGGCGGGCGACCGCGCCGGGACTGTCCTCGGCACGGCACTCGCCATCAAGATGGTGGCCTACGTGCTCGTCGCACCGATCGCGCAGGCCTTCACGAGCCGGTCACCCCGACGCGTGTTTCTAGTGGCGACCGACCTCGTCCGCGCGGCCATCGCCCTGATGCTGCCGTTCGTCGACCAAGTCTGGCAGATCTACGCCCTGATCTTCGTCCTGCAATCGGCCTCGGCGGCGTTCACCCCGACCTTCCAGGCCACCATACCGGACATCCTGCCGGACGAGCGCGACT
>NZ_BJZT01000002.1 GCF_007992175.1 Methylobacterium haplocladii | reverse complement strand
GTCCCTCGGGATGCCGGCCACGTTGGCCATCCTCGGGGGCCTGACGCTGGCAGGCGTCGCCGCGGCAGCCTTGCTCTGGCCGGCGTCCGATCTACGCCCTGATCTTCGTCCTGCAATCGGCCTCGGCGGCGTTCACCCCGACCTTCCAGGCCACCATACCGGACATCCTGCCGGACGAGCGCGACTATACCCGCGCCCTGTCGCTCTCGCGCCTCGCCTACGATCTGGAGAACCTTCTCAGCCCGACCCTGGCGGCCCTCCTCCTGACCGTGGTGCCGTACAACGCCCTGTTCGGCGGTACCGTCGTCGGGTTCATGTGCTCGGCGGCCCTGGTGGTGTCCGTGAGCCTGCCGATCGCCACCCGGACCGAACGCCAGGGCGGCATCTACGACCGGACCACGCGGGGCCTCAGGATCTACCTCGCGACGCCGCGCCTGCGCGGGCTGCTCGCCCTGAACCTCGCTGTCGCTGCGGCCGGCGCCATGGTCATCGTCAACACCGTGGTGATCGTGCAGGGCCTCCTCAGCCGTCCGCAGACCGACGTGGCCCTGGCCCTCGGGCTGTTCGGCTGCGGGTCGATGATCGCCGCACTGACGCTGCCCCGCCTGCTCGACCGCCTGTCCGACCGGGCCGTGATGATCCCGGCAGCCGCCCTGCTCGGCGGAGTCCTGCTCAGCGTCGCCGCCATGTCCCGGGGCGGTATTATCGGCTGGCCGCTTCTTCTCGAAACCTGGCTGGTGCTCGGCATCGCCTACTCCGCCGTACAGACCCCCACCGGCAGGCTCCTGCGCCGGTCGGCGACCCCGGAGGACCGGCCGGCCGTATTCGCGGCCCAGTTCGCCCTGTCCCACGCCGCCTGGCTGGTCACCTACCCGTTGGCCGGCTGGCTCGGCGCGTCCCTCGGGATGCCGGCCACGTTGGCCATCCTCGGGGGCCTGACGCTGGCAGGCGTCGCCGCGGCAGCCTTGCTCTGGCCGGCGTCCGATCCCGACGTGATCGAGCATGCCCACGCAGACCTCGACGTCCGGCACCCGCACCTGCATGGGGGCCGCCGTCACGCCCATGCCTACGTCATCGACGACCTGCATCATCGGTGGCCGGCCAGGGCGGGGTGAGCGCCGTTCGATGTCCTTGCCGGCTGGGTCGAAAATCGGGATGGCCGACTAGTGCAGCGGAGCTCGAATGTTTCGTTAGGCACGCGAAGGGGAGAAGAACGTACCCCGCGGAACGGTCTTGGAAGCGGAGCCGTTCCAAAGGCTCGGGTGCCGTCGTATTCGACGCATTGCCGACAACGACATGAGGAAGCCCATGAAGAAGTCCCTTCTCGCCGCCGCCATCCTGGCAACCCTGGGTGCGGCTTCGGTCGCCCCGGCCTCCGCCGCCCCCGGCATGATCGGCGCCGTCGAGGCCCCCACCACCGTCACCGAGGTCCGGATGGATGGCATGCACGGCCATCGCATGATGGGCCACCATCACCATCGCGGTCACCGCATGATGCGACATGGGCACCACCACCACATGATGGGCCACGGTCATCGCCGCGGCCACATGATGGGCCATCACCGCGGTCACCGCATGTAGCTCTCGGCGACCCGGGTCCCAGCGACCCAGGACCGACCGGTTGAGGCGGGACGCGGAAAAGCGTTCCGCCTCGCTTACACAGGTCCGACCGCTCGGACGGATAAGCGTGGAAGCGCCGCGCCAGCACCTGAGACGAGCCCCCGTCGCGGCGGCGCTTATTGGTGCACCGCCAGCATCCAGAGGGCCATGGCGACCATCATCACGTTCTCGGTCAACGACACGAAGCCGAGCGGCACCGTGCTCGAACCGCCGACGCAGGCGCACTTGATGTCCCGCTTGTCGACGTAGACCGCCTTGAACACCGAGACGGCCCCGACCGTGCCGATGAACAGGGCCACGGGGATCGAGATCCCGTTCAGGGCGCCCGCCACCATCAGGACGCCGGCGATGCCCTCCAGGAACGGGTAGGCGTAGGCGTAGCGCACCCAGCGCCGCCCGAGCAGGTCGTAGCCCAGGAACATCGAGGAGAAGCTCTCGACGTCCTGCAGCTTGAGGAGCGCCAGCACGCACATGCTGAAGGCGATGAACCACTCGGCGGCGCGCATCGTGAACGGCGTGCCGTAGACGGCCTGGCTCGCCGCCAGCGCCATCAGCGCCGTCATCGAGAACACCGCGATGACGGGGGTGTAGGTCGTCGCGTTCGGATCGTTGGCGGCCTTGCCGAAGTGGCGCTGGAGGTCGTCGAAGCCGCCGACGCGCTCGCCGTTGATGAAGGTCTGCGGCGTCGACTTGACCTGGTGCTCGGACTTGAAGCGGTCGGTCTCGGCCCGGTCGGTCAGGAGGTGGTCCTCGACCTCGAAGCCCTGGCGTTGGAGGAGGTCCTTGGCCTTCAGGCCATAGGAGCAGGTGTGTTCGGGGGTGACCATCCGGTAGAGGGTGGCCTTGCGGGCGGCTGAGGACATCGGGTGTTCCTTCCTGAACTGCGGGCGGTTCGACCGGGGCCGGGACCTATTCGGCGGCCGCGCGGTGGGCCGGCGGCATGTCCTGGGTTGCCGCGGCCGTGGACGAGGCGGGTGGCAAGCCCCATCCCTTCACGAGGGCGTAGACGGCAGGGATCACGACCAGGGTCAGCACGGTCGAGGAGACCATGCCGCCGATCATCGGCACGGCGATGTGCTGCATCACCTCGGAGCCCGAGCCGGTGCTCCAGAGGATCGGCAGCAGGCCGGCCATGATGGCAGTGACGGTCATCATCTTCGGGCGGACGCGCTCGACCGCGCCGACTATGATCGCCCGCTGCAGGTCCGCGCGGGTGAGCGTGCGCCCCTCCCGGAGGCACCCGGCCAGGACCTCGTCGAGGGCGTGGTCGAGGTAGACCAGCATGATCACGCCGGTCTCGGCGGCGACGCCGGCGAGCGCGATGAAACCCACCGCGACCGCGACCGACATGTTGAAGCCCATCCACCACATCAGCCAGACCCCGCCCACCAGGGCGAAGGGCAGCGAGAGCATGACGATGAGGGTCTCGGTCAGCCTCCGGAAGTTGAGGAAGAGCAGCAGGAACACGATCAGGAGCGTCAGGGGCACCACGATCCTGAGCCGCGCCGTCGCCCGGTCGAGATACTCGACCTGCCCGCTCCACTGGATGAGCGTGCCCTGAGGCAGCGCCACCTCGTCGGCGACCGCAGCCCTGGCCTCGGCGACGTAGCCCCCGAGGTCACGGCCGGCGACGTCGACGTAGATGAAGACCGCGAGCTGGCCGTTCTCGGTCCGGATCTGGGTCGGGCCGCGGTTCAACTGCACCTTGGCGACCTCGCCGAGCGGAACCGTCCCCCCGCCCGCGATGGGCACCTGCACCTCGGAGGCGATGGATCGCGGATCGGAGCGGAAGGCGCGTGGGTAGCGCACGTTGACGGTGTAGCGCTCGCGGCCCTCGACGGTATTGGTCACGCTCTCGCCGCCGAGTGCCATGGCGATCACGTCCTGCACGTCGCCGACGGTCAGCCCGTACCGGCCCAGCGCATCGCGGTCGGGGGTGATGTCGAGGAAGTAGCCGCCCTGGACGCGTTCGGCGTACGCGCTCGACGTACCCGGAACCGCCTTCACCACCGCCTCGACCTGGCGGGCGACCTTCTCCATCTCGGTCAGGTCCGTACCCAGCACCTTGATCCCGACCGGCGTGCGGATGCCGGTGGAGAGCATGTCGATGCGGGCGCGGATCGGCTGGGTCCAGGCATTCGACACCCCGGGGAACTGGAGCGCGGCGTCCATCTCAGCCTTCAGGCTGGCCGTCGTGACCCCGGGGCGCCACTCCGTCTTCGGCTTCAGGTTGACGATGGTCTCGAACATCTCGCTCGGCGCCGGGTCCGTCGCGGTGTTGGCCCGTCCGGCCTTGCCGTAGACCGAGGCGACCTCGGGGAAGGATTTTATGATGCGATCCTGGGTGGCGAGCAGGTCCCCGGCCTTGGTCACCGAGATGCCCGGCAGGGTGGTCGGCATGTACATCAGGGTGCCCTCGTCGAGGTCGGGCATGAACTCCGAGCCGAGCCGGCTCGCCGGCCACGCCGTCGCCGCCAGGACCACCAAGGCAATCAGGATCGTCAGAACGCGCGCCCGCAGAACGCCCGAAATCAGGGGCCGGTAGATCCAGATCAGGAGTCTGTTCACCGGGTTGCGGTGCTCGGGGATGATCCGGCCGCGGACGAATAGGACCATCAGCGCCGGCACGAGGGTCAGGGACAGCACCGCGGCCGCCGCCATGGCGAAGGTCTTGGTGAAGGCCAGAGGCCCGAACAGCCGGCCCTCCTGGCTCTCCAGGGTGAAGATCGGCAGGAAGCTCACCGTGATGATGAGGAGCGAGAAGAATAGCGACGGCCCGACCTCGCTTGCCGCCTCGATAAGGATCTCGATCCGGGGCTTGCCGGGGTCCGCCCGCTCCAGGTGCTTGTGGGCGTTCTCGATCATCACGATGGCCGCGTCGATCATGGCGCCCACCGCGATGGCGATGCCGCCGAGGCTCATGATGTTGGCCCCGAGCCCCAAAACCTTCATGCCCGCGAACGCCATGAGGATGCCGACCGGCAGCATCAGGATCGCGACGAGGGCGCTGCGGACGTGGAGGAGGAACACGACGCAGACGAGGGCGACGATGACGCTCTCCTCGATCAGCGTGCCCTTGAGGGTCTCGATGGCCGCCTCGATGAGGTGCGAGCGGTCGTAGACCGGTAGGATCTCCGTGCCCTTGGGCAGGCTGGCGGCGACCTCTGCAAGGCGGGCCTTCACGTTCTCGATGACGTTCAGGGCGTTGGCCCCGAACCTTTGCAGGACGATCCCGCCGGCGACCTCGCCGTCGCCGTTCATCTCGGTGATGCCGCGGCGCTCGTCGGGACCGAGCTCAACCCGTGCCACGTCCTTCACTCGAAGCGGCGTGCCGCCCTCGGTCTTCAGGACGATGCTCTCGATGTCGGCGACGCTCCTGAGGTAGCCCTTCCCGCGGACCACGAACTCGAACTCGGAGAGCTCGACCGTGCGGCCGCCGACGTCCGCGTTGCTTGCCCTGACCGCGTCGCGCAGCTTCGCCAGGGTGATGCCCTGCGCCCGCAGGCGGTTCGGATCGACCACGACGTTGTACTGCTTCACGAAGCCGCCGACCCCCGCGACCTCCGCCACGCCCTCGGCGCGGGACGCCCCGAACCGGACGACCCAGTCCTGGAGCGAGCGGAGCTCGGCCAGCGTCCGTTCCTTGGCGACCACGACGTATTGGTAGACCCAGCCCACCCCGGTCGCGTCCGGCCCGAGGGTCGGGGTGACGCCGGCTGGCAGGCGCTTTGCGACGGTGTTCAGGTATTCGAGCACCCGGCTACGGGCCCAGTATGGGTCGGTGCCGTCCTCGAAGATGACGTAGACGAACGAGACCCCGAAGAACGAGAACCCGCGCACGACCTTCGACCGGGGCACGGTCAGCATCGCGGTGGTCAGCGTATAGGTGACCTGGTCCTCGATGACCTGGGGCGCCTGCCCGGGGTACTCGGTGTAGACGATGGTCTGGACGTCCGAGAGGTCCGGGATCGCGTCGAGCGGCAGGGTTTTGAGGGCATAAAGCCCCGCTCCGACGGCGAAAACGGTCCCGATAAGGACCAGCACCAGATTCCGGGCCGACCAGGAGATCAGGCGGGAAATCATGGCGTCTTCCCCTCGGCGGCGGCCTGCGGGCCCGGCTCGGACTTGGGCTCGGAAAGACCTTGGAGGGCCGCCTTGAGGTTGCTCTCGGCGTCGATGAGGAAGTTGGCCGAGGTCACCACGCGGTCGCCGGCGACGATGCCGTCCCGGATCTCGACGAAGCCGTCGCCGCGGGTGCCGAGCCTGACCGGCCGCGGTTCGAAGCGACCCTCGCCCCTGTCTAGCAGGACGACCTGTTTCGTGCCGGTGTCGATGACCGCGTCGTCGGGGACCGAAACCACCGGCCTGTCGCTGCCCGTGGCGATCGTCACGTCGGCGAACATGCCCGGGCGCAGGTCGCCGTTCGGGTTGGGCAGCTCAATGCGCAGGCGAGCGGTCCGGGTCCCCATGGCGAGGTGCGGGTAGATCCGGGTCACCGCGCCGGTGAAGACCCGATCCGGAAACGTCCGGGCGCGCACGGTCGCCGTCTGGCCCTCGGCCACGGCCGCCAGGTCGCGTTCGGTGACGTCGGCCACCACCCAGACCCGTGAATGGTCCACGAGCTTGAACAGGGTGTCGCCGGACTTGGCGCGCATGCCGTCGGAGACGTTGCGCTCGACCACGACCCCGTCGCGGGGCGCCGACCACGTGATGGTCGAGGGCACTTTTCGGGATCGCTCGATCTCGTCGATGACCTCGGGAGGGATGCCGAGGTTCTCCAGCCGCCGGCGGGCGCCCTCGTAGCCGATGCCGGTGAGGTACTGCGCGGCGGCCGCGTTCATCTCCGGCGAGAACAGGCGCAGGAGCGGCTGGCCCTTGTGCACGTGGTCGCCGGTGGTGACGGCCTCGACCTTCTCGATGAAGGCGTCGGTGCGCATCGCGATCACGGAGATCCGGCGCTCGTCCTCCTCGATGGCGCCCGGCGCCCGAACCGGCATCGACAGGGCCCGTCGCTCGGCCACCGCCGTCCGGACCCCGGTGCGCTGGAGCTTGCCGGGCGAGATTTTCACGGTGCCGTCGTCGGTGTCCTCGCCCTCGTAGACGGGGAGGTAGTCCATCCCCATCGAGTCCTTTTTCGGAATCGGCGAGGTATCCGGAAGGCCCATCGGGTTTCGGTAGAAGCGCACCTTACGGGCGCTTGCAGGGGGCGTGGCCTGAGCCATGGCTATGTCGCCGTGCCCGGCGTCGGGCATGGCTTCCGCCTCGTCGGGTTCGTCGAAGCGCACGTCCTCGCTGGCGTGAACGGCGCGGTAGTCTCGACCGTCCGCGGTGCGCGTCGGCTCGGTTGCGTAGTCCGGCTTCCCGTCGGGGTCTTGGTAGTAGATCACGGGTCCCGTTGCCTTGACCGGGACAGACACCGGGGACACCGGGCGATCACCCGGCAGCCAATGGGCGAACCCGGTCCGAGCCTGTCGGACAAGCGCCGGCACGGGGCTGCCCTCATGCCCCGCGCCAAATCCCAAAACCCCCGCCGCGAGCGCGGCGAGGGTCCCGGCGGCCCATGCCGTCCGGCTCACTTGGTGGCCTTGAACACCAGCTTGTTCTCGACGGTGCCGGACTCGCCCTGCACCTTGGCCCCGAGCGAGAGGCGCCAGCCGCCGGCCATCGTCAGCTTCGCCTTGAACCGGTAGAGGCCCGGTTCCGGCGACGGCAGCTGCTCGATTTTGGAGGTCATCTCCTCCATGCTGTCGGGCGCCATGTCGATGCGCTTGGCGAAGATGACGGCGTTCGGCACGGGCTTGGACGTGCGCTTGTCGACGAGGCGGACGTCGAGGATGGCCTCGCCCTGCTTGGCCTCGTCCTTTACCAACTGGAACTCGTAGTCCTTGGTGTCGGCCTTGGCCGCGGTGGTCAGGGCGAGGCCGAGCAGCGCAGCCGTGAGGGCGCGCGAAAACGATGTCTTGGACATGGTCGATGATCTCCTGAAAACGATGGGACCCGGGCCTTCAGGCGCGCGGGATCGGCCGGCGCAGGCGCCGGCGGCATCGGGTTCAGGCTCGGGGAGGCTCGGTTGGCGGCCCTTGCGCCAGGCTGTCGAAGGAGGCGGTGACGCCCCAGGTCTGTCCCTCGACGTCTGCGACGCGGCCCGGAAGTCCGACGGCGACCGGCAGCCCGGCGGCGACCTTCGCCAGGCAAAGCGCCATCAGGGGGCAGTCCTTCGAGCAGTCGGGCATGTCCTGCCGCTCCTTGGGGCAGCACGGCATTTCGTCCATGGCCATCCCGGCCATGTCGTCCATGGCCTCGTCGGGCATCGCCATGGCGTGTCCCTCAACGGCCGTCGGCGCGTGCATGCCCGCGGCGGCCGCGGAGGCGGTCACCGGCGCAAGGGCGAGGCTGAGCACCGTCAGAAGCGGTAGCAGCCGCCGAAGGGCGAGCCAGAAGGTCACGAACGGACGATGCCACATCGCATGTCGGCGAGGAAGGGACAGGGACTACCTGACGCGCCAGAGGGATAGGGCAAGCGCGACGTTCGCCAGGGCGAGCACCGCGAGGAGGGCATAGGTCGCGTCGGCGCCCGCCTGCGTCAGCACGACGGCCCCGAGGGACGGCGCAAGCGCCTGCGCCACCAGCCCCGGACGGGCGAGCCGGCCGACGAGCGGAGCGTATCGCTCGGGACCGAACAGCGCGAGGGGTACCGTGCCGCGTGCGATGGAATAGATGCCGTTCCCGGCCCCGTAGAGGATCAGCGCAAGACCGACCACCGGCAGGCCCGCTGCCAGTATCGTCACGCCCAAGGCCACGAGGACCATCGCCGCCGTGAGGGTCCAGAGGGGATGGTGCCGCCCCTTCCCGGCCATTTCGACGATGCGCGCCCCGACTTGGGACGGCCCGATCAGGGCGCCGTACGCCACGGCCGAGGTAAGCGCGACGCCATGGGCTTGGAGCAAGGTGATGAGATGCACCGAAACCAGGGCCATCACGGACCCGCCGAGGGTCAGCACCCCGGCCATGAGGAGAAAGGCGTGGCGCTCCCGACCAGCGAGACGAATGACCGGGTTTGGCCCTGCGGATCGCGTGACCGGATGTGCGGGCGGCCGGGGGATCACGAGCAGGACGAGGGGTAGCGTCACCCCGAGGTGCAGCCCGGCGTAGGCCAGGCAGGTCCCGCGCCAGCCCACCTGCTCGTTCAGGAAGGCCGAGAGCGGCCAGCTCACCGTGCTGGCGAAACCGCCCCAGAGCGTCAGCGTCGTGATCGCGGGCCGTGCCTCGGCGCCGTAGAGACGTCCGAGCGTGGCGAAGGCGGGGTCGTACAGGCCGGTCCCCATGCCGAGGCCGACGAGGAGCCAGCCTCCCAGGTAGACCGGCAAATTCGGCGCCATGGCGAGGACGGTCAGGCCCACGGACAGGATGACGGCGGCGAATGCCAGAACGGGGCGGCCGCCATGCTCGCCGATGAAAGCCCCCACCCGCGGCGAGACCAAACCGGCGACGAGGAGGCCGAGGGACAGGCCGCCGATGACCCAACCCAGCGGCCATCCCGTATCCTTCGACATCGGCGCGGCCAGCACCGACAGGAAGTAGAACGACGAGCCCCAAGTCAGGATCTGGATCAAGCCCAGGGCCGAGATGACGGGCCAGCGGCGCGACGTGGTCATCGCTGCGCTACCGAGCCCCGAGCACCGGCAGCCACAGCGCGAGGGCGGCCAGGGTGACGAGCAACACCGGAGGGGTGATCACGAGGCCGACCCGCATGTACTGGCCCCAGGTGATGCGCTGTCCCTTGGTGGCGAGGACGTGCAGCCAGAGCAGGGTCGCCAGACTCCCGATGGGCGTGAACTTCGGGCCGAGGTCGCATCCGATGACGTTGGCGTAGACCATCAGCTCGCGCATCAGCGGCGACAGGTCGGGGGCCTGCTGGATGGACAGCGCGCCCACGAGCACGCTCGGCATGTTGTTCATCACCGACGACAGGATCGCGGCGGCGACCCCCGTGCCGATGGTGGCTACGAACGGTCCGTGACCTGAGAGCCAGGTCAGTCCCTGAGCCAGGTAGTCGGTGAGGCCGGCGTTCTTCAGGCCGTAGACGACGAGGTACATGCCGAGGCTGAACAGCACGATCTGCCAGGGCGCGCCGGCGAGGACCTTGCGGATGGGAATGACGCGGCTCCGTTTGGCCAGCATCAGGAGAATGAGGGCGCCGGCGCAGGTCACGACCGAAACCGGCACGCCGAACGGGGCCGTCACGAAGTAGGCGATCAGCAGCAGGCCGAGGAGCGGGAAGGCCGCCCCGAAGACGAGCGGGTCCTTGATCGCGTGCCGAGGCGCTTCGAGCTCGGCCACCGGGTACGTGGCCGGCAGGTCGCGCCGGTAGAACAGCCACAGCACCACCAGGGTCGCGGCGAGCGAGACGAGGTTCACCGGCACCATCACGGCGGCGTAGCGGCTGAAAGAGATGTCGAAGAAGTTCGCCGAGACGATGTTGACGAGGTTGGAGATCACCAGCGGCAGGCTGGTGGAGTCCGCCACGAACCCGCAGGCGACGATAAAGGCCAGGGCGGCGGCCGGCTTGAAATTCAGCCGCAGCAGGATGGCGAGCACGATGGGGGTGAGCAGCAGGGCCGCCCCGTCGTTGGCGAACACCGCGGCGATGGCGGCCCCGAGCAGGATCACCAGCGGGAACAGCAGGCGCCCCCGACCCCCGCCCCAGCGGGCGATGTGGAGGGCGGCCCAGTGGAAGAAGCCCGCCTCGTCGAGCAGCAGCGAGATGATGATGAGCGCCACGAAGGTGAAGGTGGCGTCCCAGACGATGTGCCAGACCACCGGGATGTCACCCGGGTGGATGACCCCGGTAGCCAGCGCCACGGCGGCCGCGATCAGCGCGCTCCACCCGATCCCGAAACCCTTCGGCTGCCAGATGACGAAGACGAGGGTGACGACGAAAATGGCGACGGCGAGCATCGGGACCGCTTCTTGTTCTTGTGGGCTCTGGACGGTTCAGGCGGTGGCGACGCGGCGCCCGTGCTCGTCGACGACGCGCTCGCCGTCCTCCTTGACGAACTCACCTTGCTGGGCCGGCAGGAGGTCGAGCACCGCCTCGCAGGGGCGGCAGAGGGCGACGCCTTTGGGGGTGACCACGAGGGGCCGGTTGAGCAGGATCGGGTGAGCCTCGATGGCGTCCAAAAGCCGGTCGTCCGTGAGGGCCGCGTCGCCGAGGCCGAGCTCGGCGTAGGGCGTCCCCTTCTCGCGAAGGAGGTCGCGCACAGTGATGCCGGCGCGCTCCGCGAGCTGGCGGACGAGCATCCGGTTCGGCGGGGTCTTGAGGTACTCGATGACGTGCGGCTCGATGCCGGCGTTGCGGATGAGGGCCAGGGTGTTGCGGGACGTGCCGCAATCCGGGTTGTGGTAGATGACGACGTCCATCATGCGACCTCCGAGCGGGGCGAGGTCGCGCCGGCCTGCTGGCCGATCTCGCGAACCTTGGACGTCAGGGCGACGGTGTCGAGGCTCGCCATGGGCAGCGCGAGGAAGGCCGAGATCCGGTTCTTCAGGTAGCGCTGGGCTGTGACGAAGGCGGTCTTCCGCTCGATCTCGCCGCCCTCGACGGACGCGGGGTCCTCGATGCCCCAGTGGGCGGTCACCGGCTGGCCAGGCCAGAATGGGCAGGCCTCGCCGGCGGCGTTGTCACAGACCGTGAAGACGAAATCCATCACCGGCGCGTTCGGGCCGGCGAACGCGTCCCACGACTTCGAGTGCAGCCCCTCGGTGGGGTAGTCGGACTCCCGCAGGGCCTGGATCGCCATCGGGTTGACGTCGGGCTTGGGCTGGCTGCCGGCCGAGAACGCCCGGAAGCGTCCACGGCCGTCCTTGGCCAGCATCGCCTCGGCGAGGATCGAGCGGGCGGAGTTGCCGGTGCAGAGGAAGAGGACGTTGTAGACCCGGTCAGGCATGGGCTGTGTCTCCGGTGGGCAGGCAGGAGGCGGACAGGGCCGCGACGGCAGGGGCGCAGACCTCAGGGCGGCCCTGGCAGCAATCGCGCATCAGGAACTGGATGAGCTCGGACAGGTCCGGATAGGCGGCGCTGTAGATGATCGAGCGACCCTCGCGGCGGGAGGTGACCAGCCCCGAATGCGAAAGCTCCTTGAGGTGGAACGACAGGTTCGTCCCGGACACGCCGACCGCCTCGGCCAGCAGGCCGGCCGCCATGCCGTCCGGCCCAGCGGTGACGAGTTGGCGCACGATGCGTAGGCGGTGTTCCTGCCCAAGGGCCGCGAAGGCGGCCACGGCTTGCCGTTCGTCCATCATAATGTCAATATCTCAACCATCGTTGAAACGTAGAGGAAGAAATATCCTTGGACAAGCCCCAGCAGCCCTTCGCCGACGGCATGCCGAACCTGAGCGAGGGGCACTTCGAGATCCCGACCAGTTCCAGCCTGCAGGTGGCCGCGCCGTTCACCCACGCCCCGCGCTTCCTGATCCTGTACGGCTCGCTGCGGGATCGCTCCTTCAGCCGGTTCCTGGCCTACGAGGCCGCGCGCCTCCTTGAGGCCATGGGCGGCGAGGTCCGGATCTACGACTCGCACGGCCTGCCGCTGCCCGACGACGCCACGGCCGATCACCCGAAGGTTCAGGAACTCCGAAACCTCTCGATCTGGTCCGAGGGGCACGTCTGGGTCAGCCCCGAGCGCCACGGCGCCATGACCGGGGTCATCAAGAGCCAGATCGATTGGCTCCCCCTATCGGAAGGGTCTGTCCGTCCGACCCAGGGGCGAACGCTCGCCGTCATGCAGGTCTCGGGCGGGTCGCAATCGTTCAATGCGGTGAACGGCCTGCGCATCCTGGGTCGCTGGATGCGGATGATCACTATCCCGAACCAGTCGTCCGTGCCGATGGCCTACAGGGAGTTCGACGAGGGCGGCCGCATGAAGCCCGGGCCGTTCTACGACCGGGTCGTCGACGTCTGCGAGGAACTGTTCAAGTTCACCCTGCTCACCCGCGAGCGCTCCGACACCCTCGTCGACCGCTACTCGGAACGCAAGGAGCGGGAGCCGGAGCGGCTGAAGGCCGTGGCGATCGACATCGGGTTCGTGAAGCGCTCCCCATGACCCGTTCGCAGCAAAGGCTGAGGCGTCGCGAGTATGCCTGACGGGCGGTCATCCGGACAGGTTAATGTATCGCTGACCCGGGAAGCGGGCATGGGGAAGCGCATCCCGTATCGCGCTTCCCTGGGAGTCGAGGTCGGCCGCTCGCGATTGCGCCGGAGGCCCATCCGTTTGGGGTGGCGGACATAGACTGAGCCTTGCCATGCCCTGCGCCGGACCGACCCGTTTCGGAACAGATTAGGAACGTCCACGGGGCGGGCACGTTGGCTTGGCGGTGCGCCCAGGGCCTGCGCGCCCGGGTTCGGCTTCAGTGCGTAGCCACGGCGAGCTGATCGACGGCCCACCCAGCCGGAGCTCGTCCTCCGGATCGTTGCAGGGGGCATACGTGAAAGTATTCATCAGTTCGCTGATCGGCGGGATGGGTCCGACCCGGACCGCGGCGCGGGCCGCCGTCGTCGGCCTCGGGCACGAGGTCATCATGGCCGAGGATTTCGGGGCCATGCCGACATCCCCGCAGGTCGCCTGCCTCGAAGGCATCAGGCAGGCCGGCATCGTCGTGCTGATCCTCGGCAAGGACTACGGGGCCAAGCAGCCCTCCGGCCTCTCGGCGACCCACGAGGAGTACCGGGAAGCCCGCCAGTCCCGCCCGGTGATCGCGTTCGTCCAGGAAGGCGTCGACCGCGACGCCGACGAGGCGGCGTTCGTGACCGAGGCGCAGGAATGGGTCGGCGGCCTGTTTCGCGGGGGCTTCACGACCCCGGAGGAACTCCAGGCCAAGATCGGGCGCGCGATCCACGAGGTCATGCTCTCCCGCGCCGCGGGGCCGGTGGACGAGGGCAGCCTCGTCGAACGGGCGCTGTCGATGCTACCCCAGGAACGCCGCGGCTACTCTTCGATGAGCCGAAACCTGAACGTCGCCTTCGCATGCGGGCCCACCCAGGCGATCCTTCGTCCGAGTCGGATCGAGGACCGCACCCTCGCCGAGGAGTTCTCGCAGGCCGCCATGTTCGGTCCCCTGCGCATCCTCGACCGGACCAAGGGCGTCAAGGAAGCGGTCGAGGACGGATCGCTCGTCATCCGCCAGGAGCGAGAGACCTCCTTCACCCTGACACCTCAGGCCGACCTGTTGTTCGCGCTTCCGATCCCGCGGGCGGACGACATGATGGGCGGCGTGATCGAGGAGGACATCGCGGACCTCCTGCGTCAGGCGCTGCGGTTTGCCGTGTCGGTCCTCGACAAAGTCGATCCCACGCAGAAGATCACCCACGTCGTACCGGTCGCGTCCATCGGCGACGCGCAGATGCTGGCTTGGCAGACCCGGGCGGAGGCGTCACGCAATCGCGGCAGCATGAGCTACGGCATGGGTCGGGACGAGCCTAGCCCCGTGAGGCTGACGCCGGCCCTCCGGACCCGGTCGGCCCTCACCCACGACGCCGTCGACCTCGTCGAGGACTTCATTACCCTGCTGCGCCGGGAATACCGCAACAACGCGAACTGACGTCCCGGACGCGCGGCCGCCTCCGTGATGGTGGGCCTTTGGAGGGAACCCGAACGTGAAGCGCCTCGCCATCTTCCTCGACGGAACCTGGAACACTCTCGGCAACAACACGAACGTCTGGCGCCTGAAGTCGCTGTGCGATCCCTTGGCCAAGGACCAGATGGTCTACTACGGGCAGGGCGTTGGCACCCGCTTCGGCGAGAGGGCACGCGGCGGCCTCGGCGGCTATGGGCTCGATAATGAGATCATCGACGCCTACGCCTGGCTCGCCCAGGTTTACGACGAGGGCGACGAGATCTTCATCTTCGGGTTCAGCCGAGGGGCCTACGCCGCACGAAGCCTCTCGGGCCTGATCGCGAAATGTGGGGTGCTGAGGCCGGGGGCTCCCTTGTCCATCGAGCAGCTCTACGCCCGCTATCGCCGCGCCAAGGACCGGACCATACGGGACCTTCGGACCGGCGCTGGCGGTCCGCCGAAGGACATCGAGGAACGCTGGCTGATCGCGCACGCCGTCGCGGCGGACATCAAGTTCGTCGGGGTCTGGGACACCGTTGGATCGATCGGTAATCCCGTGGCGAGCATGCGGTCGAAGGTGGCCAAGTATCGCTTCCTAGATACACATCTGCGCAAGTCCAACCTTCACGCCTTCCACGCCGTCGCCCTCGACGAACACCGGGTATCGTTCGAGCCGACCTTCTGGACGGTCACCACCCCGAACGGGACGCCGCCCACCTCCGGGCGGTCCCTCGACGCGGTCGAGCAGCGCTGGTTCGTCGGGGCGCACGCCAACGTCGGCGGGGGATACGCCAGCGACATCCTCGCCCAAGCCCCCCTCCGGTGGCTCATGGAGAAGGCCGCACAGCATGGATTGGCGTTCCGCTCCGGCTTCGAAATGGACCCGTCAAATCCGGAATCCAAGATCGCCGATTCCTACGCGAATTTCACGCCCTGGTGGCTTCGTCCGATCAGCAAGCGCTTCCATCGACCGGTCGGGCCGCATCCATGGACCGGCACCAAATTCACGACCTCGCGGATCAACGAGACCATCGACGGGTCGGTGTTCGACCGCTGGCGGCAGAACCCGAGATACCGGCCCCCAAGCCTGAAGACTTGGGCCGAGCGACTGAAGATCGATCCGGCGTTCCTCAAGGAGCCCGTCCGCGCATCGGATGGTACGCGGATCGACGGTGGCACGGGCTCGCCCGCCGCCATGGCGTAGCGGAGCATCGTACCCATGGAGATGGGTGCTGCGCCCGACGCCCCGGCAAGCGGTCGGTGCCTGGAGCCATCCTCCGACGTCATCGGCCGCATGGTCCAGGTCCATGCCCGGGGCGACGCCCGTGAGTGCCTCACGTTCACCCCCGAGCATTGAACGAAGGTGATCAATTGGGGCCGCGCCGACCGCGCATCACTCGATCCTTCGGCGGTACCACCGGCTGCCGTCCTCGCGATCCTTGCTCTCGAAGTATTTCGTGTGCGTCACCCGGATGCCCATCTGCTTGTTGAGCCGACCCCGCGTCAGGTCGTGCCCGCGGGTGATGGCTTCGCGTACAAGCGACGGGGGCAGCAGCCTCAGCCCTGCCTGTCGGCCACTCAGCCCCCCTCTGGGAGAACGTCCGTTAATCGCCTGGTTTCAGAGAAGTGTTAAGTCTGATCGGCTGCTTCAACAATTAACTCTGTAAGTTGTTGAGAAAGATTAGACAGGCAAACTCGTCAGGCAGTGCTCCATGTGCCCCCCAAGGGGTATCCGAACAACCCAATGCGCTCAGGCCGGTAACGGCCTTTGAGGGCCGCTCAGCACCGGCGACGGACGGGGTGGGGAGGGGCTGGGTTGCGACGATGTTGCCGGCTGGGACGAGGCGAGCCTACTTACCGAGAGGCACCTGCCCGTGAACGCCGAGACCTGCCAGGAACTCCGTTCCGGCGGTGAGTGGAGCGAATACGAGATTCGGGGATAACCCGGCCTAAGTCAGCCAGCGCGCATAAGCCCGGATGTCGATCATGGGCACGGTTGCCGTCGCCTGTAGGCGCGCGATCAGCTCGAACAGGAATGCGGTCGCCGGGCGGCCTTCGGTTGTGTAGGCGTATGCGCCATCCGTCAGGGCAAAATGCCCATGGGCGGCCACGCAGCCAAGATGGAGGCGGCCATCCTCAATGCCAGCGGTGAGGGCCTTATCTAGCGGCTCCCCAAAGGGCGGGTTCCAGTCGCTTTGCAGGGTGAGCAGCCCGGCGATGATGTGGGGCGGCTCCTTGGCGGGGTACACGCCACCGGCATGGGGGATGGGAAGGCTTGTGCGCTTAAGGCAGCGCACCGAGGCAGCCTTCTTTTGCGCATAGTCCACCATACCCGCATTGATTGACTGTTTGGCCTCGAATACCGCGTAGACGCTTTCCGCAGGTATGACGTTCTGGCCTTGAAACGTGAAGATGAACGGCGAGTATTGCCGATCATAAACAACCACATCGATCTGGTCGCTGAACGTGCCCTCACTATCAACAACGTGCGCGGTATCCGCCTTGTAACGGGCGGGTAGGTACTTCTGCAGAAGCTCAAGCCAGACAGCTTCGCTGGCGTCGCCTTTGACACCGGGATGCCCGAATGAGGCCCGCGCCCGCCCTAGGCGCTGCTGAATATCGTCGTGCAGCTCCGCGAGTAGGGTTGCAAGGCTCCACTGACCGCTCACTTGACCACCTCGCCCCATGTACCTGCGGCAGCCGCAAGCCCGGCTGCTTTTGAGATTGCAGCTTTTGCCACGGCTGAGAGATCATCAGAAATGATGTTGTTGGTGTTAGCTGGATCGACAAACCGCGCATTGGGCAACCTATCGCGAAGATACTCAAATACCGTCTGTAAATTCCGCTCAAGTCCCATGAATAGGCACACTCTCAGCGCTTCGATAACGGCCAGCTCCAAATAAAACGACGGGAAATCCAGCCCTTTCTGGTTGCGCCAGAGCTTAATGAGGC
Organism: Methylobacterium haplocladii; assembly: GCF_007992175.1. Taxonomy (GTDB): domain Bacteria; phylum Pseudomonadota; class Alphaproteobacteria; order Rhizobiales; family Beijerinckiaceae; genus Methylobacterium; species Methylobacterium haplocladii. Next base: position 144,453 of record NZ_BJZT01000002.1, on the reverse strand, counting down.
GGATTTCGTCATGCCATCCGCAATTAATAACCGTCGAGATGTGCGTTGCGACGTTCGTTTTCGTCCATGTATCGGCCCGCCTGCGATACAAACTGTGATCGGCCAAACCCCAATTCTGCTGCTTTGCCGGGACCAAATCGACATCATAAGCCCCAACCTTGATGCCAATGGATACGTTTTGTTGGCGGGGACTATAACCCTTTTCCTTCATCCGCGCGGCAAGCTTTGTGTAAATCTCTTTCAGGGTGTCCGTAACGGTTGGTGCCAGAGAGATAAAAAGGTCGATGTCCGTACCGCTTTTGATTGCAGTGCCTTTGGCGAACGAACCACTTGGTGTCACGCTGTTTAATACGCCCGGCGCCCATTCCTGAATAATTGGGTCAATGGTCTGCTGTACGTTGCGGACAGGTGAGAAAATCCCAGTGTCTACGGCTTCGCGCGCCAGAATATTCCGCAAATACTGTTCGCCGCTCATGCTACGCTGCCTTTTTCCTCTAGATCATCCTAGCCTGCAAGTACGTCCTTCGGAAGATCGGCGACGGCCTGCAAATGCTCTTTATTAAGACCATATATTTGATTGTATGAGAACTTTAGCATCTGGCTGTTGTAATAATTTACCTGCAAGCTCATAGCCTTGGTCTCAGTCTTGAGCGGTGCAATTGCGTCCTTCTCAAATATCAATGCTAAGGTCGGTTTTAACGGATAATACAATCGAAACCCAATGCCATCTTCGCCTAGGCTAATCACAGGCTGGTCGCCGGTTATAAAGCTGGTTTCGGTTTCATTCGTAAGAAATTTGAATTTGTACATGTTCCTTTCTAAAAATATGCCTGCGCTAACATTCGTTGCAAATATCTGACTTTCAAGAAACCAAGTCCGGTCAAGATCAAGTCCTTTGTCAAAATACGGGTGATTTTCTCTGATCTGGAGGACTCGTAATTTTGGGGTGCGGAAAAATTGCTGAGATATGTAGTGGATAAAGTTTATCCGGTCCTGTTCGTGGTTATAAAAATCCACGTCAGAATTTTTGAGCTTTTCTAGTAGGGGAAAAGCGAGGTTTTCGATGCCAGTGTGCCACCGTTCTCCGAGGGTCTTCCGCATAACATCAAGCTTGGCTTGTAAGCTTTGGCGTGCTGTATCAGCTAGGTCCTGTTGAAGATCGAGCCAAGACTGCATCTTAAATATGTTCTGGAACAATCCCACCGTCTCACGGTGCATCTGCCGTACTTCGGGGTTAGATGCACGTTCTATAAGCCTATCAATCCACTCTTGTTCGATCTCGTTCAAATCCGTGAGCTCATAGAAGAAACGTTCAACTGCAATGTTTTCCGGCTTGGTACAGAAGGAATTACGCTCCTTCAACATGTAACAGGCAATGTGCCCTTTTTTGTCGGTCCACTCACGCAAGTAGTTACACCAGACATAATGCTGATTTTTAGTAAGAGTTGACATGATGCATCGCGCCGGTTGGGACAGGCTTAAAAAATGTCAACGAAAAAGCGAGCATCAGCCCGCTTTCTCCTTCGCTTGCACGTAGCTTCTCAACACGGCGTTGATGCGGGACTGGTAGCCTTTCCCAGTGCCCCGGAAGTGGCGCAGCACATCGGGATCGAGGCGCAGGGTGATCTGCTCCTTGTTCTCGGCCTCAACGGGCCGCGCGGTAATCCAGAACCCCGGCGGGATTGCACCCGCGTCGGGATCGTTGGCGGCCCGCCGCTCGGTTTCGTCGTCTGTCAGAGCCTTGAACGCGGGGCTCAGCGGCTCAGCCGGCGCCATGTCGTCGAGGCTATCAAACCTGACGAGCTGACCGCGCTTGTGCGTATGCTTTTCGGTCATGTCTGCTCGCCTTCCATGCTGAGATGATGCGGATGTCGCCGTCGCGCAGGACGTAGACGACCCGCAGCACCTCGTTGTCGTACTCACCCAAGGTAACGAACCGGCGTTCGCCGTAGTCGCGGCGGGTGTCCTGACGGGTCTGCCGGAAGCCCCAGAAAATCTCAGCTGCCTGCCGGAAGCTGACGAGGTGCTTGGCTTGGTTGGCCGCATCCTTCTCCGTGTCTCACTGAAAACCCATGGCTTATGTGTAGCTACAAAACGTAACTCTGACAAGATTATTTTCATATGTTCTGTAGGGTATAACGGCGCAAGGGGGTGGAGGTTTCGGACAGCGTCAAACTCTCAACATTTGGGTGGCGATCTGCCGTTTTGGGTCCAAGCTCAGGAAGTGAGGCCCTAGAGCGCCACGGCGTCCACAAAGGCCGTGTGGAAGCTCTGGCGCATCAAGACGGGCAACGCCTCGGCCAGCGGCATGGAAACCGTGAGGGCGGTCCCTAGTGGTGAAAACCTGACGGATGGTACCCATCCGGAACGTCCGAGTTGGGTGGATTTCTGCTCTTAGGCGCCACTCGCAGAGTGACTGCTGTCCGACCCAGTTCGGACATTGCGCACCAGATTTCTGCACTGACTTAACGGTTGTTGTTACAGGACCGATCGCACCGCTCATAAATCTTGATTTTTGGACTGATGGCCCGGTAAATGTTCTGGCTTACCTTACCTCGAACGACCTCAAGGGCGCTTTTAAATTGACAAACCCATACTACCTCTGAACGTCGTTCTAGAAACTGCAAATACCAACTTTTGCTATCCAGAAGCGAGCACCACCAGCGTCTAAGATATCAGACATTGCAATCTGTCCGTTAATCCGATTAAACTCGACCGAATAATATCCGTTGCCTATTTCAGTTTTGACACTTCCACTGATGATATCCTTTTCACCCGAAATGGGTATTGCAATGTCATTGTTTCGAACAAATTCTTTAGTACCAAAGTTTATAGTGTAAGTCTCTGTAGTCTGTCCGCCTTGATTTATAACAGGACGATAGTTGCCTTTCCATCCGTCATCGACTTTAATGTCGGACGACAAATTGCATATCAATTTCATGCCGCGTTTGGGGGCCTCGTTAAGTTTCACACGCGATGATGCGTCATTGCTTGAATCATTACTGTTAGTCGCTCCAGCAGGATCAGACGCCGCGGGTACAGAAGTTCTCGGTTGATGTGGGCTAGAAGGTGAAATTCTTATTGGACTACGTGGCTCTTCCTTTGGCACATCATCGCTGAACATGAAGCTGCCCGCGAAACCGGTCGTGCCGGATACTGCGGTGAACGATAGCGCACCCAGGAACGCGATAAGCGGTTGAAAGGACAAGACGACTGCTCCTGTACACGTTACCGTCAAATCCACCTGTCTATCAGATCATTCTGCATTCGTGAATGCCTGTCCGTGCATTTACGTACATAATCAAGAAAATCAGGTGGCCAAACGTCGCCATTCTAGGCTACCAGGTTATCCCTTCTTGTATAGCGCGGAGAAGTGAAGCAAGATCCATATTTCGGCGCGCAACCACGGCACCGCGTGACAAAAAGGAGACCGCTCACATGAAAAACTTTTTTATAGCTTCCGTTATAACGCTCGCTTATCCATCTATCTTGCCTGCAAATGCGCAACAAAACCATTATATGCAAACAGCACAGCAAGATATCCAGACTTTTAGTGCGTCAGGTCCGACTAAATCAGATGCATGCAGCAGCGCGATTAACCTTTCCAAGCACGGTTGTATGATAAAGAATTATAATATCACTAAAGTTAACTGTGAATGCGACGGAGAACCTTCCTCAATTGGCCGCTGGACATGCGTGGCCACGGTAATTTGCCAGAGATAGCAATTAATGCCGGGATTATATTTAAAAATCATACGGTTAAGGAAAGGCTACAAGGCAACACCTGTGGCTTGCATTGTAATGTTTATATTTATGTTTGCGTCAAGTGCCTTCGCTGAAGATTGCAAAAATATTGAACAGGCCCCTGTTAATGCGGTGCAACAATGTGATCCTGGTTTGTCGGAGACGCAGCGCTGTAACAAATTAATGAAAATCTCTGGTAAACCTTACAAAGAACCGACACCCCAATGGCAAGAGTGTCTAAGAAGCATTGCAGATTGTCGAATCAGAGTAAGAGAGGAAGAGCGGACGCGGGATAAACTTCTTTATCGCTGCAATCAACAAGCGCTACAACATCGAAAGGACGAAGAGAGACGTAAGCGCGATACAAACCGTATTAAGCAGTTCATGAAAAAATGTAAATCGAACACAGTAAGTTTGAATTGTAGTGGGTTCTAAACAGCTACTGTAAAAAAATTTTATAATCATACAATTTTAAAAGAAAGCGTCGTTGATTGTGAGTGATGACGTTCCATAATGGCAGTTTACGCGAATGAACGGTCTAGGCTGATGGCGGATCTCGGTCAGCTTTTCCTCGGCAGCTTTGGTGGCGGAGCTGTCATTCCGGGAGACGGTCAGGAATGGCTGCAAAGGGTCCTGGCTGTGTAAAAACGGTTTGCGATTATTAGCTTGGTGATTGCGGTCTTGGCGGACAGCGGACAATCAGCAGATTTTCTTGGTATCGCTCTGAGGCGGCCGTGAGCAGCTCTACGCCTTTGATTGCGCCAAGCGTCGTTGTCCCGCCAAGTGTACGCAGTGGGGTCGTCAAACGGCCCTGATGGCCGCGACCAGTGCCGGTCGCCCGAGGATATTCATCACGCGGGTCAGATTGTAGGCAAGCACGTGCAGCGCCATCTCGGCGGCCACGTTGGGCAGGCGCTTCATCAGGAAGTGCGTCGCGCCCATCCGCGCCTTGATCGTACCGAACGGGTGCTCGACCGTCTCGCGCCGTACCCGCATCAGATCGGGATTGGCGTCGAGCCTCGCTTGGACCGCCTCGATCAGATGCTCGTGCTTCCAGCGCGTGATGCGGCGCTCCTTGGACGTCGTGCATTGCCGCTTCATCGCGCAGGCGGAGCAGGCAGCCGTCGACCAGTAGCGCCGCAGCTCCATGCCCTTCTCGACGTTGCTGTAGTGGTAGGGCAGCACGTCACCGGCCGGACAGCGGTAGGCGTCCTGATCGGGCAGGTAGACGAAGTCCTGCTTACCGAAGCGGCCCTCGGCCTTCGAGCCGGACGTCTGCGGCTTGGGCAAGGTGATGGTCAGCCCGGCCTCCACGCAGTCCTTGACCTGCTCGCCATCGAAGTAACCGCGGTCGGCGATGACGTGCAGGTCCTCGACACCGAGCGTCTGCTGGGCCGCCTTGGCCATGGGAGCAAGTTGCGCGCGATCGTTGCCGACGTTGGTTACGTCGTGCGTCACGATCAGATGGTGCTCGGTCTCGACCACGACCTGCACGTTGTAGCCGACCATGCCGGAGCCGCGCCCGCTGGTGGCCATCGAGCGGGCGTCGGGATCGGTCAGCGAGATTTGGCCGTCCGGCGACTGGCACATCAGCTTGTCGATTGCGGCGAGCCGGTCGACCTCCTGCCGGAGCCGGCCGATCTTGTCCTTCAGCCGCGTCGTCTTGGTCAGCATCGCCTCGCTCGGCTCCTGCCGGTCGGCGCTGTCGAGTTGCTGCAGGTAGCGTGCGATGCTCTCCTCGATCTGCGCGAGGCGGCGGGCCATCTTGGCCTGGGTGAAGTTCCGGTCGCGGTTGTTCACCGCCTTGAACTTGCTGCCGTCCACCACGACCGTGCCGCCGGTCAGCAGACTCATCTGACGGCACAGGGCGACGAAGCGGGTGCAGACTTGGCGGATCGCCTTGCCGTTGTCCTTGCGGAAGTCGGCGATGGTCTTGTGATCCGGCACAAGCCGGCCGAGCAGCCACATCAGCTCGACGTTGCGCCCGGCTTCGCGTTCCAGCCGCCGGCTCGACTGCACGCGGTTCAGGTAGCCGTAGATGTAGAGCTTGAGCAAAGCAGCCGGATGGTAAGCCGGTCGTCCCGTCGCCGCCGGCAGCACGCCAGCGAAGCCCAGCGCGGCGAGGTCCAGAGCGTCGACGAAGGCTTCGATGACTTGGACGGGATTGTCTTCATCAACCCAGTCGTCGAGGCATTCGGGCAGAAGGCAAAGCTGCGAGCGGTCGGCTCCTTCCACGAAACGACCCATCCGATCCTCCCGCGACCCAGCGGGAAAACTCTATCCGACTCGTCCGTTTTCACACAGCCAGGATCGGGAGCGGACCCAGAGCAAGGGTTCCATCCGTCAGATTTTGACCACTAGGCGCTTGGCGGGCAAGCCGTCGAGCTGGTCGAGCCGCACCCAATAGCTGGCACTGCCTCCGGCCGGATCGAGGCAGGCGAAATACACGGTCAGGTGAAAGAGCCGGGCGAACGTGCGGAGTTTCCGCACCTCGTCCAGATCGAAAATGATAGCGTCATCGTAGACGCTCTTGGCCTTCACATCGAAGGCCACCATGCCGACGCCGGGCACCCCGGCAAGGTAATCCGGCCGCTTGAGCATGCCGCGCATCGGGGCGGGGACGCTCATGGGCGTCTGATCAATATAGAGGTGCGGCAGCACGCCCTCATCGAGCCAATCCCGGAAACGATGCTCTGCCGCTTCACCCTTGGCCTGATCGGCGGGATGAACGGCTCGGCGGGGGCTGTTGTACGGCTGGTGTTGGCTCTTGTTGATGCTCGCTTATGGGCAGGCAAGCAAAACCGCCCTGACGGGCGGGACCGCTGCCGGATTATTGTCGGCTCGGCGTCGCGGAGCTGTAGGTATGGTTTTGGGGCTGATGAATTTTAAAGGCTGTAGCCAACCGGTAACGGTCGACCTAAGTTCCATCTGGTATGAGACCACTACCCTTGAACGGTAATGTATTGATAAACCGATGTCCGCACCTGTAGAAATTGCTCAAGTTATTAGTCGCTCTCGAACCATTCCCATATTGGGAACTGGCTTGGTAATTATAGCCATTACCATTAGTTCGGCAGGCATCTTAGATAAAATCACTCAACAACTGCTATTTACGTTTGGCGGGTTGATAATCCTATTAGGTACATCCTTAGAGATGCTAAATTATCTTCAATCCGCTAAAAAGGTGTCATTTCCCCCTCCTGAAATAGAATTGGGATTTATTAGTAGTGAAGTAGATCCGCTAAAAGATCAGATCCAATCGCTTCAGAAAGAGATAGTCGCGCTGCAAAAACAGTCTCAAGGAGCAATTTTTAGTAAAGAAGATAAAGATCAAGCGTTACTTATTGCTCGCGACAGATTGACTAATGACGTAATTGGTCAGCTCTCAAAGTATTGGGAAGGAAAATATAAAGAAACTTCTTTTTCCGCAGAAGTTTCGAGTTTTGTGGATCGCATAGCGGAAGATACCAGACGACGCTTGCAACAAGAGGTTTTTACACTTGGCCGCAGAGCCAATCTCAATCTTGTAATTGGCGCAATGGTGTCGCTATTCGGAATTGGGCTGCTGTGGTATTTTATAGCCGCAACAACAGTTGATATCGTTGGCGGGGTGGCGACAACTGATATAGCTATAAGATTTGCTATCAGATTTTCTCTCGTAGTTGTAATCCAGATATTCGCCTACTTTTTTCTACGATTATATCGCTACAGCATATTTGAGACTAAATATTTTCAGAACGAGATTACCAATGTAGACTTTAAGCTTATTGGTTTAAAGTCTGCGATCCTGACGGACGATAAGAAATTGATCGGCTCGATTTGCAATGAAATTACAAAAACAGAACGAAACTTTATCCTCAAGAAGGGGCAAACGACCGTTAGTCTGCGCCGAGACGAGATGGAAATTCAATATGAAAACAACTTACTAGCAAAGGTAGAGCGGATTTTTGCTATCAAGAAGGCAAAGGATACTCCTGAAGGCGATTAAGCTTGAGGTTCGCGTGATCGCCCTCGCCTTGAATAGCCGGGGCGTGAGCTGGTAGCGCCTCGCCTGTGAATAAGCGTCGAAGGTTCACCCCTCATAAATACCACTCAATACTTTGAAATTGAAGCTGAAATTTGCTTTGAGGCGGGGTTGGCATCGGCACCGATCGTGACACCACCTCCGTTTCGTTTTTTCTAGATCGTTGAAAGAGTTAGATTCGATCTTGCCGGGGTCATGCTTCGAAGCCGATTCACACTGAAGGGTTAGATGCCTCGGTCAATCGTACCGCCCCCGAGCCGCCGGCGCGCGCGCCAACCAAGCCGGAGGACGGTGATCCAATCGGCTCGGCTCGCTTATTTCCTCCGCCCAGGTGCCCGACCCGGCCGAACGCTTTGGTAAGGTCAACCTGTCGCGCGGCGAGGCGGGTCTATCGGCCTCGAAGCCGAGATCGCCTTCGTAGGCTTCCTCGAAGACGCGACGGACAACATGCCTCCGGTCGGTTGGGAGGTACCGGCCATACGTGTTCCTGATCATCGGAATGTCGTCCTGAATGGCATCGGCAGCGGCGCTGTAATCGCCTCGCGTCAGCTTGAGGACACCCGTAGCCACGATGTGCCGGCAGGCTTGCGGCGCGAACGGGCGCACGCCCGGAATGCCCGAACCCGTACTCTCCCGCCAAACGAGATGGCGGCCCGTGATGAGAAGGAACCGGTCGGCTATGTGATCGGCGGTCATGCGCCCGGGATCAATCGCCGGCGGAACTCCCCCTTCCGGCCTCACGACCATGCGCTCGCGCCTAACGACCTGGCCGACTTTGTTCCGGTGCGGGACAAGGACGAAGAGCGCCGGCGTACGAAGCGCGAGATGCTTGGCCGGCCCGGCCAACAGTAGGGGCCGCCCCCAGGCGATGTAATCCTCGATGGCATCGTACAGGCCCTCCACGTCGAGGAGTTCCTCGTCGAAATCCCGCCAGCCGTCGTGGCCGACCCGAAAATACGGAGATTCCCAATTCTTGAAGTCGAGTCGCGAGATGCAAAGCCGCCACCGGCCCTCCTCCTGTCGCAAGTGGCCGGTCCCTTCCGATGGATGGTCGATCAGCGAGAGGGTTTCGGGGCGCAACGGATATTGCGCGACGATGCCGCCCAGGACTTGGTCCCTGAGTGCGTAAGCGCCGGCCAGCGTGTTCGATGCGGTTGCCTCCCGCACGATCCGCAGCTCGGAGTTCAGCTTCCGAAGGGCAGAGAGGGGGTTCGGAAACTTCAGGATGGGCAGCACCGCCTCGTGGCTGTTGCGTCCGCGGGCGACGAACTGTTCGTGCGCCCGGACCAGCCGGCGGCACGCCCGGTTGGCGTCGGCGCAGGCCCCGGCCCAATCGGCGCGCACTCGGTCGATGTCCTCGGCCGTGGCGATGCCGTCGACCGGTCTCAGCCGCGCGGCCAGTTCCGGACGTTGGGTCAGCCATCCGGTCTCGGGCTTGAGCAAGGCCTTGACGAAATGGATGCCGGTGATGTCGGCGCCGGTGATGTAGGCGCCCCGCGCCGGATCGAACTTCGCGTTACGCTCACTGCGGAAGCGGAGGAACAGGCCGCTGAGCTTGCCCGAGAAAACCAGATAGGCGAGGCTGAGGTCGGCAACCGGAAGTGCGCCGGGCCGCTGCTCGTGGGTCAGGAAACCGAACAGGCTGGACAGGTGCGACTTAACGATCTCCTGCGTTCCGCGCCTCCAACGCTTGCCTTCGCGTTCGTCTGTCAGCCGCTCAAGCGCCGCCTCTCCCTTGAAGCGAACGAGATCGCTCCATTCCTCCTGCAGCTCACGCGGCCAGAGCGACAGGCGATAGGGTTGACCAGCGGTGCGTTCGACCACGCGGTCGCGCCGAACCTGTTCCTCGCGGAGCCGGTCACAAAGGTCCCCAATCAGGGTGTCGCGCGCTGACTGCTCCATCGTCGCGATGTCGTTGGGCAGCTGGACAAGCAACCTCTTCCGCTGCGCCGATCTGGCCGGAAAGTCGGGGGGTAGCGTGACGTTCCGGGGTATGGAACCCTTCCCGCTCCTTCGAAACCGCACCCTCGACGCGAGGCTGCCCTCGGGCAGGTTGCAGAGCCTTTCGAGGGCCGCGACGAGATGCATGGACCGCTGCGAGGGGCCGCACATGCCGTTCATCCAGTTGCTCAGGCTGCCTTCGTTCATGCCGATCGTGGCCGCAGCCGTGCGCCGGGGCTGGCCCGCCTTGGTGAGGGCGCGACGCAACGCTCCGCCGAAGTCGTCCGGCAGGTCGGCGTCGGCCTCGTTGACGGCCAGGAACCTGAGGCACCACGACAACTCGGCGCGCAGGCTCCCGCCGGCCGTATCAGGATCATGGAGCAGACCCTCGATAGACTCCCGCGCTGCGGACCGGTCGCCGTAAACTTTTGACACGCATCCGAGTGCCCAACGCAGGTTCGCCAACGCCTTCTTGCGCCCCTGGAGATCCATGTCCGTCCGCGCCCGCAGGTTGCGCTCGCGTTCGGCCAAGGCCTTCTGTTTGAAGCGGCCCAGCGTGATGACGTCGAGTCCCCGAACGACGGTCAGACCGATCTCGGACGCCATTGCCTCGACCGCGAGCCGGGCAACGCAGCCGACGGCCTGGATTTCCTGGTTGAGCCCCGTCTCGCGCCGGACCTGGGTCCACCAGATGTCGTCGGGCCGCTTGTGATGCGCGGGCACGCCCCGTCCCTCGGCCACGAGCCGTAGTTGATAGGCCTTCAGAACCTCCGCCTGGGCGGCCCTTCCGATCCCGCCGCTCTTCCACAGCCGCGACCGGGTACGCGGCCGCCCGCCGGCACCTGGCTTGGAGAGCTTGGGAGTTTGCGCCATCCGGTTCGGTCTCCTGACAGGTCGATCTTGGCGCGACTGGCCGCCGTGTCGCGTGCCGTTTACGGCTCGGAGGTCCGCCCAGCGTGCCGTCAAGACGCCGCCGCCCTATCCGTAAACTGCTGGCAGTGCCGGCTCGCAAGAGTCAACGTATTTCTTGCAAAACAACCGGTATTGGCAACATTTTTTCAGCTGAGACCGGCCTTTTATAAGCCGATATACGACGCTTTAGCCTGACTGAAGGATTAGATGCGTTATCCTATACTTTGATTTATCGACAAACATATAAACTCAGCAAAATCAAAGATTTAAATCGAGGAGCCTACGCGCGTCGTGCTGAAAGAGAGGAGATCCGATCCTTGGCAAGCGACGCCCGAGCGCAATGCTCGGGCGTCGCGGGCCGACCCATCGGGCTGCCCCCATGCCTAACCAAACCTGACCTCGCCTAGCCGAGCCCTTGCCTTGCCGTGACCTGCGCCAGGAAGCGGCCGAACCGCGGCCGCCAATCGCCCAAGCCGACACGATGTCCGGCCAAGGCGATAAATTCCCCGATGTCCCGCGGGTTCAGGACGTCGGGAAGGTAGTCGGCCTCGAAGGCCAATCTCCATCCGGCCGGGAAGCGTGGCCGGGTCCGCATGATCCGTCGCGGCCCGATTGCGACGGGAACGCGGAGCCGGAACCGGGCGTCGCACCTAAGCGTCTCCAGGTCGCGCGGGCCGTCGTAGTCCAGGGTCGGCGTCTCCGGCACGAGGAAGCCGGCGCGGACCGATCTCGCGGCCCGCTTCAGCTTGGCCGCCTCGGCGACCATGGCCTCGATCGCCTCGGCCGGCACGCAGGGCTTGCCGGACAAGGCCCACAGACCACCCGTCCATTCGAGCTCATCGATCCGTGCGATGTCCGCCTCGGTGCGAACGCGCTTGCGTGTGATCGCCGCGATCTCCTGCGCGACGGGGTCCAGGGGATCCACCATCCGCCCGGACCGCATGAGCAGCGGTGCCGTGCCCGTCAGTTCGATCGTCAGCCGCTCGTGTCGCAATGGCATCTCCATAGGCCGGGACGGTGGTCAGGCGGCGACCGGGAACGAGGTCTCGGACGTCCTGCGGCGGCCCGACCGGTCTGCGGGCGTAACGGCGACGGCGCAGCTCGTCCGTCACCACCCGGTGGCAGGGTCTGCACAGTAACGTCAGGTCCGAGGGATGCTCGCGTCCGAAGCGGAGGTAGGTTCGATGGTGGACCTCCAGCACGGCGTCCGCCGCCCCCGCGTAGCAGACGCGGCACCGGCGTCCCGCCGCCTCGATTTCGGCTAGGCGGGCCGGGCTCGCCTGCCAGGCAAGCGACCTGATGTAGGAGTCGTATGCTGGGCTGATGGGAAAGCCTCCTTCGGGATGGCCCTCGCCGGCAATTCCCTGCCGTCGGCGAGGCTAGGGTTTCGGGCGGGGCACAAGGGGATGCCGGACCTTCGGGTGACGTCTCGGGCCGGATGTCGGCGCGACGGCTAAGACCGCGCGATGACCTGGTCCGGCTCCTGCACAAGGCTTCCGTCCAGCGGCGGCAATCTCACCTTCGCCACAGCCCTGCGCGCGGACCCCATCACCGGACCCTCGCTGTAGACGCCGAGCGTGATGCCGCTGCGCTTGTGGCCGACGACGGCGGCGATCAGGCTGTCGGCAACGTCTGCCTGTTCCAAGCGGGAGATGAACCACCGCCGGAATGAGTGGAAATTTACGAGGGAGCGCCGCACCCCAGGGATGTCGTGGCTGACGCCGACCGAACGTCGGTAATCCGTGAAATGGTTCGAGGCCTTGAAGCTGCGCTCGCGCTTCGAGTTCGGGTCCGTTACAGGCGGCCATTCGGGGAAGAGGTCGTCGCTTGGCGCCTTCCCCGCCGTTCGCCGCGCGATCACCGCCGCGAGGTCCGGATGCACGGGGACGTAGCGCGCGGTCGTCTCCGACTTCTGCGGCTGGAACAGCAGGCAGCGGTTCGCGGTATCGCACACCCTAAGCCGGACGATGGCGTCGAGACGGGCGCCGGTCAGCGCGCCGATCATCATCAGGTCCGACATGTGCGGCGTCGCCGGCCCCAGGAGCAGCCGTGCCAGTTCTCCATTCGAGAAGGGCCGCTCTTTCTGGTCGTGGGGCTTCTTCGGTCCCTTCACCACGACGCCGGCGAACACGTTGGTCTTCGCCGCATCCGTCCGCTGCACCAGGTACTGCCAGTACGACGACAGCCGACCGATGTACTTGTTGAGCGTCACGTGATCGAGACCGGTCATCTCCTTCAGCGCATCGGCGAAGGCATAGGCCCTCTTCCCGTCGATCCTCTCGACCGACGGGGGGATTCCATCCCTCGCGCACCACTGAAGGATGAGCTTGAGGGCGCGTTCGTCGTCGGACTTCGTACGCCGTGTCACGAACAGCTGCGCCAGATAGGCCTCATGGTGGAGGTCTATCGGAGTCGCGCGTCCATAGGCGACGTCGGAAAAGAGGTCGGCTTTCCGGGCCTGCTCGGGCCGTTCCTGCTCCTGCTCGAACGGACCGTCCTCGGGGTCCTCGACCGTGATCCACCGGGCATCCTTCCAACGGATCTCGGCCTGCCGCTCGTAGACGGCGTCGGTGAAGGCGCGCCACTCCTCCGGCGTTCCCTGCTCCCGCAGCCGTCCGGCGACCTTGCCGAGTTCAAGCGCGACGTTGAGGTCGGATCTGCTGGGGCCGCGGGACGCGTCCAGCGCATCCTGGATCTGCCTCTTGAACCGCTCGACGTGCTGCCGCTTGAGGACGTTCGCGACCGAGAGACTGTCGGTGCCAAGGTTGTGCTTCAGCCGGCCGGTGCCGAGCGCCTTGCGGGCCTCCTTCGGAACGGCGACGCTGACGCGCCAGGTCGTGCCGTGGAGTTCGAGATAGGCCTTCTTGGGATCTGGCTGGCGAGGCAAGGTTAGATCCGGAGCTACGGGAGGATAAGTCCCACGTTCGTCCCAGGATGCGTCCCGAAATCCTTCGGGCCTCCAAAGACTTCCATAACCGCAATGGGTTAATCGAACGTGGGTTCGAGCCCGCTCAGCTCCACCAGGTAGTCCCGCAAAAAAGTTGGCGTCGTTCTCCGTAACAATTTGCTTCGTGCCGGTAGACGCCTTCAACGGCCGCATCCCGTCTCTGCGCGCAGGAATTGCGTCAACAATTCGGGTCGACGGGCCGGCAAAACTCGATAATCTCAGAAGACGGGCCAGATTTTCTGCTAGGCCGGCACGAGATCGTGCGAGAGCGTTTCGTTCATATCGAGAGATAGTTCGAAATGAAATGTCGCTCAAGGTACTCGACAGCTAGGCCCGGTATTGGAATTCTGATGGTTTAGCGAACCTCAGGTCTTTCGCTTAGTGACCTATCGAGTATGATTATCGGGCTGTAAGTGGCCTTACGGTTTCGCGGTGATCTCCGTCGTCGAATGGCAACAACAGTGCTCTGACGTTGACGCAAAATACTTGTCCGGGCGTGGATGTGAAAGGCTTTCTTGGATTCCCTTTCTGGCAGGTAGATCAGGACACGATTGATCCGGCGGCAACGATGGGCGGCTTTGCGCCGAAAACAGAAGTTGGCAGCCTGCCCGGAAGCAAGATCCTCCGCCTTCGACCCGAGCTAGTCGTAATTCACGGCCCCCACCACGCCGGGAAGCAGTCGTTCGCCCCGCCGCCGTTCCGGCAGAATTGCGCCCATTTCCTTCATCCGACCGGCACGGACGGTTGCTCAGTCCCGCGGCCGTGGCACCACCTTGCCCAGGATGCGCCCAAGCTGGTCGGCCGAATACGGCTTGTGCAACAACTCGAAGCCGTGCAGCCCGTCCTGAGCCAGCACATGGCTGTAGCCAGACGTCAACAGGATCGGCAGATGCGGCAGCCGGTGCTGGAGTGCCTTGGCCAGCGCGATGCCGCCCATGCCGGGCATGACCACGTCGGAGAATACCAGGTCGAAGCTGGCGCCATCGGTGCCGAGCTTCTCCAGCGCCTCCTCGGCGTTGGCGGCCCAGGTCGTCCTGTAGCCGATATCCTCCAGGATCTGGGTGGCGAAGCGGCCGACCTCGACATTGTCCTCGACGATGAGCACACACTGGCCCTCGCCGCTCGGAAAGCTCCCATCGTCGGGAAGGGCTGCCGACGGTTCGCAGGCATCCCCTATGATCTTCGGCAGGTAGAGCGTGAAGGTGGTGCCGCGGCCGGGCTCGCTCTCGACCTCGACGTCGCCGCCAGACTGCTTGGCGAAGCCGAAGACCTGGCTGAGCCCGAGCCCGGTTCCCTTGCCGATCTCCTTCGTTGTGAAGAACGGCTCGAAGATGCGGGCGACCTGGTCGGGCGCGATCCCGCTGCCGGTGTCGGTGAGGGAGACGCACGCGAACCGGCCGGGCGCGGCGGCATGCCCGCGGATCGGCGGCAGGTTGCCGGTATGGTCCAGGCGCAACGTCAGCGTGCCCGCGCCGTCCATAGCGTCCCGGGCGTTCACCGCCATGTTGACGAGCGCAGTCTCGAACTGGCTCACGTCTGCCATCACGATGCACGGCTCGTCCGGGATCTCGGTCACGACGCGGATCCGAGCGCCGGTGACGGTGTCGAGCATGTCGGCGACGCCGCGAAGCCTTTCGCCGACGTTGAACATCTCCGGCTTTAGGGTTTGGCGTCGCGCGAAGGCGAGGAGCTGGCCGGTGAGCTTCGCCGCCCGGTCGACCGTGTCGGAGACCGCGTCCATGTAGCGGGTGCGGCGGTCCTCGGGCAGGTCCGGCCGGCGCAGGAAGTCGACGGACGAGCGGATGATGGTCAGGAGGTTGTTGAAGTCGTGCGCCACGCCGCCGGTCAACTGCCCGACCGCTTCCAGCTTCTGCGACTGGCGCAACGCCTCCTCCGCCCGCACCAGCGCGGCAGCCTGCTCGTGCTCGACCGTCGTGTGCCGGCCCGTCGCGTAGATCTGGCCGTCCTCGAACGCCCCCGTCCAGGCGAACCGGCGATAGGTCCCGTCCCTGTGCCTGAGGCGGTATTCGTAAGGCTCGACGAGCGGCGCCGTCATGATGCGGCCGAGGGCGGCCCGCGTCGGCTCCAGATCGTCCGGGTGAGTGAGCCCGGCGAAGCCCTGCCCAACGAGGTCGGAGCCCTCCCAGCCGAGCAAGTCCGTCCAGGCCGCGTTCACCGCCAGCAGCGTCCCCTGCGCGTCAGCGATGGCCAGGAGATCCGGCGAGAGCCGCCAAGCCCGATCCAGGGCGCGCGCCCGGTCGGCGACCCGGGCTTCCAGCGTCAGGTTGAGTTCCCGCAGCGCGACCGTGGCCTGCTCCGCGACCCGGCGCGCGTCGAGCATCTCCCGCTCGTAGCGCCGACGGTCCGAGGCGTTGAAGACGGTGATCCGGATGAAGCGCACGCCGCCCGCCTCGTCCTTGCGGACGACGGCGTTGACGAGGACCGGCAGCGTCGTGCCGTCCGCGCGCACGAGGTCGAGGGCGACCTCGGCGAAGAAGCCCTGCATCCGCAGCATCGGCGCGAAATGGGTCTCGTAATAGACCTTGCCGGCGATGTTCAGGAGGTCGAGGAAGCGGCGTCCGACGAGTTCGTCCGCCAGGTGACCCAGCCAGGTCGAGAGCGTCCGGTTGACCTTGGAGATGCGTCCGTTCGGCAGGGCGGAGGCGTAGCCGCAGGGCGCGTTCTCGAACAGGTCCTCCAGGTCGTCCACGTCCGGCACCGGAAGGGTGGCGGCCGTCTCATCCACGGCTCGGTCCTCGAAGGAAAGCCTGGATGGCCGCGATGGTCTCCGCAGGCGCGCTCAGGTTGGGGCAATGGCCCGTCGCGTCGAGCAGCGCGAGCTCGCTGTTCGCCAGGTGCCGGTGCACGTAGGCGCCGACCTCCTGTGGTGCGATCACGTCCTCGGAGCTCTGGATGACGAGACAGCGCGCCTCTACGCCCGCGAGATCGGCGCGGTTGTCGGCGAGGAAGGTCGTGCGGGCGAAGCGCTTCGCGATGTCCGGGTCGGTGCGGCAGAAGCTGTTGGTCAGCTCCTCACCGAGTTCGGGCCGGTCGGCGTTCCCCATGATCGCCGGCGCCATCGCCTGGGACCACCCCATGTGGTTCGTGTCGAGGAAGTCGAGCAGCTCGTCGATCTGCGGGCGGGTGAAGCCGCCGACGTAGCCGTCGTCGTCGAGATAGCGCGGCGAGGGGCAGACCAGGACGAGGCTGTCGAACAGCTGCGGGGCTTTCTTCGCGGCGAGGATGCCGATCATGGCGCTTACCGAATGGCCGACGAACACGCCACCGGTCACCGACAGGCCGCGGCAGAGCGCGACCACGTCGTCGGCATAGCCGTCGAGAGAGGCGTACCTGTCGGCGTCGTAGGCGGCCAAGTCCGATCCGCCGGCCCCGATATGGTCGAACAGGATCGTGCGGTAGCGCTCCTCGAAGGCCGGAGCCACGAAGCGCCACATGTTCTGGTCGCAGCCGAAGCCATGCGCGAAGACCATGGCGGTCGCACCGGCGCCAGCCTGCCTCACGTTGTGTCGCCGAACGACGGACAAGCCCGCACTCCTAGAAGGCTGGCGGTCTAGCATGCATCCGCGAGCAGCGCTCGCTCAACCCGCCGGCCCTGCTGACGCGGCAGCCTTCAGGTGTGCAGTGATCGGCCTGTCCCTTTCGAAACCGGATCGCGATCATCTCGCAGCCAGCGCTCGCTATTCAGCGAACGTGCGCTCGTCTGCTATCGCTCCGAAAGCACCCAAGCGGAAATCCAACGAAACCACGCCGCTCAGCCTCCCTCCAGGGAGTAAGAGCACACGCTGTCTTTCACTGGAATGAGCGCAAAGCTGCCGATGGACCCATCCTACTCAACCATGCTGGCGCATCAGCTTTCACTGTAAATTCGGTTTCATTCTCTGATCGGTGCTGTAGGAAAATTGTCCATAATTTGCTCAGATGTCATTGGAAATTTGGTGGTCAGCAAAGTTAAATGCGGATTTCCGAAGCGATTAGCTGTTTTTTTGCAGTATTAGGGAAAACCCGACGCAGACAGGTTCGATCTCGACGATCCTCACTACCAGCGGCGTCGCGCTACCGGCTCCATAGCCGTTCGAACTTCTTGCCGCGATCGTTTTGGATGTGGTCGTCGCGCGAGCGGTCCGGTCCTCGTGCCGTTCGCGACGCCGCCTCGGTCGGCGACGCCTGCGAACGGGGGTATTTCCCTCAAGCTCCCTGAAGCGCTTCGGCCCGGGCCGGCAACGTCCAGTTCGGCCTGATGAAGTGGCAGGTGTACCCATCGGGACGTCGCTCCAGATAGTCCTGGTGCTCCGGCTCGGCCTCCCAGAACGGCCCCGACGGCACGACCTCCGTGACCACCTTTCCGGGCCAGAGGCCTGAGGCGTCGACATCGGCGATGGTGGCCTCGGCAACCCGGCGCTGTTCGTCGTCAGTGTAGTAGATCGCCGAACGGTAGCTCAGACCGCGGTCGTTGCCCTGGCGATTCGGAGTGGTCGGGTCGTGGATCTGGAAGAAGAACTCCAGCATCCGCCGGAAGCTCGTGCGCTCCGGGTCATATGTGATCTCGATCGCCTCGGCATGGGTGCCGTGGTTACGGTAGGTCGCATTCGGCACGTCGCCGCCGGTATAGCCGACGCGGCTCGACACCACACCCTCCTGGCGCCGGATCAGATCCTGCATGCCCCAGAAGCATCCTCCGGCGAGAATAGCTCGCTCGTTGCTCATCATCCGTCCTCCTTCGGGTCGAAACCGAGTAGTCGTTCCCGATAGATAGGAACTCGGCCGCCGCTGCGGAATTCGGGCGCGTGCTACAAAGCGACGCCCGACGGGATCGGATCATACGGCCGGCGTCCCGGGAGGGCCCGAACGGCATCGCCCTGGGGAGACGGCGACGCGTCAAGGAAGGCGGGGCGGTCACACGGCGTCGATCGTCAGACGACCATTCCGAGGGCCTGCATGTAGAGTTCCAGAATGGCCTCTTCCTCCTGGCGCTCGGCGTGATCCTTCTTGCGCAGACGCAGGATGGTGCGGACGGCCTTCACGTCGAAGCCGCGGCCCTTCAGCTCGGCCATGACTTCCTTGATGTCGCCGGCAATCGCAGCCTTTTCCTCTTCCAGGCGCTCGATGCGCTCGATGAACTGGCGCAGTTCGTCGGCGGCAACGCCCTCGGAGGAGGAGACGTCCTGGCCGGCGGGGCTGACGTGGGCGTTCATGACTGGGGCTCCGTGCGGTTGCGGTCTGATGGGGGCGGCCTTAGGCCGGGGCGGGACGAGAGTCGATGATCGGTCGGTCCGGACGGCCATCGGCGAAGGGTGTGGTGCGCTCGAGAGGCGTTGGTATCGGCTCGGGCTTACCGGGCCGTGAACCCGAAGCTGTGCGGCCCGAGAGGGCGCCATGCCGCGCGTGCGCCGCGCAACACGCCGAGCGACGACGATCACTTGCGCTCGCGCGCTTCGTCGAATCGCTCCGACCCGGACCGAAACGGGCGGGACAATCGGCGGGGGGCATTGATCGGCCCGGCGCAGCCGATGCATTCATTTCACCGAGGCGCTGACCGAGCCTTCGGCGGACCGGGCGCTCGGGCGTCGAGGGATGAATGGTGACCCGGATCCTGATCACCGGCGTTGGCGGGTTCGTCGGCCGCCATGCCCTGCGAGCCTTGGCGGGGGCTCGCGCGCCGGGCGATGCGATTGCCGGGCTCGGGCTCCACGTACCGGAGAACGCTCCCGAGGGCGTGAGCCTGGCCGCGATCGATCTTCTCGACGGCGCCACGCTGTCACGCTTCTTCGCAGCGTTCGCGCCGACGCACGTGCTGCATCTCGCCGGCCTGTCATCCGTCGGGCAGGCTGGCGGCGCGCCTGCGGAGACTTGGCGGGTCAACCTTCTGGGAGTTCTCAATGTCGCCGAGGCGATGGTCGCCGGGGCACCCGGCTCGACGTTCCTGTTCGCGAGCTCCGGCGAGGTCTACGGCCGCGCCTTCCTCGCGGGCGAAGCGCTCGACGAGACGGTCGTTCCGCAACCGGCCAACACCTATGCCCGCACCAAGCTCGCGGCGGAGGGACTGCTCGCCGACGTGCTGCCCGCGGCGGGGATCCGGCTGGTGACGCTGCGGCCGTTCAACCATATCGGACCGGGGCAGGACGAGCGCTTCGTCGTCCCCTCATTCGCCGGACAGATCGCCCGGATCGAGGCCGGGCTTTCCGAGCCGGTTTTGGATGTCGGCGACTTGACGGCGCGACGCGATTTTCTGGACGTCGGCGATGTCGTCGCGGCGTATGCCGCGGTGATCCGCGGATCGGACAGCCTGGAGCCGCGCTCCGTCTTCAACGTCGGCTCGGGTCGCGCCCGGCCGATCTCCGACCTGCTCAACGGCCTGCGCGAGCAGGCTCGGGTGCCGTTCGAGATCCGCGTCGCGGCCGACCGGCTGCGACCGTCGGAGATTCCCACCGCGAGCGGCGATGCCTCGGCGCTCACCCGTGCCACGGGCTGGAAGCCGCGCATCGCACTGGCAGAGTCCCTGACGCGTATTCTCGACGATGCCCGTGCGCGGGTACGGCCGTGACGCGCGATCGCTGATCGGACCCCGCTACAGGCGCACGTCGCCTCGGCCGACCGCTGCATAAGTCGCCGGATCGAGTGGCCGGTACTGCCCATCGCGATCGATGTAGAGGGCATCGCCGATGCGCTCCGGATCGAAGCCTTCGGCGGCGAGCACGGCCTTCTTCTGCTTGAACGTCTCGGTATGCGCGAAATCCTGGACGATCCGGAGGAAGACCGGACGCGCGTAAGCCGGTAGCCCTTCCGCCAGGGCGGCGTGCAACGCATCGATGTCGAAGCTCGCGCCGGTCGTCAGCGCGGCCATGCCGGCCTTGCCTTCGGAACCGGGCACGGCGACGCCGTAGACGCTGGCTTCCAGCACGCCCGGGCAATGGCCGAGCACTTCGGCGACCTCGGTGGTCGCGACGTTCTCGCCCTTCCAGCGGAAGGTGTCGCCGATCCGATCGACGAAATAGAAGAAGCCCTGAGCATCCTTCCGCATCAGGTCGCCGGTGCGCATCCAGGCATCGCCCGGTTGGAGCGCGTCGCGAACGATCTTGCGGCTGGTCTCCTCGGCGCTGGTGTAGCCCTCGAAGCTGTGTTCGGCCTTCGCCGACAGCCGGCCGAGCAGCTCGCCGGGCTCGTCCGGATCGGCCGGCACGCAGCGGCCGGCGGCATCGCGCAGCGGCAGCCCGGTCTCGACGTCGTGCCGCACGATCAGGGCCGGTGAGCGCCGCGCCATGAAGGGCGGCACGCGTCCGACCGCGCCGAGCCTACCCTCGACGTTGTAGAGCGAGACCGTGCCCTCGGTGGCCGCATAGAATTCGAGGATGCGGGGAATCGCGAAGCGCTCGCGGAACCGCTCCCAGACGTCGGGCCGCATTCCGTTGCCGGTGCAGAGCCGCAGGGCGTGCCGGCGCTCGAACGGGTCCGGCGGTGCCACGGTGAGGTAGCGGCAGAGTTCGCCGATATACTGAAACACCGTCGCGCCGGTCTCGGTGACGTCGCGCCAGAAGGCGCTCGCCGAGAATTTTGGGCGGATCACCACGGAGCCGCCGCCGATGAGCACGCTGCCGGGTGCCACGACGCCGCCGACCGAGTGGTAGAGCGGCAGGCAATTGTACATCCGGTCGTCCGCGCCGGCATCGATCAATCCGGCGAACCAGTGCGTCCACATCATGATGCGGTGGTGGCTTACCCGCGCGGCCTTGGGCAGGCCGGTGGTGCCGGAGGTGAAGATCAGCAGAGCTTCGTCGCGCACCGTGACGGCCGGTCCCTCTCCTGCCTGCAGCGGAGCCTCGGAGTAGCCGGCGGCGGCCTCGGCCAACGACGGTCCTCCGGCACCGGGCCCCTGCCAGACGATGTCGGGCTGCTTCGCCAGATGCGGCTGCGCGCTCGCGACGGCCTCGGCGAGATCGGCCTCCAGGATGAGAAGCCGGGGGGCCGCGACGTCGATGCAATGGGCGAGGCTGCGATCCCGCAGGTTGGTGTTGAGCAGCGCCACCCGGACGCCGACGCGGGTGAGGCCCAGCCAGATCGCCAGGAAATCGGGCCGGTTGGTCATCAGCAGGGCGACGGTTTCGCCCTTGACCAGCCCCCGGGCGAGCGCCCAGCGGGCGTAGCGGTTCTGGCGCGCTGCGAGATCACGGTGGCTCAGCGTCTCGTCCGTGCCGATGAGGGCCGGGGCGGTGCCGTGGCGGGTGGCCAGTTCGTCGATGACGCGGGGGAAAATGCGTTCCGGCTGCGCATCGATGCGCGCGGTCCGTTCGAGCGCGCCGATCCAGCCCGAGGTCGAGGAGGGCCGCTGCGACGGTGGGGGGAGAGGGGAGGCGGCCATGAATCTGCGTTGTTGGAGGATCAGGCTTCGGACGGTTTCAGACCGTATCGCGTGCATCAGTCGATCGGCGAAGACTCTCTCTTCCCCGTATGGTTGCGCCCGATATGAAGCTGTTCCGAAGCCGTTTGGCTCTCTTTATCTCCCACCCGGAACCTCACCTCGAGGTGCCCGCGTCAGCGGGCCTCGAAGGGTTCTCCAAGGGATCGCGTCGGGACCAGGAAGACCCCCGTGCGGCCTCCGCTACGCTCCGGAACCTCAGGGTGAGGGCGTGGGTGGGATATCGAATCAAATCCGTACAGGCCCCGTAGCTCCGATGGGGTAGGAGAAGAACTGCGCCACCTGACCCAATCAACCGGATGTCGTGTCAAACCGCGCAGAGCTCCGCGCCGACAGTCCGGCGCAGGGCGACTTGCGCGATCCAGTTGCGAAAGAGCTGTACCGCCGGCTCCTGCCACGATGGCACCCTTGGCGGGGCAGCCGCGAGGCTCGGGAACCGGGTGAACAGCTCGGGCTCGCGCCGCGCCTGCGCTTCCGCCGCGAAGGCGTTGAGGCGAGCTACGGCCTCCGCGGAAAAATAGTTCTCCGGCAGCGGCGGATGAGTGTCACGGCTGCCGTCCAGGAACCGACCGACGTCGCGGCGGTACTCGCGGGCGAGGCTGTCGGGCGCGTATTCCGGGTGGCCCTGCAGGAACACGAACAGGCTGCCGGTCTCGCGCACGAACAGGTCGACCCCGATCTCGGCCGAGCGTCGCAGCACCGTGTAGCCACGGGCGACGAGATCGGCTTCCGCCAGGTCGTTCCAGCGGGAATGCGGCACCGCGACGGTGTCCGGCATGCCGGCGAGGAGCGGATGCGGAACGGCCGCGCAGGCGTAGACGCCGGAATGCTTTGCGGGCAGCGGCCTGCGCCGGATGCCGTCGAGATGCAGGACCGCCGCGTGAGAGGCGAGACAGGAGAACAGGGTCGAGACGGTGTTGGCCGCGGCCCAATCCACCACCGCGCCGAGCGGTGCGAAGAACGGCTCGTCGTCGAGGTTTTGGGCCTTCGGCTCGCATCCGGTGACGACGAGGGCATCGAGCCGCGCCGCCGCGAGTGCTTCGTGCGGCGCGTAATGCGCATCGATATGGGCGCGGACGATGGGTCCGCGCGGAAGGTCGCGGAAGACGAACGGTGCGAGCACCGCATCCTGGCCGATGAGTTGCCGGAACTGCCGCTCGGTCTGGACGAAGGCCGCGTCAGGCATGTTGTTCAGGAGGCCGATCCGCAGCGGCCGCTCGATGCGCGGCCATGAGGGCATGACCGGCGTCGCTTCGGAGCCGTCCCATCCTGTGGAGGGAGCGGGGCTGGGATGTCCGTGATCCAGCATTGCGAAGAACTCCTGGCTAATCGCCGCGCAGACGGCGGTCACGCCGCGCGGGCGAGAACGTTGGCCGCTGCGAGCGCCTGATCGAGGTCGTCGGTGATGTCGTCGATGTGCTCGATGCCGACGCTGATTCGGATCATCTCCGGGGAGACGCCGGCGGAAGCCTGCTCGGCCGGCGTCATCTGCCGGTGCGTGGTCGAGGCGGGGTGGCAGGCCAGCGATTTCGCGTCGCCGATATTGACGAGCCGCTTCACCAGCTTGAGCGCGTCGTAGAAGGACTTGCCGGCCTCGAAGCCGCCGCGCACGCCGAAAGTGAGCAGCGAGGAGCCCTCGCCGCCGAGATATTTCTGCGCCATCGCGTGGTGCGGGCTCTCGGGGAAGCCTGCATAGTTGACCCAACTGATCCCGGGATGCGCGCGCAGGAATTCCGCGACCCTGCGGCCGTTCTGCACGTGCCGCTCGACTCGGAGCGCTACGGTCTCGATGCCCTGGAGCAGCAGGAACGCGCTCATCGCAGGCAGCACGGCGCCGGTGGTGCGCTGGTAGACGCTGCGGGCGCGGGCCACGAAGGCGCCCTTGCCGAAATGCTCGGCGTAGACGAGGCCGTGATAGGACACGTCCGGCACCGAGAACATCGGGAAGCGCCGGGCCTGCGCTTTCCAGTCGAACCGGCCGGAATCGACGATGAAGCCGCCCATCGTCGTGCCGTGGCCGCCCATGAACTTGGTCAGCGAGCCGAGGACGATGTCCGCGCCGTAATCGATCGGCCGCAGCAGGATCGGCGTTGCCACCGTGTTGTCGACGACGAGCGGCACGCCCCGGGCATGGGCGACGCGGGCGAGCGCCTCGATGTCGCAGATGTTGCCAGCGGGGTTGCCGATCGACTCGCAATAGACCGCGCGGGTGTCGTCATCGATCAACTTCGCGATCTCGGCCGGGTCGTCGCTCGCGGCGAACCGGCACTGGATGCCCTGACGCGGCAGCACATGGGCGAGCAGGGTGTGGGTGGTGCCGTAGAGCTGGGGCACCGAGACGATGTTGCCGCCGTGGTCGGCGAGCGTCGCGATGGCGTAGTGAAGGGCCGCCTGACCGCTGGCGACGGCGAGCGCCGCATGGCCGCCCTCGAGTTCGGCGACCCGCTTCTCCAGGACCGCCACCGTCGGGTTGGCGATCCGGCTGTAGCGGTAGCCTTCCTCCTCGAGGTTGAAGAGGGCCGCGCCGTGATCGGCGCTGTCGAAGGCGTAGGCGACGCTCTGGTAGATCGGAACCGCCACGGCATGCGTCGCCGGATCGTGGTCGAAGCCGGCGTGAACCGCGATCGTCTCGCTGCGCATGGGGATTTCCGTGCTGGAGTTGCAAGATCTGCCAGCCGTCGAGCAAGGGTCGAACCAGGCATGTCCGTATCGTAACGGGACATCCGTTCGAGCAGGCCAAACGACGGGGCATGACCTCTACCATGCCGGACGTCCGTTAAAAGTTCTTCTGAAACAATGGTTTATAAGGCCTGACCGGTCGTTCGACAGAATTGCGGAAATCATTCGGGACGTTTCCGTGTCGATCCCATCGTGGAACGGATGTGCCGTAGAAGGACTTCAAGACTTGAGGCGATATTGATCTTTCTGCCGTCAGCGCAAATGCGTGTTCGAAGTCATTAATAATACGCAGTAGAAGTTCTTGCGCGGCGTCGGAATCCTCGTAATTGCTGCCGAGATTGCGCTTCGCTCATCCGCAGGCTGGCGCCGACGAGGGAGACCGTCTTGAAGACCAAACCGATGATCCCGTCCGTGACCACCGTCGAGCTGGCGCCGGCACCGATCGAGCCGAGCTGGATCCGCGAGGGCAATCCGATGGCACGCAACGCCACGCTGTCGAGCGGCGCCGACGGTATGGCCAGCACGCTGATCTGGGATTGCACCGCGGGCAAGTTCGAGTGGATCTACGACATCGACGAGACGATCTACTTCCTCGAAGGCTCGGCGACGATCAGCGACGGCCACGGGCCGGCCAAGACCTTCGGTCCCGGCGACGTGCTGTTCCTGCCCCGTGGGGCGGTCTGCCACTGGCATGTCGAGACATACGTGCGGAAGGTCGCCTTCTGCCGGAAGACGCAGCCCTGGCTGATGACCTTCCCGCTGCGGGCCTTCGGCAAGATCAAGCGTATCCTCACGGGCAAGAACACCGCCAAGCCGGGCGGCTTCCAGGTCGGCTTGGGCGCGGCCTGAACCTCGGCGCCACCCGTCGAATCCACCAGCCGCGCGTCAGGCGCGGCCTCGCGACCCGGCCGTGACGGACCGGGTCGCCGAACGCGGTGCAGCCGAGGCGAAACCCGAGCGATGTCGACACCGGACACGGACACTTGGACGTTCTTCGAGGGCGATTGGCACTCCGGCAACGTCCGCCTGATGGGGCCGCGCACGCATGGCGCGTGGCTCGGCTCGACCGTCTTCGACGGAGCCCGCGCCTTCGAAGGTGTTACGCCCGATCTTGAGCTGCACCTGGCGCGGGTGAACCGTTCGGCGGAGGCTTTGGGTCTCAAGCCGAAGGTGAGCGTCGAGCAATGGGACGGGCTGGTCCGAGATGGGCTCGCCCGATTCCCGCACGATGCCGAGCTCTACATCCGCCCGATGTACTGGGCGGAATCCGGCTTCGCGGGCGGCGTGCGGTTCGACCCCGAGACCACCAACTGGTGCCTGTCCATCTACGTCGCCCCGATGCCGCTGCCGACCGGCGTGCGGGCGACCCTCTCGCCGTTCCGGCGTCCATCGATCGAGATGGCGCCCGTGGACGCCAAGGCCGGCTGCCTCTACCCGAACGGCGCGAGAGCGCTGACGGAAGCGCTCTCGCGCGGCTTCGGCAACTGCCTGATGTGCGACGGTCTCGGCAACATCGCGGAATTCGCCAACGCCAACGCCTTCTTCGCCCGCGACGGCATCGTCTACACGCCGGTGCCGAACGGTACCTTCCTCGCGGGCATCACTCGCGCCCGCGTAATCGCGCTGTTGCGCGCGGAGGGGGTCGCCGTCGTCGAGAAGACGCTGCTCTACGACGACTTCCTGCAGGCGGACGAGGTCTTCACCGCGGGCAACTTCGCGAAGGTGGCCCCGGTCATCGGGCTCGACGACGCCCGCTTCGAGCCGGGTCCGATCTTCCGTCTCGCGCGCAAGCTCTACTGGGAGTTCGCACACCGCTAGCGATGGTGCCGTCGGCGACGGGCGCCGCCCGCTCACTCGCCGAACAGAACCTGCTCCGTGTAGCTGAGGTCCCCGACCGGGACGGGGTGCGGTCCCTTCGCGTAGCGCGGAGCGCGGTCGTGGATGTAGCGGCCGACCACGCCTGGCATCGGGCCGTTCGCATCGAGGAACAGAAGCGGGATGCCGTGCCGGAACAGCAGGTGGCGGCCGAGCGCTCCGAGCCAGCGTCCGAGGGTTTCGCCCGCCGGGCCATAGACGAGTTGATAGCAGGGGAGGGTGGGGCTCGCCGACCAGCGCGGAAGGGCCTTGATGCGATGCGGCTGCAGGACGACGGCCTGGGCCGCATTGCCTTCGCGGCAGACCAGCACGAGGCAGCCGTAGCCCGCGTGGTCACGGGCGATCGCCTGTTCCCGCGGGGGCAGCAGCGCGAGGTTCGCGTCTGCGAGAGTCTCGACTCGCTGCCCGCGCCGGATCCGGCTCAGAGCCGGGGCCGCAAGCAATTGCCCGTCGGCGTAGGCCCGAAAACCGCGAGCCCGATGCATCGCCCTGGTGTGAACGGTCGGTGAGATGTTGAGATAGGTTACGGACTTGTCGCGCATGGCGCGCCCGTCGAGGAGCGTGGCCGCGGCCCGGACGGCCGGCTCCACGTACCAGCTCGACAGGTTGCAGCGCAGGTGCGAGCCGGCACCGTCCTCGATCCGCGTGTAGAGCGTGAGCAGCACGCCGACCACGGCGCCGTCGCGTTCGAGCAGGTAGCCGTAGCGCGGCACGCCGTCCGGCACGCCGCGGGCGATGTGGCGCTCCAGACCCCGGCGCCAATGCGCTTCCGATCGGCCGGAGAAGCCCTTGCACAACAGCGCGACGACCGCGTCGCGGTCGGTCTCCTCGATCATCCGGCAGCGCAGGGCAGCGGCATTGGCCGGGATCGCGGCGGCTTTTTGTGCCGGTTCGGCTACGATCATGTTCATGACAGGGTACTCACCCCTGGACCTGTACCCGCAGCGCGTACGTGGCCTGCTGGGTTGTGGCTGGCGCTGGGACGGTCCGCGGATGACCGGAGCAAAGATGAGACTTCGCCCGCTAATTCTTGGTTAAGGCGCGCGACGAGGCGTCCGTTACCGAGTTTCGCTGCGCCCGTTGCCGACCTGCCGGACCGCCGCCGGCTGATGCGTTCGGACATCGTGTCCTTCAGGCTCAGCCGTCATTGCGAGGCAAAGTCGAAGCGATCCGGCGCCAACGTACTGACGTTGCGGGTGTGGCCCTGGGTTGCTTCGCTACTCTTGCAAAGACGAAGAAGGCTCCGATCCGATACGCCGGAAGTGGTATCACGTGAGACGGTACGCGGCCCGGTTCACCTCCCGGCCAGCGCCTTCTCGCGGATTGCGGTCAGGCTCATGCCGGGCGAGATCGCGTCGGTCGACATCTTCAGATGGATGATGGACGGCTGGCCCGAGGCGAGTGCCGCCTCCAGCGCGGCCGGGAAATCCGCGGTACGCTCCACCGTGATGCCGAAGCCGCCGAAAGCGCGGGCATAGGCGGCAAAATCCGGGTTGCGCAGGTCGGTCGCTGCGACGCGGCCGGGAAAATCCCGCTCTTGGTGCATGCGGATGGTGCCGTAGCTGGCATTGTCGCAGATGATGCAGACGATGGGCAGATCGTACTGGACGGCGGTGGCGAATTCCTGCCCGTTCATCAGGAAGTCGCCGTCGCCCGCGAGCGAGATCACCGTGCGCTCCGGATAGATCCGCTTGATCCCGACCGCCGCCGGCACGCCGTAACCCATCGAGCCCGAGGTCGGCGCGAGATGCGTGGCGCGCTGCCGGAAGCGGTAGTAGCGGTGGATCCAGGCCGCGTAGTTGCCGGCACCGTTGCAGAGGATCGCGTCGGGCGGCAGCGTCTCGCGCAGGTGGATCATCACCGCGCCGAGGTTCACGTCGCCGGGCTGCGGTGTCGCCTTCTCGCTCCAGGCGAGATAGTCGGCATGGGCCGCGCGGGTCTGTTTCGCCCACGGCACCGTTGCAGGCGCATCGAGGCGCGCCAGAGCCGCCGCCATGCGGTTGGGCGCGGCGTTGATCGCGAGATGCGGGACGTAGACCCGTCCGAGTTCCTCCGAACCCGGATGGACGTGGACGAGCCGGCTGCGCGGGTTCGGGATGTCGATGAGCTCGTAGCCCTGGCTCGGGACTTCGCCGAGGCGTCCGCCCAGCACGATCAGCAGGTCGGCCGCTTTGGCTCGCGCGACGAGCTTCGGGTTGGCCGCCAACCCGAGATCGCCGGCATAGGCCGGGTGCAGAGGATCGAACAACGGCAGCCGGCGGTAGCTCGTGGCGACCGGCAGGTCGAAACGGTCGGCGAAGGCGTGGATGTCGCGATAGGCCGCCTCGCTCCAGCGGCTGCCGCCGAGCAGCAGGAAGGGCCGTTCAGCCTCCGAGAGTAACGCCGCGAGCTGCTCGATCTCCTCGTGCCCGGGGGCGGCCTCGACCGGGCGCCAGGGTGCGGCGAGCGGGCCTGGACAGGCATCCTTCAGCATGTCCTTCGGCAACGCGATCACCACCGGACCCGGCCTGCCCCCGGTTGCTGCATGGAATGCGCGCGAGACGTATTCCGGCACACGCGCCGCGTCGTCGATCTCGGTGGCCCATTTGGCGATCGGGCCGAAGGCGGCGCGGTAATCGACCTCCTGCCAGGCCTCGCGGTCGCGCAGATGGCGTTCGATCTGGCCGACGAACATGATCAGCGGCGTCGAATCCTGCTGTGCGATGTGGATGCCGGCCGAGGCGTTGGTCGCGCCGGGTCCACGGGTCACGAAGCAGATGCCGGGCCGGCCCGTCGCCTTGCCGTAGGCCTCCGCCATCATCGCGACGCCGCCTTCCTGGCGGCAGACCGTGATCTGGATGCGCGATTCGTAGAGGGCGTCGAGCACCGGCAGGAAGCTCTCGCCGGGCACCGTGAAGACGTGGTCGACGCCGTTCGCGGCAAGCTGATCCACCAGCGCCTGGGCCGCGCTGCGGCTCGCGATGGGACCGTTGGAGACGTCTTGGTCGAGCATGGTGCGATCCGGACCGTCGCGGGCGAGCCTCTTACGGATGCCGGGACCATGTGGATTGTCCCGTATCCTGCGCCGGAACACTTCGCCCGTCGGTGCCGCGCCGTACAGGCGTAGCGCTCAGGCCGTGAAGATTTGGAGAACGCGTCGGCCTGCCGGTGATCTCAAGTCCCGATGACCGCGGCCTCGGTATAGGCAAGGTCGCCGCAGCGTGGGGTGACGGGTCCGCGCGCGTATTTCGGCATGCGCCCGGCCAGGAAGCGACCGGGCAGGCCGGGCACCGCGCCCTGCGCGTCGAGCAGGAGCAGGAACAGGCCGTGCCGGGCGAGGGCGCGTCCGACTGCATGCGACAGCCGGCGCCAGTCCAAGGCTTCCGCGCAATAGACGATCTGCGCGATCGGCAGGCGCCCCTTGATCAGCCGGCGCGCCACCACGAACGGATAGGCTCGCCCGTCGGCGACGCACCAGAAGGTGATGCAGCCGAGTGCCGCGTGATGCTCCATCAGCGCGGCTTCGGCGGGATCGACGGTCACGTCGGCACCCGGACGCCCCGCGGATATCGTCGCGCGTCCGAGCCCTGCCAGCGACGCCAAGGGTGCCGCGAGCATCACGCCCTCGGTATAGCGGCGGAACCCTTGCGCCTCGATGATCGGCCGGGTGTGACGCTCCGAGGAGATGTTGACGTAGGTGATCGATCGGTCGCGCAGGGCGGCGCTGACCAGCATGGTGCCGAAGCGGCGGTAGCCCTCCTCGACGTACCAGCTCGACATGTTGCAGCGTGTACCCCCGGCTCCGTAGAGCGTCAGAAGGCAACCGACGAGGGCGTCTCCGTCCGCCAGCACGAAACCGAGACCGGGCAAACGCTCCGCCTCCGTCCAGGCACGGAGCTGCGTCAGGGATCTGCGCCAGTCCACGAGGCTGCGGGCCGGAAAGCCCTGCGTCAGAAGCAGCCCCAGAGCATCGATGTCGGCCGGCCCGACACGACGGCAACGCACGCCCGGGCGCGGTTCGGTCGTCGCGGACGCGGCTGCGGCTGCGGCTGGGGCCGATGAAGCGTCTCGGATCGTCGTCATCGCTCGCCTTCGCTTGTCTCCGAACGACACGCCGGCCGGACGCCTTTACCGAAAAGCGTGCCGGATCCGAACGGCCGCTCCGCCGCGCCCCGGGTCTCGATCTTGCAACCGCAGGCTTCGAATACGCTCGTTTGCCATTTCTGCACGGGTTCGACGAGTTCGGATCGCCACTCGAATAGGGCCTCACTCTAGTGAGGCGACGTTAAATGTTTTCGGGAGGGGTGAACGACGTCATGCGAACCCTTGCAATGCGGTTTCCTGCAACATGATCCAGGCCTTGAAGTCTTCGGTGCTCGGACGTCTGTCGCGGGCCCCTGCGACGGTCGGCGCAGCGCCCCGCGGCGGGTTCGGCAGCCGGTTCGCCGTGATCCTGTCCGGCGAATTGATCCAGAGCCTGTTCCACTTCGTGCTGAACGTCGTGCTCGTGCGGACACTGAGCCAGCACGATTACGGGCTGTTCGCGATCGTGTTCACGAGCGGTGCGGTTGGCATCGCCTATATCCGGGCGCTGGTCGCGGTGCCGGCGACACTCTTCCTGTCGCGCAGCCTCGGCCGCCCGGCGGAGCGCGGCTACGACATCGTGTTCGGCTCCGGCGCGCTCGTCGTCGCGCTGGGCATGGGCCTTCTCGCGACGGCCATCCTCGGTGCGGTGATCGGCGCCTACGGAGCGCTCGCCGCGGGAGCCTTCATCGCCCTCTATGCCTTCCGGAGTTATCTGCGGATCGTCCTGCTGGCGCGGAAATCCGCGCGGATCGCGGGGATGAGCGATGCCGTCTATGCGGGCGTCGGACTGCTGTTCGCGCTGCTCACCCTGCATGGCAGCGACACCGCCGTCCTCGACCACGCCTTCCTGTCGCTCGCGTTCGCCCATGCCTGCGGCATCGCCGTGTCGTACTTCGCCCTGCGCCAGCCGCTCCGCATCACCCTGCGCCGATCGCTCTGGCGCCGTTACCTCTCGCTCTGGCGCACGCTGCTCTGGTCGCTGACTGGGGTGACCAGCATCACCGTCCAGGGCCAGGGGCTCACGCTGGCCTTCGCAGCCATCGTCGGCCCGGCGGCCTATGCGCCGATCGCCGCCACGCTCGTGCTCTTCGCGCCGCTGCGCATCCCGACCAACGCGCTCACCAACATGGCGCTCGCCGAGGTGACCGGGCTGCTGGCGCAGGGCCGCACCAGCGCGGCCTACCGGATCGTGGTGCGGTCCACAGCGGTGATCGCCATCGCGAGCCTGATCTACGGATTGGCGATGTGGGGCGCGCTGCCGATCATCGAGCATTATCTCTTCAAGGGGCGGTTCAGCCACGAGCCGATGAACCTGATCGGCTTCGCCGTGTGGGGCGTGGTCGCGATCTCGCTGCTCTACGCCATCCCCCGCGCCTATCTCGAAGCGTCGGCGGCGTTCCGCACCATCGCCTGGGGCGCGATCGCCGCCGCCTGCATCGGTTTCACGATCATGATCCCGATGCTGCTGACCCTGCCGCCGCACTACGCGCTGGCCGGGTTGGCGGCCTCCGAGCTCGCCGTCGTCCTCGGGTCGGCCATCGCCTTCCGCAAGTTTGCGCGCCGGGCGGACAAACGGGTCCTGGAAGCGGCCGCGGCCGTCGCGGAGGCCGCGGCACCGCACGAGGACGTCCCGACCGGGCGCAGGGAGACCGCGGTGCCGATACGCGCTACCTACGCGCCGGCCTATTCGGCGCCTGCGGAATGAAAGCCGCCGGCGCACAGACGGCGGCCGTCGCGAACAGGCGGCGGACCATGGCGTTTCCGGGCGCGGGCAGCGTGGCAAAGGGTCTGGGGGCCGATCGGGGCGAACGCGCGTTCCCTCCGGTCGGACCGTCGGCAGGGTTGGTCGCGGAGCAGGAGAGGGCGATGAACATTTCGGTCCGAGACATCCCCCCTCCGCCTACGAGCGCCGCCCTGCTGAAGATGGCCATGCGCCGGCTCACCGGGGGAGTCGTCGTCGTCACAGCCGGCTCGGGAGACGAACGCGTCGGCCTCACGGCGACCTCGGCGGTCTCGCTCTCCGTCGATCCGCCGACCATGCTCGTCTGCGTGAACCGCGCCTCGTCGACCTGGCCGGTGATCGCCCGGCGGCGGCACTTCTGCGTGAGCATCCTCGGCGCGGAGCATCAGGCCGTGGCCGAGCGCTTCGCCGGCATCGGATCTCTGCGTGGGGCCGAGCGCTACCAGGGCGCAGACTGGATCGTCATGAGATCCGGCGCCTCCGGGCTCGCCGGGGCGCAGGCCATCGTCGATTGCGAGATCGACGAGGTCATCGAGCGCCACAGCCACGCGATCCTGCTCGGCGCGGTCCGCGAGGTCCGGGTAGCTCACCAGGAATCGGGCTCCCTCGTCTACCGGCTCGGCTGCTTCGGAAGCGTGCCGCTGGCCTGATCCTTCGGAGCGCCAACTCGCCGTCCGTCCAGGACCTCGCGGAAGCAGGCCACCATGCCGGCGGCCGAGGCCTCCTCGGCGAAGATCGCGCAATAGCGTTGCCGGGCCGCAGCGGGAAATCCGGCCCAACGCGCCGGGTCCGTCACCAGCGCCGTCAGCCGCTGTGCCAGCGCCGCGGAATCGCCGGGCGGGACCAGCCAGCCGGTGACGCCATCTTCCACCACCTCTGGCAGGCCGCCAATCTCCGAGACGACGGGCGGAATGCCGTAGGCCATCGCCTCGATCGCGACGCGACCGAGGGATTCGGGTAGCCGGGAGGGCACCACCGCGATGTCCGCCCAGCGGAAATGCTCGGACGGGTCCGGCGTAAACGGCAGCCGTTCGATCGACCGGTCCAGTTCGGCCTCGGTGATGGCGTCTGCCAACGCCCGCTCGCGCTCCGCATCCTCGAAGGCGCTGCCGACGATCCGCAGGGCGATCCGGTCACGGATCGCGGCGGGCAGGCTGCCCATCGCCTCGACCATTGCGTCCTGGCCCTTGATGCGGCTGATCCGGCCCAGCATCAGCAGTCGCAGAGGCCGGTCGCCGCGATACGCCATCCCCTTCGGCCGGCCCGGATCGGCGATGCCGTTATAGACGACCCGTCCGGCCCTTGCGGGGTTCGGCGCGAAGGCCCGCTGCGTCGCCCGCGAGTTGAAGATGATGCCGCAGCCGCTCCAGCGCGTCAGCGCCCGCAGCACGGTCCTGACGAAGCCTTCGGGGATCTCGTGGATATGCACCACGCAGCGGCGGCGGAAGAATCGCGCGGCCACGAGATAGTCGGCCACCACCGAAGTGTTCACGTAGACGAGATCGCTGCGCGCCATCCGCACGACCGCCCGTCCGACGGCGACCGGCAGGGTCAGCAGCCCCAAGGTCGCAAGCCGCGGCAGGTCGCGGCGGCGCAGGATCCACAGCGGCTCGACGAGGATGCGGGTGGCCAGCAGCTCCAGTGGCGCGACGATCGGGCCATGGCGCGGGAGAATCACATCGATCGACGCTTCAGGCCACGTCTCGCGGATCACGCGAACGGTTTCGATGAAGCTTCTATCGGACCCGTACAGTTCGTAGCCCTGATGAACGCATGTGATACGCATATTCTACCTACATCTTGCGGGTGAATTAACTTTAATAGCAAATTCACCGCTTGGCATTGTCTGTAGAGACTGTCGAACAGAGGTCACGGTCTATAGGTCGATCCTTAAATATTGGCGCAGCACGATCGCGTCGCGGGTGATTGGCCGGGTCAGCGATCTCGCCGCCAACATCCCAGGAATCGATGGCCAGAATGACGACCCAGCCGACACCTTCACTCCTGATTCTCGGAACGCGCGGATTGCCCGCCGATCACGGAGGCTTCGAGACCTTCGCGGAGCGGCTCGCCCTTTTCCTGGTGGAGCGCGGCTGGTCCGTCGGCGTCTATTGCCAGGACGAGGTCGGGCGGGTCGACACCCGGTTCCGCTCCGAGACGTGGCGCGGGATCGAGCTCATCCACGTGCAGGTGTCGTCCCGCGGCCCGCGGGCGACCCTTGAATTCGACTATCACTGCGTGCGGCACGCCGCACAACGCGAGGCGGTGAGCCTCGTCCTCGGCTATAACGGCGCGGTATTCCTGCCGCTGCTGCGCCTCGCCGGCCGCAAGATCGTGACGAACATGGACGGCATCGAGTGGCGCCGGCCGAAATGGTCGATGCCCGTGCGGGCGTGGTTCTGGGTCAACGAATGGATCGCGGCGTGGTCGTCGCACCACCTCGTCGCCGATCATCCGGCCATCGCCGATCACGTCGCCACGCGCCGGCCGCGCCGGGCCATCAGCATGATCCCCTATGGCGGAGACCCGGTTC
The DNA here is from genome assembly GCF_007992175.1 of Methylobacterium haplocladii. Classification (GTDB taxonomy): domain Bacteria; phylum Pseudomonadota; class Alphaproteobacteria; order Rhizobiales; family Beijerinckiaceae; genus Methylobacterium; species Methylobacterium haplocladii. The sequence continues at coordinate 109,561 of NZ_BJZT01000002.1, read as the reverse complement.
TGACGGCGCCGAGCGAGCCGCTCGTGCCCCTCGGCCTGGAGCCCGGACGCTACATGGTCTCGATCTGCCGGATCGAGCCGGACAACAATATCCTCACCATCGTCGAGGCTTTTTCGCGGATGAAGCGCGGAGCGAAGCTGGTGGTGCTCGGCGAGCTGCGCGAGGGGAACGACTACCATCGGCGTGTCCGCGCGGCGGCGAGCGACGAGGTGATCTTTCCCGGCGCCATCTACGATGCGGCGACCGTCGGTGCGCTGCGTTTCCACGCCAGGGCCTACCTGCACGGCCACACCGTGGGCGGGACCAACCCGTCGCTGGTCGAAGCCCTCTGGGCCGGGAGTGCCGTCATCGCCCACGACAATCCCTACAACCGGCTGACGGCCGGCGAGGACCAGAACTACTTTACCGATATTGGCAGCTGCGAGACGCTGATCGCCCGCCTGCTCACCGACGATGCGGCGCTTGGAAAGGCGCGCGAGAGCGCCCGGCTCGAGTCGCTGCGATTCGACTGGACGGACATCCTGCAGGCCTACGAGATGATGATCGTCACGGTGGCGGACAGCCGCGCCAAGGCAAGCCAGGGCTACGTGCCGGCGCCGGACACCGCGAACGGCCTGACCATCGACGGACCCACCGCGACCCGGTGATGGCGTACGACGGCGCCACGCGGCGCGGTGTGATCGGGGGCGGGCTCGCCAGCGTGCTCGCCCCGCGTACCGCCGCGGCGGCGCGCACCGGGCCGGAGCCGATCGCGATCCGCCGCGGGATCAACCTCTGGCCGTGGTTCTCGCTCACCCGCGAGTTTCCGGCGCCGCGCACGGATTACGGCTGGCCGGCCTTTCAGGAGCGGCGCCCTGTCCCGACCCGCTCCGACCTGTCGCGCCTCGCCCGGGTGGGCTTCGACTTCGTCCGTCTTCCCGTCGATCCCGGCCCCTTCCTGGCCTTCGACGGCGCGCAGCGCGCGGCGCTTTTCGCCGACCTGCATTCCGCGATCGCCGCGATCCTGGCCGAGGGCCTCACCCTCGTCCTCAACCTCCACGCCAATGCGGCGACGCACCACTACAATCCGGGCAACCTCTACGGCGAACCCCGCGCCCCGCTGCTGCCGGCCTATCGTGCGCTGGTGGCGGAGCTGGCCCGGGACCTGACACGGTACTCGCCCGAGCGGGTCGCGTTCGAGCCGGTGAACGAGCCGACGCAGGATTGCGCGTCCGCCTCCTGGACGCTGGTGCAAACCGATCTGCTCGCGGCGGCACGGGTCGCCGCGCCCCGACTGACGCTTGTTGCGACGGGGGCCTGCGGCAGCATGATCCGCGGCCTGACGGCGCTCGATCCGGCCCCGCTGCGGCTCTACGGGCCGCTGCTCTACACCTTCCACTTCTACGAGCCGTACCTGTTCACCCATCAGGGCGCGCCCTGGATGCGGGAGCCCGTCTATCGCTCGCTGAACGCGGTGCCGTGGCCGGCCTCCACCGGGCGCCTCGACGCGACGCTCGCAGCCGTCCGTGCCCGGATGGCGCAGGACGATGAGAGGCCGGAGGCGGACAAGGCGGACGCCTACCGGCTGACCGAAGCGAAGCTCGCGGAGTACTTCGCCGCGCGTCCGGACCGCGGCTTCGTCGACCGCTATCTCGGGCAGGTCCGCGACTGGTCGGTGCGCAACGCGATCCCGACCGGGCAGATCCTGATGGGCGAGTTCGGCGCCTTGCGCAGCGACCATCGCTACGTCGCCTCGGGTGCAGCCGACCGCGCCCGCTACGTCGCCGACGTGCGCCGCAGCGCGGAGACCTACGGCTTCCCCTGGGCGTTCTGGAACCTGTTCGACGGCATGGGAATCATGGACGACACTGCCCGCGAGCTCGATACGGACATGCTCGGCGCCCTCGGCCTGCGCCTGCCCACCCTCGGTCTACGGCCCTGATCAGGCCATGTCCGTCTCTTCCTCCGGTGCGGGAGCCCGGTACAGCGCCAGAAGCAGGATCACGAACTTCGCCACCAGCGTCGTTTTGCTGCCGACGCTCTCGTAGGTGTTGGCGAGGACGGCGAAGGTGATCATCGGCATGGCGATGCCGGGGCGGCAGCGCTGTCCGATCTCGTACAGGAACAACGCCAGGGCGACGGTGAGCAGGGCCGTCATCGCGGCGCCCTGGTAGAGCAGGAGCCGGACGATCGGGTTCTCCAGACCCATCGCCAAACCGTTGATGCGGCGCATGCTGTCGATGACGGTCGGGTCCGGGCCGATGACGAGTTCGCGCAGCGACAGCCGGCCGAACAGGTCCAGCACCACGACTCGCGCATTGGCGCTGCCGCCATCGTCGACGAAGCGGCCGAGCAGGGCGTCGAAGAAGCCGAAGCCGGCGAGCCCGGCAAGCGTCAGCCCGAGCAGGGGCAGGGCGAAGGCGGCGCCCGCCACCGCGAGCAGCGGGATCTGCCCCCGCATGACGGCCCGGACCATTCCGATGAGTCCGAGGCCGCCGCCGAGGACGAGGGTGACGACGATTCCCGAACGGCCGCCGAAGGCGACGAGGGCGGCGATCTGCAATCCGATGACGACGAGCCGCCGCATTGCGCCGAGCGATCCGCCGCCCGCCGCGAGGGCGACGACGTAACAGGCCGTCAGGGTCGCATTCGTGAGCGGATGACCCTGCAGGGCGACCGAGCGCGTGTCGTATTCGAGCAGCGCGCCGTCGAGCCGGTAGGGGAAGAAGCGCTGGCCCGAGACGAATTCGAGGAGGCCCAGGGCCGCGTTCACGGCCATGACGACATGGATCGTGGTCTCGATCCGCTTCATCGTTCGCCCGTCGCAGCCGATGAAGAGGATGGCGACGATGGCGGGCAGCAGGAACGTATCGATCGCGCCCGCGATGCCTGCGCCGCCGCGCACGACGATCTGGACGGCGAGGCCGATCCCCATCACACCGAGCAGGAGGCCGGCGGGCCGGCGTTCGAGCGCCGTGACCGCGTTGGCCACGGGATTGCCGACGCGGGCCATCGTCCAGGCAAGGAGCACGATGGACAGGTAGGTGGCGGGGTGGATCTTCTGGGCCGCCGAACCGGTCAGCCCGTCGTAGTTGATGCCGACGAGCCAGAGCATGCCGCCCGACACGCCGAAGACGAGGACCGTCAGCACGATGAGCGCGAGATCCGGTGGTGGCGTCAGGCTCGCCCGCTCCGGCGCCCAGAGACGCGCCTCGGCCTGGATCATCGCGTCCTGACCCGATCGTCCACGAGCACGGCGCCGAACGCCGCCCGTCCCATCGCCGAGGCGACGCGGTCGAGATCGGTGAGATCGGCCTGCAGGGTCCGGCCGGCCCGCGCCACGACGAGCAGGCGGTCGGCTGAACCGACCACGGAGGCGATCCGTGTGTTCGCCGGCAGGATCCCGCCATTGACCAGGACAAGATCGAACCGGCCGCCGACATGGTCGAAAAACTGTTCGACATTGGCCCGGTCGAAGGCGCCGCTTACCGGCTTGTCGCCGTTGCCGATCCCGAGCCAGCGGGCGCCAGTGGCCGGGTTCGTCGTGATGGCCGCGTAGAGGCTCATCTCGCCGCGCAGGACTTCGAGCAGCCCACCCTTTCCGAGATCGTCGGCGTTGAGGTCGGCTTCGACGACGAGGACCCTGTCGCCCCGCGCCGCAGCGGTGCCGGACAGGACGTCGATGACCGATCGCTGCTCGCCGGCATCGCCGATCGAGGCCACGACCACGACGACGAGGGCTCGCTCGACCCCGTTCGGCGGCCTGAACTGGCTGCGCAGGGTGTCGAGGGCGACGATCGCCTCCTTCTGACAGGCGGGATCATGAGGGTTCAAGGAGCGAGGCAAGGTCGCCAGGACCGGCGCCCCGAGCAGCCGCTCGCATTGCCGGCGGGAGAGCAAAGCTGGCCGCGCGTATTCGCGCACCATCGCGAGCCCGACGCCGATGCCGAGGCCCGCCATGAGGCCGGCGGACAGGATCAGCCCGCGCAGCGGCCAGCTGCGTTCCTCGGGCGGCTGCGCCCAGGTGATCACCCGGGTGTTGGCCGTGTCGATATTGGCCTGCTCGGCGATTTCCCGCGAGCGCACGAGATAGGTGTCGTAGATGGAACGGCTCGCCTGGACGCTGCTCTCGAGCTCGCGCAGCTGGACGGTGGCCTTGCTCGTCTGCACCGACTCGGTGCGCAGTTCGGTGAGGTTCGCCTTGAGCAGCTTCTCGGCGGCCTGCGCGCGCTGAAGCTCGATCTCTGCCGCCTTGGTGATGCGCACGAGCTCGGTGTCGATCAGGCGCTTCACGTCCGACATCTGCGTGCGGATGGCGGCCATGTAGGGATGGCGGGCGCCCATCTGGGTGCGCAGGTCGCCTTCCTTGCTGGCAAGCTCCGAATATTGCGAGCGCAGACGCTCGATCGTCGGCGATTGGATCGCCTCCGGCAGCGCGCTCGTGTCGAAGGCGGCGCCGCGGACGCCCTGGAGATCCTGGAGCTTGCTCTTCGTCTCGGCGATGCGGTTGCGGGCCGCGATCAGGCGGGCGTTGCTGTCGGTCAGTTGCTGCTCGCTGACGAGGCGGCCGCTCGACGCGATCAACCCGTTCGCCGCCTTGAAGGCTTCGAGCCGCGTCTCCGCCGCATTGACGTCCGTGCGCAGGCTGTCGAGACGACCGCGCAGCTCCCCGGAGGCGCGGTTCGCGGCGTTCGACCGAGCCTCGGCCTGATCGGCGAGATAGGCCTTGGCGATGGCGTTGACGATGCGGGCGGCCTTGTCGGGATCGGACACCGTCACGATCACGTCCACCACGAAGACCTTGTCGGCCCGCTTGACGGCGAGCTTCCGCCGCAGCTTCAGCAGCGCCAGCGTCCTTCGGTTCCGCTCGACCTCGCGGCTGCCGAACAGCGCCGTTTGGAGACCCTGCACGGTCTCCTGGACGAGGCCCCGGGTCGGAGCACCGAATTCGGGATCGTCTTCCAGTCCGGTCTCGGCAATGGCCCGCAGGAGGACCGAGTCCGACTCGATGACCTTGACCTGGCTCTCGACGACGGTGACCCCGCCATCCGGCGCGACGGCGCTATCGTTGAGGTCGCGGCTCACGACCTGGCGGTTGCGCGGGTCGATCAGGAGCTGCGACGTAGCGGAAAACAGGGGAGCGGCGAGGAGGCTGTAGAGCAGCGCGCCGAGGAGAAAGATCGCAGTCGTGAACAGCACGGTCCCGCGGCGGCGCACGATGATGCGCCACAGGTCGCCGACATCGGCCGCCGTGTCCTTTGCCGCATGGTTCGGCCGGATCGGGACATAGGGCAGCAGCATGTTCGGCTGCGCCGAAACACGTTCGCCCTGTCTCACGCTTGGCCATTGTTGGTTCAAGGCGGAGCTCCGTCCTCTCGTCCGCGGTCCGGTCTGCAAAATCTGCGCGACGGCTCGGCCGCGTCCGAAGGCTCGGCCCGGGGCCGGTCCGGTCGAAACGTTAAGTGATCAATACCTAATCGACCGTAGCGCCCATCTGCTCATTCTCGTGTTTTTCCGAGGCTGTGCCTCCAGGTCTGTGGCATCAAGAAATATTTTACTGAAAAAACTTAGTATACGATCACGCAGATGGAGATGCGCGGGTCGCCCGATCCGGGAAATCTTCCGGCGTGGTTAAGCCTTCCTTGCAGGATCAACTTGTCAGACCTGTCGAGGCGTAGGGACAAGTGCCCTGCAGATGTGGGGCACGACCGATGACGCGGAACCCGACAGCCATGCAGGAAGCCCGGTGCTCGTAAGACTTCGCCTCGACGGTCGCCGCCCCAGGCGCTGGCACGCGGCGCTGATCGAGCGCCTCGGTGAACGCCGGGACTGTCGGGTCGAGGTCGACGATCGTGCGGGCTCCGCCGTATGGCCGCGCAACGCGGACATGCTGCTTCGGATCGAAGCCCTGTTCCATGGCTTGCCGCATAACGGGCCGGCCGCGTCGCCGGCCGCCGCCGTGGTCGCGGGCTGGACGCGGCCGAGGGGCGAGACCCCCGATCTCGTGATCGACCTGTACGGCGATGCGGACCCGGCCGACGGCGTTCGGGTCTGGCGGCTCGGTTATGACGGACGCCCCGGCGAAGCGGCCCTGCTCGCGACCCTGCTCGCCGGCCGGCTGCCGGTTGCGAGCCTCGTCGAGGACGGTCGGGTGGTCAGCGAAGGCCGCCTCGGAACCGAGGTGCGCGGTGTCGTGCAGACCATGTTCGAGGACGGTCTCGCTCGCACGGCGATGCTGATCGCAGCCGCCTTCGACGGCGGAGCTCCCGCTTTTGTCCCTCCGCCGAAGGAGCCTGCCCCCGCTGCGGAAATGACGATGTCCGATTTCGCCCGGCGCGCCGTCCGGATCGCGGCCCGCACCACGCTGCAGCACATCTACCGCATCGGCTACCGCTCACCGCACTGGCGCACGGGGTGGCGCCGGCTCGACGGGCCGGATCTCGTGGCGCTGGGGCGGCACCCCGAGTCCGGATGGCACGAACTGCCCGACGATGGGCGGCGGTTCTACGCCGACCCGTTTCCGATCGTGCACGAGGGACGCTGCTGGCTCTTCGTCGAGGAGTTTCCACACGCGACGGCCAAGGGGGTGATCTCGGCGGTCGCGTTCGATGACACCGGGCCGGTCGGCATCCCGGTGCCGGTGCTGGAGACGCCCCATCACCTGTCCTACCCGTTCGTGTTCGCGCGGGACGGCGCGGTCTGGATGGTACCCGAGTCCTGCGCCGCCGGAACGATCGACCTCTACCGAGCCACGGACTTCCCCGGCGGCTGGGTCAAGCACGCGACCCTCGTCTTCGGGATCGCGGCAAGCGATCCGACGCTGTTCGAGCACGAGGGCCGCTGGTGGCTCTTCGCCACCGTGCGCGGAGCCCCGACGACGGCTCCGCTCGGCCATGGCTCCTACTCTGACGCACTCTACCTGTGGAGCGCACCGGATTTTCGCGGGCCCTGGACGCCGCACAGGGCCAATCCGGTCCTGATCGACATCGCCACGGCCCGGCCGGCCGGCCGCGTGATGGTTCGCGACGGCAGGATCATCCGTCCGGTCCAGGATTGCAGCCGTGGCTACGGTGCGGCGCTCGGGTTGATGATCGTCGACCGTCTCGATGATGCCGGCTTTACGCAGAGCCTCCTTGCGCGGATCGAGGCCGGCCCGCTCTGGCCCGGCTCCCGGCTTCACTCGCTGAACACGGCCGGTGGGTTCGAATTCATCGACGGGTCCGCCCGCGTGCCGCGGTTCCCGGCCCTGGGGTTTCCGCCGCGCAGGACCTAACGGTCAGGCCGTGCTGCCGGCATCCACGGTCAGGACGGTACCTGTGACGTTGCGGGCCTTGTCCGAGAACAGATAGGCGACGGCGTTGGCCACGTCGTCCGGATCCGCGAGGCGGCGGAGCGCGCTGCGCTTCGCGATACGCTCGCGTTCGGCCTCGTCCATGCCCTCGGTCAGCGCGGTCTCGATGAAGCCCGGCGCCACCGCGTTGACCGTCACCCCGAGACGGCCGACCTCACGCGAGAGCGAACGCGTGAAGCCGATCATCGAGGCCTTCGTCGCAGCATAGACCGAGAGCGCGTTGTAGCCGGTGAAGGCGATGATCGAGCTCACGCTCACGATGCGCCCGCTGCCCGAGGCCATCATGCCGCGCACGACGTATTTGGTCAGCAGCATCGGCGCGAGGGTGTTGAGGTGCACGAGGTCCGCCACCGCGTGGTCGGGCATCGTCGCGAGGAGTCCCGGCGTGCCGATCGCTGCATTGTTCACCAGACCGTAGATCGGGCCGTGCTCGGCCCGGATGCCCCGCACCAGCGGCTGCAGCGCCTCGGTCTTTCCAAGGTCGCAGGCCGTGAAATGCATCGATCCGTCGGGAGCCGCCGCCGCCGCCGCCTCGAACGCCTCCGAGGAACGCCGCGCTACGGCAACCACGCGAAAGCCTTCGGCCGCGAGCGTGCTCGCTATGGCGAGCCCGATGCCGCGGCTCGCCCCTGTCACGATGACGGTGCGTAGTGCGGTCATGGCGCCCTCCGCAGAAGCTTGCCGCCGGCGGTGAGCGGCAGGTCGGGAACGAACTTCACGCTCACGGGGACCTTGTGCTTGGCGAGGTGCGGGCGGCAGTGGGCGATGATCGCCGTCTTGAGCGCAGCCGGGTCGGCCTCCTCGGCGGCATCGCTCCGCAGGACGATCTCCGCCTCGACGACGGCACCGAGAATCGGGTTCGGCCGGGCGCGGACGCGGGACATCGACACGCGCGGATGGCCGTTGATGACGGTCTCGACCTCTTCGGGCTGCACCTTGGCGCCGCCGACATTGATCATGCCGCTGCGGCGTCCGAGGAAGAAGAAGCGGTCGCTGCGCCGCTCGACGAGATCGCCGGTATCGACGAACGCCTCCTCATCGGCCAGCGCCGCGGCGCCCTCGCCGAGATACCGCCGCCCGGTGCGGTTCGAGCGGATGTGGAGCGTGTCGTCGCGCACCACGATCTCGATGCCGGTGCGCGCGCCGACGAGACCCGCGGGAAAGCCCTCACGTCCGTCCTCGACGGTGAAGCCGACGCCGCCCTCGGTGGAGGCATAGGCATGGGCGATCCGCGCTTCGGGGAAGGCGCCGCGGAGCAGGTCGAGAATCGCCTGGTCGGCGATTTCTCCCGAAAGCCGCAGGTAGCGGGCTTTCAAGTGCGGAAGCGCGGTGCTCATCAGCGCCAGCCGCCAATGCGAGGGCGTTCCGAGGATATGGGTGACGCCGGCCTCCGCCGCCCGCAGGATGTACTCGCGCACTGGTTCGTCGGGATCGGACAGCACCAGCGGCGACGGGCCGAGGATCGCCCTCAGGAAAACCTGCAGGCCGCCATAGCGGCGGATGTCGTAGAACGTGCTCCAGACCGTGCCGGGATCGGGCGCCGCCGCCGTGTTGATCCCACCCGCGAGGCCTTCGAGGGTATGCGCGACGAGTTTCGGCGCGCCGGTGGTGCCCGAGGTGGTCAGCACCCACTCTGTCGGCTGCTGCACATCCGGCGCGGCGGCCAGGGCAGCGTCGGCGGCCTCGATGCAGGGCAGGCCGTCGAGCGCGGCCCGGAACGGGCAACCGGCATCGGTCACGCAGAGGTCGATCTCGGCATCAGCCAGGACGCCCGGCACCTGCTCGGCGGTCATGCCGGGTGGCGCGAGCACCATCCGGCGGACCAGCCCGTCGAGGGCGATCATTGCGAGCGCGGCGGCCATCTGGCCGCCCGTGGCGACCAGAACCGAACGCCCGGCGAGCCGCTCGGCGACATCGACGCGGGCCGCCGCATCGAGGCTGTCGCGTAGAGCCCGGCGGCTGGACCTGTCCGCGAGGAACAGATTTTGGGGCGTGCCCGCGCGGCTCAGGCGGTCGCGGAGGTTCATCGGCTCAGGCCGCTTCCGTCACGGCGGCGCGGTCGTAGAGCGCGACGAGGTCACCGAGCGTCACCGGCAGGTCGGCGACCTCCATGGTGCCGAACGGATCCACGCCGAGGTGATCCTCCATGCGGGCGACGAACAGGGCGAAGCACAGCGAATCGAACTCGGTGTCCATCAGCACCATGTCGTCGGTGAGCGGCGGCATGGTCTTGTCGTGATCGCGGGTAATGGCCTTGATCTCGGCGATGACGGTCGAACGCAGGGTCATGATGCTCTCCGCAACGGTTCGGGGTGGACGATGTCGGGCTGCTCGGCAGGTGCGCCGCGCAGGAGGGCGCCGAACGCGGCGCCGATCTCGGTGAGGATCGGCTGCGCTGCCGGGATCAGGCGGCCGAGCCCGTAAAAAAAGTGGATCATGCCGGCATGGCACGTGTACGCGACCGGTATGCCGGCTTGCCGGAGGCGTTCGGCATAGGCCGCGCCGTCATCCCGGACGATGTCGAAGGCGGCGGTGTGGATCTGGGCTGGGGGCAAGCCGGCAAGATCCGGTTCGAGGAGTGGGGAGACCCTCGGCTCGTCGACCATGTGCGCTACGCCGTTCGCGGCGATGTCGTGGCGCATGGTCTGCCCGTCGAGGAAGTAACCCGTCGCGAACGCGTCCTGCGCGGCGCTCCCGCAGCGGAGGTCGAGCACCGGGCAGAGCAGCAGCTGCGCCGCGATGGCCAGGCCGTTTCCGCGCAACTCCTGGCAGACTCGGGCCGCAAGGCCAGCGCCGGCCGAATCGCCGCCGATGGCGAGACGGCTGGGATCGATGCCGAACGCGGCGGCGTCGCCCGCGACGTGGACGAAGGCCGCGACCGCATCCTCGATCGCCGCCGGGTAAGGGTGCTCGGGCGCGAGCCGGTAGGCGACGGATACGAGCCGGCACCCCACCGCGACCGCCAGGCGGCGGCAGAGGGTGTCGTGCGTATCAAGGTCGCCGGCGATGAGCCCGCCGCCGTGGAAGAAGACGAGTCCGGGACCCGGCTCAGCCGCATCCGGCGGCGTGTAGAGCCGTGCCGCGCACGGGCCGGACCAGAGCGGCAGCGTCAGCTCCCGCACGGAGATCGGGGCCGACTCGACGCCGGCGAGCCGGGCCAGCACCCGCTGGCCCTGGCGGCGTCCGGCGACGCTCGGCGCGCCGGCTCCGCCCATGGCGAGCGTGTCCAGAAACCGCCTGACATACGGGTCGAGGGACATCACGGATCCTGCGATCGAGCGGCCTTGTCGCGTCGTGTTAGAGCGACAGCGCGGTGCGGACGCCCTGCGGCCAGTCGGCGACGCTGGCGCCGTGGGTAGCGAACATCGCCACCGCGAGGCGGTCCATGCCGAAGGCGACACAGCCGGTATGGGCCGGCTCGCCGTCGGCGTGGCGCAGATCCCAGGTCGTGCCGAAATGCTCGCGGTGGTAGTTGAAGCTCATGCAGGCCGTGCCGGCCGCCTCGCCCCGCAGGGGGATCAGCAGCTCGAACTTCAGCGCGGCCTCGAGCTGGCTGAAGGCCTTGATCTGGCCGAGCCGGCCGAAGAATGGGTCGCTGGCCTGCTCGACGGTGTAGGGGAGGCCGAGTTCGTCGGCGAGCGCCGTGGCACGAACGATCCAGCGCTCGCGGAACTCGGCGACCTGCTCGGGCGTGCCGATCGTGACGTATTCGCGCATCCGGAAGGATTGCAGGCGATCGAGATGCGGCGACGGCTCGCGGCGGAAACAGTCGCAGGCGACGTCGAAGCGATAGCCGGCCGCGGGGACGGGGCCGCGCGCGGCTGCGATCGGATAGACCGGGTAGCAGGCGGCGGGCGTCAGCACGAGGTCGGCGGTCTCCAGGCCGCTCGTCCAGTCGCCGCCCTTCTCGTGGAGACCGGCCTGGGCCAGGATCTCCTGTTCGCTGCCTTCGAGGCAGGAGACGCAGCCGAGCAGGTTCGGGAAGCTCTTGAGATAGCCGTGCCGTTCGAGATGCGCCCGGCTCATCACCGGCGGGAAGCGGAACACCTCGGTATCCGCCTCGCGCTTCGAGGTGATCAGCGCGACAAGTGCCTCCACCACCGACTCGTAGGCGCCGGTCCGCGCGTAGACGCCCTGCGCATCCATCGGGCGGAACATCGTGTCGAAGAGCGCGTCGAGCGGGTCCGTCGCGGTGGGGGCCGCCGGAGCGATTTTGACGTTCATGTTCATCGTCGTCGATCCTTGCGTGAGGGGGTTAGTCGCGCAGCGATGCGGCGACGGGGGCCATGAGGGTTGCGGTGACGAGGTTGGCGACGATCCGGTCGTTGTGGATCATGATCGGCGCGGAGAGGACGTCGCGCAGGTGGCGGCCGACGGTGAAGGCGCCGTCCTGCCGGTAGCCGGCGAGGCCGTTGGCGCGCATCGCGCTCATCACCGTGGTGACGGCGAGTTCCGAAACCTCGACCTTGAGCATCGTGATGGCCGTCTGAAAATCCATCGCCGACAGGGCGGCGGGATCGCCGGAGGCGGCCTCGTACCGGTCGAGGCTCTGGCCGATCAGCGCGCGTGCCTGCTTCAGGCCGGAAACGGCCCGGCCGTAATGAACGGCGCCGGGTGGGGCGACGCCGCCTGCCCCGCGCATGGCGGTGCGGGTGAAGGCCTGGGCCTTTTCCACCGCCGCCGCGGCGATACCGGTCCAGGCGCTCGACCACAGGATGTGCGAGACCGGCGTCATGGTCTGGCCGTGGATCTCGGCGTAGCGGGCCTTCAACACCTGCTCGCCGCCGCCATGGGCGAGGAGGCGGAAGCCGCTGCTGCAGGTGCCGCGCATGCCGAGCGTCTCCCAGCCGCTCAGACGCTCCAGGGTGTAGTCTTCCTTGAGGAACACGCAGAGCACCTGGTCGGACGAAGCCGCGTCGACGGCCCGGCGTGCGACCGTGACGACGCCGTCGGCTTCGGCGCCGTAGGAGATCACCGTGGCGGCGCGGTCGAGCCGCACGCCCGCGTCATCCACCTCGACGGCCGCTACCGACGCGCGAACGTTACCGCCGTTGTTGCCCTCCGTCGTGGAGGAGGCCATCAGCAGTTGGTCGTGGGCGATGCGGCGCATGACGCCATCCTGCCAGGGCTCGCCGCGGCCGTGGCGCACGAGGCAGGCGACCTTGGTCTGGTGCATCGCGAAGATCATCGCGGTCGAGGCGCAGGCCCGGCCCAGCGTGTAGCAGACGTCGGCGAGCGCCCGGATCGAGGCGCCTTCACCGCCGAGTTCGATCGGGATGGCCGCGCCGAGGAGACGGTGCGTGCGCATCGCCTCGCGCGCCTCGGACGGGAAGCGCCCTTCGCTGTCGACCGAATCGGCATGGGCAGCGGCGATGGCGGCCACGGCCTGCGCCCGCATCTGCAGGTCGGCGGCCGTGGTCACCGGCCCGATCGTCGTCGCCCCTTGCTGGATCGTCATGGTCATCCTCGAAAGCGCCTCGGCACGGTCAAGACCCGGCCATCGAGCCTGGACGTTCAGATCGGCTCTGATTTAGACCTATAGGCTATAGGGCTTAAAACTGGATTTCGCTCATTCGCGAAAAATACGCACAGTCAGTATGCTTAAAATTAACGATGTATACAGGCATAGCCGTCGACTTCATTGACCATCGACGGTGCGGCATCGCAATGAAAACCGAACAATTTTCCGCAAAATGGTGCCCGCGTTCATAGCGGCGTGCCGAGCTGGATGACGTGACATGAGCACCGAGACGGCCCTCGCCAACTACACCGACCGGACCATGAGTCTCGCCAAGGCAATCCTTGCGCAGGAGGGGCAGGTTCGGGACTTCGCGGCGGAGGACGCCCTGGTCGATGTCGGCCTGTCGTCCCTCGATCTCGTGAATCTTATGGTGGCTGTGGAAGCCGAGTTCGACATCATGATCCCGGCCGCGCAGCTGAACCCGAAGAACTTTTACTCGATCGGCTCGATCGCCCGGATGGTTCGCGCAGTCAGCTCGCCGGCGGATCATCTCGCGGGATCGCTGCAGGGACATGCTGCGGTAGGCCCGGTCGCCGCCTGATCGAGGCGGCATCGGCGCCAAATCGCTGCTCTCGCAACGATGCAAGCGTGCCCGCGCTTCGGCCGAAACGCTTCAGTGCTGCAGGATCTTCGAGAGGAAGTGCTGGGCGCGCTCGCTTCGCGGCTTGCCGAAGAAGTCGTCCTTCTTCGCGTCCTCGACGATCTCGCCCTTGTCCATGAAGATCACCCGGTCGGCGACCTTGCGGGCGAACCCCATCTCGTGGGTGACGACCATCATGGTCATGCCGTCGCGGGCGAGTTCGACCATCACGTCGAGCACCTCGCCGACCATCTCCGGGTCGAGGGCCGAGGTTGGCTCGTCGAACAGCATCACCACCGGGTTCATGGCGAGCGCCCGGGCGATCGCCACGCGCTGTTGCTGGCCGCCCGAGAGCTGCCCCGGATACTTTTCGGAATGGGCGGAGAGGCCAACCCGCGCGAGGAGGTCGCGGCCGCGCGTCTTGGCGTCGTCCGACGAGCGGCCGAGCACCTTGCGCTGGGCGAGCGTCAGATTCTCGATGATCGACAGGTGCGGAAACAGCTCGAAGTGCTGAAACACCATGCCGACGCGCGAGCGGAGCTTCGGCAGGTTCGTGGCCTTGTCCTTCACCCGGGTGCCGTCGACCGTGATCTGGCCGGATTGAAACGGCTCGAGCGCATTCACACATTTGATCAGCGTTGACTTGCCCGAGCCCGAGGGGCCGCAGACCACCACGACCTCGCCCTTGGCGATTTGCGTCGTGCAATCGGTCAGGACCTGGAAGCTGCCGTACCATTTGCTGATCGCATCAATCGCGATCATCGGAACGCCCGCTGCCGTCGCCGGCGGCGGCGTGACCAGCGGCCCCGTCTGCAAGCCCTCATCCTCGGGAGCCTGGACGGCCGTAGCGACAGGCTTTGCGGCTCCTGGAGCCGGCATCGGCGTGGAGGTCATGTCGCCCTCATCGGATGATCGCCACGCGGCTGTGCAGGCGCCGCACCAGGAACGAGGCCGCGAAGCACACCGCGAAGTAGACGACGGCTGCGAAGAGATACATCTCGACGAGCCGCCCGTCGCGTTGCGCCACCTTCGACGCGGCGCCGAGGAAGTCGGTGAGCGAGAGCACGTAGACCAGAGATGTGTCCTGGAAGAGAACGATCGTCTGGGTCAGCAGCAGCGGCAGCATGTTGCGGAACGCCTGGGGCAGGACGATGCTGCCCATGGTCTGCCAGTAGGTCAGCCCGAGCGCCTGCGCCGCCGCCGTCTGTCCCTTCGCGATGGACTGGATGCCGGCCCGCATGATCTCGGCGAAGAAGGCCGCCTCGAACAGCGTGAAGGTGATCAGTGCCGACGGAAACGCGCCGACCTGCATCGGCGTCGAGGAGCGCGTGGCCCAGGCGCCGATATACGGCACCAGGAAGTAGAACCAGAAGATCACCAGCACGAGCGGCAGCGAGCGCATCAGCTCGACATAGCCCTTGGCGAGATGCGTCACGCCGGGGATCCCGGAGAGTCGCATGAGCGCGATCAGGGTCCCGAGCACCACGCCCATGCCGGCGGCGAGTGCGGTCAAGGTCACGGTGAAGACCATGCCCTGCCCGAAAAGGTAGGGCAGGGACGAGGCGATGACCCCGAAATCGAAGTTCGCAAACATCAGCGTGTCCCCGGCACGGCGACGGTGCGTTCGAGCCACGTCGCCAGCACGATCACGACGACATTGATCAGCACGTAGAGGATCGTGGCGGCGGTGAACGCCTCGAAGACCTGGAACGAGAATTCCTGCATGGCGCGGGCGCGGGCCGTGAGCTCGAGCAGGCCGATGGTGAGCGCGACCGACGTGTTCTTGAGGTTGTTCAGGAACTCCGATGTCAGCGGTGGCAGGATGATGCGATAGGCGTTCGGCAGCAGCACGTGGCGGTAGGTCTGGGCGACGGTCAGCCCGAGGGCGGTGCCGGCCATGCCCTGGCCGCGCGGCAGGGCCTGGATGCCGGCGCGGACCTGCTCTGCGACGCGGGAGGCGGTGAACAGGCCGAGGCACACCACCGCCGTCACGAAAGGCGCATTCGGCAGTTGCTTGAGCCGCGTGCCGAGCGATTCCGGCAACAATTCCGGCACTACGAAGTACCAGAGGAACATCTGCACCAGGAGCGGGATGTTGCGGAACAGCTCGACATAGGCCGTACCGAATGCCTGCGCGGCCTTCGAGGGCAGGGTCCGCATCACGCCGATCAGCGAGCCGAGAAAGAAAGCGATCACCCAGGAGGAGAGGGCGGTCGCTACGGTCCATTGCAGCCCGGAGAGCAGCATGTCCGCGTAGGTGCCGACGCCCTCGGGCGACGGCTCGAAGTAGATGCCCCAGTTCCAGTTGTAGTTCATTGCCGCGCGGTCAGTACGCGGCCGGATCGGCGCTGTCGCTCGGCGAGGCGAACGCCTTCTGCATCGACTCGCTCATCGGCAGCTTCAAGTTGATGCCGCGCGGCGGAATCGCCTGCGTGAACCACTTCTCATAGAGCGCCTTGCCTTCGGGGCTCTTGTAGAGGGCGCTGGTGGCGGCATCGACAACCGCCTTGAACGGGGCGTCGTCCTTGCGCAGCATGATGCCGTAGGGCTCGGGTTTCGACAACGCCTCGCCCGAGATCACGTAGGCGTCGGGCGTCTTCGAGCCGGCCACCAGGGAGGCGAGCAGCACGTCGTCCATCACGAAAGCGTCGGCCCGGCCGGTCTCGACCATCAGGAAGGCCTCGGCATGGTCCTTGGCCGGAAGGATTGTCAGGCCCATCGATCGGGCGGTGTTGGCCTCGTTGATCTGGCGGATGTTGGTGGTGCCGGAGGTCGAGACGACCGTGCGGCCCTTCAGGTCGTCGATTCTGTCGAGCTTCTTGTCCTTCTTCGCGACGTAGCGCGTCGCGGTGAGAAAGTGGGTGTTGGTGAAGCTCGCCTGCTTCTGGCGGTCGGCGTTGTTGGTGGTCGAGCCGCATTCGAGGTCGATCGTGCCGTTGGCGATGAGCGGGATGCGGGTCGCCGAGGTGACCGGGTTGAGCTTCACCTCCAGCTTGTCGAGCTTGAGATGCGCCTTCACCGCGGCGGCGACCTTGCGGCAGATCTCGTAGGCGTAGCCGACCGGCTTCTGGTCGCCGTCGAGATAGGAGAACGGCACCGACGAATCGCGGTAGCCGATGGTGATGGCGCCGGACTCCTTCACCTTCTTAAGCGTGCCGGTCAGATCGTCCGCCTGAGCGGCAACACTCCCCGTCGTCGCCGTGAGGCCGGCCAGGAGAAGCGCGTGTGAGAGGCGCATGCGGCGTCTTTCCTGCGTGAGTGCCGGCGTCGAGGTTCGGCCAGGCAAAAAATGAGATCGCCGGATTCGGCACCATAGTGCGGCCGGCGCACGAACTTGTCATCCGGCCGAGGGGGCAAGTGGCATGCCGCGTCAGAAGTCGCGTTGGACGCGCATCCGGATCTGCGTCGCGTCGTAGCGTTTCGTCGTGTAGAGCGGCAGGCCGCCGACCGTGACCGGCCGGGTGATGTCGGCGACGCGGCCGTCGAGCACGCTCGTGCCGATATACGTGCCCTCGATTCCGATATCGAGATCCTTGACCGGCGACCAGATCAGGCTGGCGCCGGCGATGATCTGGCCGTTGTCGCGCAGCACCGGGCTCACGGCGAAGCCGGCTGGGTTGGTGTAGGCGTTCGGCGGCACCGCGCCGCCGACGAGATTGTTCAGGAGGCTGAACGCCTCGCGCGTGCCCCGCTTGAAGGCGACCTCGCCGTAGCTGCCGAAGAAGGCCGAGCGCCATTCGGGCGCCCAGTAATGCAGGAACGAGCCGACGATCGTGAAGCTCGTGGACAGGTCGAGTTTGCCGGTGAGCGGGTTGATGACCCCGTCGGAGAGGAACTGCTGGAAGGCGCCGCCCTGAACGGGGGTGATGTTGCTGGCGTAGCTGCCGGTCAGATAGGTGTAGCCGGTATAGAGCATCGCGCCTTCGGCGTAGGAGCCCTGCAGGTAGAAGCCGTCGCCGGGCGCGATCATCGGCAGGTTGATCTTCACGCCGCCCTGGACGGCCCAGCCATAGGCACTCTGCGAGCCGGATTCGATGCCGCGGGCTGCGAGCAGGGCCGCGGCGGTGTTGGCGGAGGGCAGCGGCGTCCCGGCCGAACTGACGGTCGAGCCGGCGATGAAGCCGCCGACATTGGTCTCATGGAAAGCGCCGGAGAGCTGCGCCGAGCCCCATGGCTGGTCGTAGCGCAGCGCGCCCACGAAATCGGGCGTACGCTGGCGCTGCACGGCGTCGAGGAAGGCGGCACTGGTGGCGTTGAAGCCGCCATCGGTGGTCAGGATCAGGGCTGTGGGCGCCGTCGTCGGCACGCCGAACAGCGAAGGCACGCCGCCGGGATTCGTCGTGCTCGCGAAGGCTGCGGAATAGACGGGCTGGCGGCGATAAGCCGGGTCTTCCATCGACAGGGTCGCCGACAGGCCGCCGTCGAAGACCTTGGTGTAGGCCATCAGGTTGGTGGCCGAGATGTCGGAGCCGCCGGTCGAGCCGATCAGCTCGTAATCATGCGCGTAGAAGTCGAAGAACGACGAGGCGCGGCCGGCGGTGAGCCCCGCGAACTGAACGAAGGCCTTCTCGACGATCGCGAAGTTCTGGACGCGCGAGAAGGTGTCCTGGCCCGTCGCCGGGAAGGCGTTGGCGATGCGCAGCTGCGTGGCGGAGGAGAGCAGCGTGCCGGTGCGGCTGGCATATTCGCCGCGCACGAAGGCGCGGAGGGTGCCGTAATCCGTCTGCGTGCGTGCATCGACGCTGAGGCGCATCAGGCCGCGCATCTGCAGCGCGTCACCCTGGCTCTGGTTGCGATTCGGATCGGGGATGGTGCCGGCCTCGAAGCGGGCGCGGCCCGAGATGCGCAGACAGGTGTCGGTGCCGGGGATGTAGAAGAAGCCGGCGCCGTAGGCGCCGCAGACGCGGACATACTCGATCGGCGCGGCCTTCTGGAGCGGCAGGTCCGCGGCCTCGGCCGTCGACATTCCAGCGAGCGCTGCCGTACTGCAAAGTAGTACCGACCTCATTCCATTCATCTTGCCAGCCCCCGGCCCGATTCCCGGCGCCCATCGATTGTTCGACATCGCGCAGGATCTCTTGTTCTTCGTCTTGGATGTGCGGGAGTTCGAACCCGATCGGGCGCGTCATCCGCGTGTCTGGTGTTCCCGATGCGGCATACGGTCTCCCGGCCGACGCACTTTCGAAGTCAATGCACAGTTCTTGCGCTGCGATGTTCTTTTCCCGAGCAGCGGCTGTTCGCCCGACCTGTGATGAATTCCATAGATGTATTCACTCCGGCACAAGGCCATTTCGGCCTCACGGGAGGGATTAAGGGCGGGGGCTCGGCGTGTGTGTCCTTTTGTACACAGATGGGCTTCGGGACGCCGACGTTGCCGGGGAGATCGTGCCGAGCACGCCCACCGTTGATCCGGCCTGTCGGCACGCTCGGAAAGTTGGACTTCGGCGATTTCCGGGCACGGCGCGACTTGCCACTTGCGCATGGCGTGCTTCGTGCTTCAAATCTCGGGGCAATCAAGAACAACGCCACGGGTCGAGGATCCATCATGAGCGGCAATCGGCTGACGACGATGATCTTCATCGGCATGGTGCTCGGTATCCTCGTTGGGTACCTGTGCAGCATCACTTGGCCGGATCCGCAGACCGCCAAGGAAATCTCGGGCTACATCGCTCTGATCAGCGATGTCTTCCTGCGATTGATCAAGATGATCATCGCGCCGCTGGTGTTCTCGACCCTCGTCGTCGGCATCGCGCATATGGGCGACACGGCTTCCGTCGGCCGGGTCGGCGGCAAGGCTCTGCTCTGGTTCGTCGGCGCTTCGTTCTGCTCGCTGATGCTGGGGCTGATCCTCGTCAACCTGCTCCAGCCCGGCCACAACCTGAACCTGCCGCTGCCCGATGTCGGTGCTGGCACGGGCCTCAAGGCGGCCTCGCTCTCCCTGAAAGAGTTCGTCACACACCTCGTACCGAAGAGCGCGGTCGAGGCGATGGCGAACAACGAGATCCTGCAGATTGTCGTGTTCTCGATCTTCTTCGGCGTTGGCCTCGCCGCGATCGGCGAGAAGGGTCACGCCCTGGCGCAGGGCATCGAGCAACTCGCCGAGGTGATGCTGAAGGTCACCGGCTACGTGATGATGTTCGCCCCCGTCGCCGTCTTCGCGGCGATCGCGGCGACGATCACCACGCAGGGCATCGGCGTCCTCGCGACCTACGGCAAATTCCTGGTCGAGTTCTACCTCAGCCTCGGCGTCCTGTGGTGCGCGCTGGCCCTCGCAGGCTTCCTGCTGCTCGGCGGCCCCAGCCTCATGCGCCTCCTGAACCTGATCAAGGAGCCGTTCGTGCTCGCCTTCTCGACCGCGTCGAGCGAGGCGGCCTATCCGAAGACCCTGTCGAACCTCGAGAAGTTCGGCGTGCCGAACCGGATCACGTCCTTCGTGCTGCCGATGGGCTACTCGTTCAACCTCGACGGTTCGATGATGTATTGCACCTTCGCGGTGATGTTCATCGCTCAGGCCTACAACATCCCCCTGACCTGGGGTCAGCAGCTCACCATGCTGTTCCTGTTGATGGTGACCTCGAAGGGCATGGCGGGCGTGCCGCGCGCATCGCTGGTGGTGATCTCGGCGACGCTGTCGCAGTTCAACATCCCCGAGGCCGGCCTGCTGCTGATCATCGGCATCGACCAGTTCCTCGACATGGGCCGCTCGGCCACCAACGTGCTCGGCAACAGCATCGCCACCGTCGCCGTCGCCAAGTGGGAGGGACAGCTCTCGACGACCGAGCAGGGGCTCGAAGGCGCCGCCCCCCTGCCGTCGCCGGCCGAGTAGCCGGAATGTCCGAGAGCCACGTCATGTCGATCGCAGGCCTGCGAGCCTTCGCCCTGTCCGTCGCAGCCCTGCTTGCGGGCGCGGCGACGCCGGCGGCGGCGATCGAGCTCCTCACCGGTACGATCAAGAAGGCGGCGGAATCGGGCGAAGTCGTCGTCGGCTTTCGCCAGAGCTCGGTGCCGTTCTCCTTCATCGAGAAGGTCGGCCAGACAGAGCGCCCCGTCGGCTACGCCATCGACATCTGCCAGGAGATCGTCGACGACATCGGCAGGGCGAGCGGCCGCGAGGGCCTCAAGATCCGCTACGAGCCGGTCACCTCCGAGTCCCGTTTTCCTGCCGTAGCCTCCGGCAAGGTCGACCTCGAATGCGGTTCGACCACCACCAATGCCGAGCGCCGCAAGATCGTCGGCTTCTCGCCCGTCACCTTCATCAGCGCGACGAAGCTGCTGGTGAAGCGCGATGCCGGCATCGCCTCCTATCGCGACCTCGGCGGCAAGAAGGTCGTGGTGACGGCCGGCACGACCAACGAGGGCGCCGTCCGCGAGATGCTCGCACGCTCGAAGATCCAGGCGGAGATCCTGACGGCCAGGGATCACGCGGAATCTTTCGCCATGGTCAAGGACGGCCGCGCCGACGCCTTCGCCACCGACGATGTGCTGCTCTACGGCCTCAAGGCCGCCGACGGATCCGACGGCGCGAAATATACGGTCCTGCCCGAAAAGCTGTCCTTCGAGCCCTACGCGATCGGCTTCCGCAAGGACGACCCGGCCTTGGCCGCGCTCGTGACCGGCACCTTCCAGCGGCTCGCGGAATCGCGGGAGTTGCGCTGGACCTACGAGAAGTGGTTCCTCAAGCGGTTGCCGAACGGCGAACGCCTCGACATCCCGATGTCCGAGGAGCTGAAGACCGGATTTTCGGTGATGGGACTGCGCGACTGATGACCCGGCACCGAAACCGTCGTCAGATCCCCACCATGCCGACGAACACGGCGGCGATGGCCGCACCGATCACCGGCCCGACCACCGGAATCCAGGCATAATCCCAATCCGAGCCGCCCTTGCCGGCGATCGGCAACACCGCATGGGCGATACGCGGGCCGAGATCGCGGGCCGGGTTGATGGCGTAGCCGGTCGGGCCGCCGAGGGAGAGGCCGATGCCCCAGACGATCACGCCGATGATGTAGGGGGCGATGCCGGTCGGGAACGGACCTGCCGCACCGACGGCCTTCGAGACGATCGCGTCGATCACCAGGATGAGCACGAAGGTCGCGATGATCTCCGAGAGCAGGTTCGCCTTGTTGTCCCGGATCGCCGGGCCGGTGCAGAAGCAGGCGAGCTTTAGGCTCTTATCCTCCGTCGCTGCCCAGTGCGGCAGGTAATGCAGCCAGACGATCGCCGCCCCGATGAAGGCACCGATCATCTGTGCGGGGATGTAGACGCCGAGCTTGCTGAGATCGCCTGTCGCGATCGCGGCGGCCACCGTCACCGACGGGTTGATGTGTCCGTCCGGACTGCCGGTCGCCGTGGCGACGAAGATCCCGGCGATGGTGCCGAAGCACCAACTCGCGGTGATCCCGACCCACCCCATGGCCTCGCCCTTCGACTTCGCCAGCAACGCGCCGGCCACGACGCCATTGCCGAAGATGATCAGGGTCATCGTGCCCAAGAGTTCGCCCAGGAACGGCGAGGTCATCGTGTGTCCTCCTGCTTTTCGAGAGCTTGGACCAGCCCATCAGCGTTAGCCTGGGGCGCCGAAGGCGACCCCGGGATCGGGAGCCGCCGACGGTGCAGACTGGAGCGAGAGCTGTTTTTCCGGATCCCGGGTTCCGCTTCGCGGCCCCGGGATGACGGGGTCTGGACGGAGGCGCCGGTCGCGCCCGTCAATCCGCGTCGGTCTTCCAGTCGAACGAGCGCTTCACCGCCCGCCCCCAGGCCGCGTAGATCTTCTTGCGCTGAGCCGCATCCATCTTCGGCTCCCAACGGTGGTCGACGCTCCAGTTCTGCTTGAGATCGTCGAGGTCCCGCCAGTACCCGGTGGCCAGTCCGGCCGCGTAGGCGGCGCCGAGCGCCGTCGTCTCGGCCACCTTCGGGCGAACAACCGGCACGTCCAGAATGTCGGCCTGGAATTGCATCAGCGTGTCGTTGGCGACCATGCCGCCGTCCGAGCGCAGCTCCTTCACGGCAATCCCGGAATCCTTCTCCATCGCCTCCAGCACCTCCTTGGTCTGGAAGGCCGTGGCTTCGAGCACCGAGCGAGCGATGTGGCCCTTGTTGATGTAGCGGGTCAGCCCGATGATCAGGCCGCGCGCGGCGTCGTTCCAGTGCGGCGCGTAGAGGCCCGAGAACGCCGGCACGAAGTAGACGCCGCCATTGTCCTCGACGGTGCCCGCCAATGTCTCGACCTCGGCGCTCTCCTTGATCATCCCGAGATTGTCGCGCAGCCACTGCACCAGCGATCCGGTGACCGCGATCGACCCTTCGAGCGCATAGACCGGCTTGCCGCCGTCGAGCCGGTAGGCGAGCGTGGTGACGAGGCCGGCTTTCGAGGCGACCGGCTTCTCGCCGGTGTTCATCAGCGCGAAGCAGCCGGTGCCGTAGGTGTTCTTGGCCTCACCCGGCGTGAAGCAGGTCTGCCCGAAGAGCGCGGCTTGCTGGTCGCCCAAAATGCCGGCGATCGGTACGCCCTCGAACGGCGCCTTGGTCTCCCCATAGACCTCGCTCGACGAGACGATCTTCGGGAGCATAGCCCGCGGGATCTCGAAGGCTTTCAGCATGCCCTCGTCCCAGTCGAGGGTCTCCAGAGACATCAGCTGCGTGCGGCTGGCATTGGTGACGTCGGTGATATGAAGGCCGCCGTCGACGCCGCCGGTGAGGTTCCAGACGAGCCAGGTGTCGATGTTGCCGAACAGCACCTCGCCGGCGTCGGCCTTCTTGCGAGCGCCCTTCACGTTGTCGAGCAGCCAGCGCAGCTTCAGACCCGAGAAGTAGCTCGCCAGCGGCAGGCCGGTGACGTCGCGGAACCGGTTGGTGCCGCCGTCCTTGGCGTACTCGGCGACGAGCCGGTCGTTGCGGGTGTCCTGCCAGACGAGCGCGTTGTGCAGCGGCTCGCCGGTGGTCCTGTCCCAGATCAGCGTCGTCTCGCGCTGGTTGGTGATGCCGATCGCGACGAGGTCCTTGGGCTTGAGATCGGCTTTCTCGAGCGCTTTCTTCATGACCTTGCGGGTCTTCTTCCAGATCTCCTTCGGGTCGTGCTCGACCTGGCCCGGGCGCGGAAAGATCTGCTCGTGCTCCTCCTGCGCCACCGACACGACATGGCCCTTGCGGTCGAACACGATGAAGCGGCTCGAAGTGGTGCCCTGGTCGATGGCACCGACGTAACGGCTCATGGCTCATCCCTCCCTGGGATTCTTTTGCGAGTTTTGGCGTTGCCGATCTTGTGCCGGCCGGCGCCCCGGGAATCAGATCATGCGGCTTGTTCTCTCTTGCCGTCGAGGTAGGCCTGCAGGCGGGCTTCGCTCTTGGCGCTGGTGCGCAGTCCCAGCTTCGAGCGCCGCCAGAGGATGTCGTGGGCGGTGACGACCCATTCCCGGTCGCGCAGGTAATCGACCTCCCGAGCCGTCAGGCCGCCGTCGAAGCCCTCACCGAGATCGGCGAGTGAACGGGCATCCTTCAGGATGTCGCGCGCCCGGGTGCCGTAGGCCCGCGCAAGACGCCGCGCAGTCTCCGCCGACAGGAACGGCTTCTCGGCTCGGAGGGCGGCCAGGAAGGAATCGAAATCAGCGTCGGCCATGTCGCCGCCCGGCAGGATCGCATCGGCGGTCCAGGCCGGCTTCAGCTCCGGAAAGAACGGCTCGAGCTTTTCGATCGCGTGCTCGGCCAGCCGCCGATAGGTCGTGATCTTGCCGCCGAACACCGAGAGCACCGGCAGCGTGCCGCCCTGGTCGGAGACGTCGAGCACGTAGTCGCGGGTGACGGCGGAGGCGTTGGCGGCGGCATCGTCGTAGAGCGGGCGCACGCCCGAATAGCTCCAGACCACGTCCGTCGGGCCGATGTTCTTCGCGAACGAACGGTTGATGCAGTCGCAGAGGTAGCGCGTCTCTTCAGGCGAGATCGTCACCGCGCCGGGCTCGTTCTCGTAGGGCACGTCGGTGGTGCCGATGAGCGTGAAATCGCGCTCGTAGGGAATCGCGAAGACGATGCGCTGGTCGGGCTGCTGCAGGATGTAGGCCTGATCGCCATCGAACAGCCGCTTCACGACGATGTGGCTGCCCTTGATCAGGCGCACCGCCGAGCGGCTGTTGATGCCGAGCGTCTCGCCGAGCGTCTCGCTCACCCAGGGGCCGGCCGCGTTGACGATGGCCTTGGCCCGCACCGTCTCGGCCTTGCCCGTACGCCCGTCGTGGAGCGTCGCGACCCAGGCCTCGCTCTCGCGCCGGGCCGAGGCGACGCCGGTGCGGGTGCGGATCTCGGCGCCACGCGCCTGCGCATCCATGGCGTTGAGCACCACGAGCCGGCTGTCCTCGACCCAGCAGTCGGAATAGACGAAGCCCCTGGTCAGCCGCTCCTGCAGCGGCTCGCCCATCGGCGATGTTCGCAAGCGAACCGACTCCGAGCCCGGCAGCGTCCGCAGCCGCGCCAGATGATCGTAGAGGAACAGGCCGATCCGCAGCATCCAGGCCGGCCGCAGCCCCTCGTCGTGCGGCAGCACGAAGCGTAGCGGCCAGATGATGTGCGGGGCGAGTTTGAGGAGCCGCTCGCGCTCGGCCAGCGCCTCCCGCACGAGCCGGAACTCGTAATATTCGAGGTAGCGAAGGCCGCCGTGAATGAGCTTCGTGCTCGACGAAGACGTGAACTCGGCCAAGTCACCGCGCTCGCAAAGCAGCACCTTCAGCCCGCGCCCGGCCGCGTCGCGCGCGATACCGGCACCGTTGATGCCGCCGCCGATGACGAGCAGATCGTAGACAGGCTGCAAGGCTTCCTCCGTGATCGGCCGCGACGCCGATCCGGCAACATATTGCGCCACCGCTCGATGTTCGCAAGCGAAAATTTCAGGGTTCGCTAGCGATCAGTCATCGTCTGACGCCACCGCGACCGTCACGCCAATCCGCTCGATCAGCCCCCCGATCCCGGCAGGCGGCGGCCGGTCGGTGAACAGCGTGTCGACCTGTTCCAGGCTCCCGACCCGCACCATCGGCCGGCGCGAAAACTTGCTGTGGTCGGCGACGAGGAACGTCGTCTTGGCATGCGCCAGGATCGCCTGCGTGGCCCGCACCTCTTCGTAATCGAAATCGAGCAGCGTCCCGTCCTCGTCGATGCCGCTGCAGCCGATGACGGCGTAGTCGACGCGGAACTGGCTCAGTGTGTCGAGGGTGAGCTGGCCGAGCACCGCGCCGTCGCGACGTACGGTGCCGCCGGCGACAACGATGCGGAACGCCGTCGCCTCCGCCAGCGAGAGGGCGACGTGCAGGTTGTTGGTGATGATCGAGAGATCGTCGTGCCGGGCCAGTTCGCGGGCCACCGCCTCGGTGGTCGTGCCGATATTGATGAAGACCGAGCAATGCGAGGGGATGCGGCTCGCAGCCAGGCGCCCGATCCGCGTCTTCTCGGCCGAGAGCGTGACCCGGCGGTCGGCGTAGTCGACATTCTCGACGGAGGAGGGCAGGCCGCCGCCGCCCCGGTAGCGTTCGAGCCGACCCTCGGCCGAGAGTTCGTTGAGATCGCGCCGGATCGTCTGGACGGTGACGCCGTGGCTCGCCGCCAGCGCCTCGATCGTCACGAAGCCGCGCTGCCGCACGGCCGCAACGATGGCCGCGCGACGTGCCTCGACCGCGGAGCTCTCCTGCCGTGCGTCGTTTCGTTCGGTGGGGCGTGACACCGTATTCGGATCTCCGGACGGTTGTGCCCCATCCCGTCATTGCGAGCGCAGCTAAGCAATCCAGGGCCAACCCGCTGACGTTCGAGCGTGTGGCCCTGGATTGCTTCGCTGCGCTCGCAATGAGGGGAGCGGAGTCGGACGCGTCTCTTCTCTCTCAGGGCAAGATACAACGTGCGGGCGGCGCTGGCACCAAATGCAGCCGGGTTTTTCCCGCCCAACGATCAGGTGAATGCGGCGCTCCCCGGCACCTCCGTGCAGTCCTGCATCTCCGTAACGACGAATCCGATCGAGCCGGAACCGGACGCAAGCTGCCAAGTTTAAGCAGCAATCGAACGGTCAAGCTCCACCCGAGGGTGGACGAACACTCAGGCAACCGCGTCATGCGCAACGGTTTCACTATCTTCGCCGCCCTCGTCGCCACCGCCCTCGTCGCCACGCCGATGGCCATCGGCGCGACCCAGGCCTTCGCCACGGCCGAACCGGCCGAGGCCGTCAGCCAGACCGTCGCCGTGACGCCGGTCCAGGTCGCTCTGGTGGCAACTGCCGCCGCCCCGGAGACCTGCGCGAAGAAGGTGCGGGTGGTCTATAGCGGCTATGCGGCCCCGCCGGCTGGCTGTCTCGCCGCTGCGCGCTGATCCGCAGCGCACGCCAACGAAGAAGATGGCGGTTCGTCGGCTCTACAGACCGAAGCGCGCCCAGGCGGCGCGCTCCTCGACCGCCGCGATCCAGGCGTCGGGGACCCCGCCCGCGGTGCTGCCGGGGCCGGCCCGGCGCAGAAGCCGGGCGACGAGCGAGCCCTTGGCCTCGGCGACGAGTTTGAGTTCGACCTTGTCGCCGAAGCGCGCCCGCATCGTAGTTCGAAGGTCGCCGACGGCATCGACGAGCCCCAGCGCCAGGGCCTGACGGCCGCTCCAGACCGCACCCGTGAACAGATTCTGGCCGGCCCCGAGCTTCGGGCGGCGCTCGGTGACGAGGGTCGTGAACAAATTCTGGATGTCGGCTTGGATCGCCTTGAGCCGCTCGACATCGGCCGGATCCTCCGGCCGGAACGGGTCGAGCATCGCCTTGGCCTCGCCCTGCGTATGGACGCGCCGCTCGACGCCGATCCGCTCGATCAGCTTGTCGAAACCGAAGCCGGCCGAGACCACCCCGATCGAGCCGACGAGAGAAGCCGGGTCGGCGATGATTTCATCGGCCGCGCAGGCGATCATGTAGCCGCCGCTGGCCGCTGCATCCTCGACGAAGGCGAAGACCGGAAGCTTTTTCTCTGCGGCCAGCGCCCGGATGCGCCGGTAGATCAGGTGCGATTGCGCCGCCGAACCGCCCGGCGAGTTGACGATCAGCGCCACCGCACTGATCCGCTTCATGGTGAAGGCCCGCTCCAGACTCGCTGCGAGCGAGCCGATCGAGAGCCCCGGCCGGATCGGTGAGACCGCCCCGATCGCCCCGTTGAGGCGCAGCACGGCCACGCGCGGGGGCGTGTCGCGCCAGGACGCAGGCAGAAACCGGCGCAAGCTATCGGTGATCGCAGTTGTGCTTGGCATCGTCGCTGGCGTCCGGGAAGCGGGCTGGAAGCATCCTGCCTAAAGGGCACGACGCGATCACGCCATTGCGAACCATCGTCGCCGAACCGTTTCGGCTTCGTCGCCGTTTCTCCGCCCCGGACCCGCGTTCCGTCATCGCGGCCGGGCAGGTGTGGTGTAGGCGGACAGCAGCGGCAGGAGTTGGTGCGAATGCGCATGTTTCGATGGATGATCGTCGCGTTTGCGATGATCGGCGGAGCGGTCGGAATGTCGACCGCCGCCAACGCGGCACCGTTGCCAGCGACGGAGATCGTTGGCGGCAGCGTCGATGGCGCGACGGTGTCGAAGGCTTACTACTACGGACGGCGGGGGTTCTACGGGCCGCGCTTCGGCTACGGGCGCCCTGTCTATCGCCGCCCGTTCTACGGGTATCGTCGGCCGTACTACCGTAGGCCGTTCTACGGCTACCGCCGTCCCTATTACGGCCGTCGGTTCTTCTACTGAGCGATCGCCTCGATCGGCCTTAGCCTTAGCAGACAGGATTTGGAGGGCGCCGCTATTGGCGCCCTCCATTTTTGTGGCTTCCGCCGCGAGACCATTTTTGGACGACGTGGCAGAAGGTTAGATCGGAGCCACTTTACGCTACTCTAAACCCGATCACCTTTGGAACAGCTGCTTCACCAAGCGCACGCCGTCCGACGTCAGAGGCTCGAAAACGGCGACTACGTGCTTCAACCACGATTAAAACAAAAGTTCATACAAATCGCCGATTTCCCTTGATCGTTGTTTGTGGATCATACGCGAGTGTCGAGTCGCGATCCGTCCACGCGCTGCGACCGTTCACCCGGACGGCAAGAACCAACGGAGGAAACGAGGCGTCATGCGTGTCTTACGTTTGATGATTCTGATCATCGGGATGCTCGGAGGCACCATCGGCCTCGGTGCGACCGCCAACGCGGCGCCGATGCCGGTCTCTGGAATCGTCGCCGAGACGAGCCAGGCCCCGCTCGTTGCCAAGGCCTACTACTACTTCGTCCGCCGTCGCTACTATCGTCCGCGCTACTATTATCGCCCGCGTTACTACCGCCCGCGCTACTATTATCGCCCCCGTTATTATCGGCGCCACTATTACCGTCCGCGTTACTATCGCCGGCGATTCTTCTTCTGAAAGCGGATCGGATAACGAGAGGGCGCCCGCGGGCGCCCTCTTTCATGGCCGGAAGGCCTCGCCCCGATGCATCGCCTCGACCTCAGCCGTGAACCGGCCGGCGGCATCTTGCAGAACCAGGGGCGCCAGCAGCGAGAATGGAGCCCGGCTGCCCTTCACCGCGCTGACCAGCACACGGATCGCAGGGCGCTCGGCCATGGCCTGAACGGGGCGGACCGTGATGTTGCCGAACCGGTTGCCCATGGCCGCGAGACAGTCGGGCAGCGTGTCGGCCCGGTGGATCAGGCCTAGGCGGCCACCAGAACGGAGCAGACCGGCTGAAGTGCGCAGCCAGGCATCCAGTCCGTCGCCGGCGAAGGTATGTGCGGCGGCTTTCGACGCGTTCGGGGAGGGGCGGTGGCGGGTCCCGTCGAAGAAGGGCGGGTTCGTCACCAGAATGTCGGCGAAGTTCGCAGGAAGACCGGCCGCGCGCCTGTGTGCCTCCGGCGCCAGCACATCGGCTTCGACGACGGTGACGCGCTCCTCGAAACTGTTGGCCTGGGCGTTCCGGCGAGCCAGTTGCGCCAGCGCTTCATCGCGTTCGACCAGAACGGCGCGGCAGCTCGGATGCAGGCTCGCATAGGCGAGACCGATAGCACCGGTCCCGGCTCCAAGGTCGCAGACGACGGCGTCCGGCTCCGGCTCGAACAGCCGAGCGAGCAGCACGGCGTCGGTGCCGGCCCGGTGCGCGCCCCGCGGCGGCTGCCGCAGCCTCAGGCGGCCCCCAAGCCACAGGTCGGGTTCAGCGACCTCCGTCATCGCGGAGTTCCGCGGCGAGGCCGGCGTCGGTGAGGATGCGGCGCGCCTGCCGCCCGAGGTCGTCCGGGACGAGCAGCCGGCGCCCGAACGCGCCGATAGACCCCTCCATCAGGCTCATATGCTCGTCGGCGACCAGAACCGGAATGTCGGCCCCTTCCAGCACCGAGCGCGCGAAGCCGATCAGGACGATTTCGTTTGTGCGGATCAGCTCGATCACAGGTGTGCGGCCATCCCTGAGGTTCTCGCTCGCTCTATCACTCCGCGCGCAACCGTGCACGGTCAGGCCGCCCGCCATGCGACGGCGCGCGTGTTGCGAGGCCGCACGTCGCGTGCGAAGGGGTCGCATCCATCCGTGCGCGGGCTCGCACCGCGCGGACATGCTGGCAGGCAGGTGCGCATTGGGCGTCGTCGTTTCCCTCGATGAGAGTCGCTCCGATCCGGAAAGCGCACTGAACGATCTCGTCGCCCTCGTCGCGGGCGGCATGGAGCGGGTCAACACCCAGATCTTGTCGCGGACGGGATCGGCCGTCACGATGATCCCGGAAGTCGCGCAGCACCTGATCGCCTCGGGCGGCAAGCGCTTGCGGCCGATCCTGACGCTGGCGAGCGCCGATCTCTGCGGCTATGCAGGCGGCGACGGTGCCGTGAAGCTCGCGGCCAGCGTCGAGTTCATGCACACGGCGACATTGCTGCACGACGACGTCGTCGACGAGAGCGACATGCGCCGCGGCCGGGTCGCCGCCCGCATCAAGTGGGGCAACGAGGCCAGCGTCCTCGTCGGCGATTTCCTGCTGGGGCAGGCCTTCCGGATGATGGTGGAGGTCGGCTCGCTCCGTGCCCTCGACATCCTGTCATGTGCCGCCACGGTGATCGCCGAAGGCGAGGTGATGCAGCTCACCGCCGCCAAGAACACCGAGACGAGCGAGGACGAGTATCTTGCGGTGATCCGTGCCAAGACCGCCGAGCTCTTCGCCGCCGCCTGCGAAGTCGGCCCGGTTCTGGCCGATCGCCCGCGTGCCGAGCAGGCCGCCTGCCGCTCCTACGGCATGAACCTCGGCATCGCCTTCCAGCTCGTCGACGACGTACTCGATTACGGCGGTACCAGCGCCAGCCTCGGCAAGAACGTCGGCGACGATTTTCGCGAGGGCAAGATCACCCTTCCGATCGTGCTCGCCTTCCGGCGCGGATCCGACGAGGAGCGTGTGTTCTGGCGCCGCACGCTGCAGGACGGCGACGTCAACGAGGGCGACCTCGAAACGGCCCTCGCCATTCTGCGCCGCCACCGCGCGTTGGAAGATACCACCGAGCGCGCCCGCCATTACGGGGCCATGGCGCGCGATGCCTTGGCGCTGTTTCCGAATGGTCCGGTGAAGTCGGCGCTGCTGCAGGTCGTCGATTTCTGCATCGCGCGCGCGCACTGACGGGCGGGATCAGCTTAACGTCGTCGGCTCGACCCACCAGCTTGGCCGGGCCGAGCGGACCTTGTCTGCCGCCCGAGTCGCCGCCGCCTCATCCGAAAAGATCGCGAACACCGTCGCGCCCGAGCCCGACATCCGCGCGAGCCGGCAGCCCGGCTGATCGCGCAACGCGGCGAGCGCATCGCCGATCATCGGCGCGACGGTAAGGGCAGGAGCCTCAAGATCGTTGCGGGCCGGCGTGATCGCGGCGAGGACTCCCTCGGCGTCGAGGCCGCGCGCGATCACCGGATGCTTGGCACCCGGCAGCGTTTCGCCGACTGCCAGCCCGAGCGCCTTGAAGACCGGCGGCGTCGCCACGGCGACACCGGGATTGATCAGCAGGGCCGGCAGCGGGGCGAGACCAAGCGCCGTCCCGATCTCCTCGCCGGCACCCCGCATCATCCGCGCCCGCGGATCGAGACAGACCGGTACGTCGGCGCCGGCCGAGCGTGAAGCCGCGACGATCGCCGGATGATCGAGGGGCAGATCGTTGAGCTCCGCGAGCAGGCGCAGGGCCGCCGCCGCATCCGACGAGCCCCCGCCGATGCCTGCGGCCACCGGCAGGCGCTTGTCGAGGCTGAAAGCACCGACCCGCAGCGACGGCACGCCCGCAGCCAGGTGCCGGGCGGCGCGCAGCACGAGATTGTCGTCGGTGGGGCCGGCCGTGCCGGCCGTCGGACCGGAGACGTCCAGGGTCAGACGCTCGGCCGGCTCCAGCACCAGCGTGTCCCCGACGCCGGCGAATGCCACGAGGCTTTCGAGCGCGTGATAACCGTCACCCGCACGTCGACCGAGGACATGGAGCGTCAGGTTGATCTTGGCCGGGGCGAGGGTGGTGAGGGCGGTCACGGATTGCTACTGCAGCGTCTCGATACGAAGCGCGGCCATAGGCGACTGCGCTGGAGGCTGCAAGCGAACGGCAGCGCGCGACTAGCCGCCCGGCTTCTTATCCGCCGAACCCGGAGGCTCGCTCGGGGCCGGTGCGCCCTTCGGCAGTTCCGGGTTCTCCGCATTGTGCGGAGCGGCAACCGGGGCCGGGGTCTGCTCGGCCGGGTTGGGCGGGTTTTCGGCGGTGACCGCCGGCTTCTCCGGTTCGGGCAGTCCGTCCTTGAGCTTGACGTTGATCTTGGCGAGGTCGTCCGGCTCGGGGTTCAGGTCCTTGGCGTGCTGCCATTGGAACTTGCCTTCGAGGCGGCGGCCGGTACGCCAATAGGCGTCGCCGAGATGGTCGTTGATGGTCGGATCGCCGGGCTTCAGCTCGACGGCTTTCTCCAACTCGCGCACCGCGTCGTCCCAACGGCCGAGGCGGAAATAGGCCCAGCCGAGGCTGTCGATGATCATGCCATCGCGGGGCGACAGGTCGACGGCCTGCTTCAGCATCTTGAAGCTGTCGTCGATGTTCATGTTCCGGTCGACCCAGGAATAGGCGAGGTAGTTCAGCACCTGAGCGCGGGCGTTCGGCTGCGTCGGCGGCAGCAGCGACAGCGCCTTCTGGAGGTCCGCCTCGGCCTTCTGCCACTCGCCGGCGCGCTCGTAGGCGGTGCCGCGGAAGTAGAACAGCGTCCAGTAGCTGCCCTCCTGCTCGGGGCCGATCAGCTTGATCGCGCGGCTGTAGGTTTCGGCGGCTTCCGCGAACTTCTTTCGCGAGCGCTGCACGTTGCCAAGCGCCGAGATCACGTCGACGTTGTCGGGATGAGCCTTCTGGACGGCGTCGAGATGCTGGATCGCCTCCTCGCCCTTGCCCATCTGCTCGAGGTTCAACCCGATCTGGATGTCGGCGTTGAGCTTGAGCGGGGACGTGGCCGGAATCTGCGCGTAAGCCTCGTTCGAACGCTCGGCCTGCTTCATCCGGTCGAGGGTGTCGGCCAATGTCAGGCGGGCGACGCCGTGCTCGGGATTCAGGTAGAGGGCGAGCCGCAGGTAGACCACGGCCGGCAGTTCGTCGCCTTGCGTCGAGCCGGCGGAGCCGAGCCCGTAGAGGACCTCCGAAGCACCTTCCTGGGCGGTGACGATGAGTTGGCCGAGGGGCTTGCCCGCCTTCAGCTTGTCGAGGGCGTCGGTCACGATCGGGTGGCGCGGCAGCACCTTCTCGAAGTCGGAATAGGCCTGGATGGCGAGATCGGTGCGTCCGGCGGCGGCCTCGAAACGGGCATAGCCGTCGACGATGCGGAGCGTGTTGTGGTCGGCATCGTAAGCGGCCTTGAGGCGACGCTCGGCCTCGGCCTTGTCCCCGACGAGGTTGGCGATCAGCCCGGCATGGTAGTCGCGGAAAACGTTGAAGTAGCGCTCGCCGCGCAGCTTGTTCACGGTGTCGAGCGCCCGCTTGCCGTCGTTGGCGCCGGCATAGGCCCAGGCAGTGAGCAACGTCGCGGTCAGGTCGGCGGCGGCGCCCTTGCCGCTGCGGCCGAAGCTCTGGCGCGCGGCGGCGTATTGTCCGGCCTTGAGCTGGCGCACACCGAGCGAAAGCTGCGCGAGCCCGCTCGCCCCATCGCGGGTCGAAAGCCGCTCGGCAGCCCGGAACGCATCGGTCATCGAGCCGTCGGCGAGCAGCGACACGAAGGCGCGTTCGAGCAGCTCGGCGTTGCGCGGATCACCCTTCACCGCCTCGCGGTAATAGCTCGCGGCGGCCGTCGTGTCCTTGGAAGCGCCGGCGATGTAGGCCGAGAGGAAGTTGCCTTCCAGGGACTCGGCCGGCTCGTACTCGGAGAGTGGCGCGGATTCGCGCGGCTGCGCCGCCATCGCCGGCATGCCGAGCGTTGCCGAGGAGACGAGGAGGAGGGCGAGCGCCGGACGGGTCCGGCGGTGGGCGGCGTTTCCGTTCATGGTCACCAGTCACGGCTCCTTCGCGCCCGGCCGAGCGGCCGGCGCCGATGTGGCGGGGGACACTAATCCCTTCCGCCGTCACCGCAAGCCATGCGCGAGCGGCGAAAGGATGGCGCGGGAGCCCCCGCGCCGATCCCGCCCGCGCTCCTTCTCAGAGGTTCGTGTAGTTCGGCCCGCCCGGCCCCTCCGGGGTCTCCCAGTTGATGTTCTGGTTCGGGTCCTTGATGTCGCAGGTCTTGCAGTGGACGCAGTTCTGGGCGTTGATCTGGAAGCGCACGCCGTCGCTGGCTGAGGCGTCCTGCACCCACTCGTAGACGCCGGCCGGGCAGTAACAGCCCGAAGGCCCACCGTACACGTCGTGCTCGGACGTCTTCTGAAGCGTCATGTCCTTGACCTTGAGATGGACCGGCTGATCCTCCTCGTGGTTCGTGTTGGACAGGTACACCGACGAGAGCCGATCGAAGGTGATCTTGCCGTCGGGCTTCGGGTACTTGATCGGCTCGACCTCGGAGATCGGCTTGAGGCAGGCATGATCCGGCTTGCCGTGCTTCAGCGTGCCGAAGACCGAGGCGTTCAGCAGTGAGTTCGTCCAGAGGTCGAGACCGCCGAGGCCGACCCCGATCATGGTCCCGTAGCGCGACCAGAGGGGCTTCATGTTGCGCACCGGCTTGAGATCGCGCCCGATCTCGCTGTCGCGCCAGCCCTGGTCGTAGACCGTGAGTTCGTCGCCCTGGCGACCGGCCTGGAGCGCGGCGGCGATGGCCTCCGCCGCCTGGATGCCGGAATGGATCGCGTTGTGCGAGCCCTTGATGCGCGGCACGTTCACGAAGCCGGCGGAATCGCCGACGAGGCAGCCGCCGGGAAAAACGAGCTTCGGCACCGACTGCCAGCCGCCTTCCATGATCGCGCGGGCGCCGTAGCCGATGCGCTTGGCGCCCTCGAACACGTCGCGGATCATCGGGTGCGTCTTGAAGCGCTGGAATTCCTCGAACGGCGAGAGCGTGGGGTTCTCGTAGTTCAGATGCGTGACGAAGCCGACCGAGAGCAGGTTGTCGTCGAAATGATAGAGCCAGGAGCCGCCGCCGGCCTTGTTCGGCAGCGGCCAGCCCATGGTGTGCTGCACCAGGCCCGGCTCGAATTTTTCGGGTTTGAGCTGCCAGAGCTCTTTGACCCCCAATCCGTACTTCTGGTGGTCGCTGTCCGCGTTCAGCTTGAACCGGTCGATCAGCGTCTTGGTGAGCGAACCCCGCGCGCCCTCGCCGAACACGACGTATTTGCCCGCCAGCTCCATGCCGCGGGTGAAGTCGTCGCGCGGCTCGCCGCTGCGGGCAATGCCGAGATCGCCCGTGGCGACGCCGGTGACCGCGCCCCTGTCGTCGTAGAGTACCTCCGAGGCCGGGAAGCCCGGATAGATCTCGACGCCCAGCGCCTCGGCCTGGACGCCCAGATACTTCGTGAGGTTCGAGAGCGAGCCGACGAAGTTGCCGTGGTTCGACATCATCTTCGGGAAGAAGGCGTTCGGCATCTTGAGGCCGCTATGGGCCGTCAGGAACATGAACTCGTCGCGCTGGACCGCGGTCTTCAGCGGCCGCTCGGGGTCGTCGCGCCACTCGGGCAGCAGTTGATCGAGACCGGTCGGGTCGATCACGGCTCCGGACAGGATATGCGCGCCGACCTCGGAGCCCTTCTCCACGACGACGACGTTGATCTCTTCGCCCTTCTCGGCGGAGATCTGCTTCAGGCGGATCGCGGTGGCGAGGCCGGCCGGCCCCGCGCCGACGACCACGACGTCGAAGTCCATGCCCTCGCGTTCCGGCAACGCCATCCTGTTTCCTCCAAGGCCTCGTTGAGCGCCCACGGACCCTGGCGGCAAAGCCGGGGGCGGGCGCATATGCTCAAGATGTCTCTCAACCCATTCCAAACTAGGAACGCAAGTCGGCTCTGGTAGAAGAGGCATCTCCGTGGCCGGGACGGTGCACGGCAAAAGGTCTCGGTAGGCGATGGATCAGTCACCGTTGTCCACAGCCCTCGATCGCGCCACATCACCGGAATGACGTTTCCCGCCACCGGCCAAGACGATCTGATCGCGTTGCTCGACTTCCATGTGGAGTCGGGCGTCGACATCGCGCTGGACGAAGCGCCGCATGACCGTTTTTCGGAGATCGACGCGCCGCCGCCGGCCCGCGAGATGCCGATCGAACCGAGGCGGGCGGCTCCTGCCGACGACAGGTCCGAGCCTCGGCGCGAGCCGTTGCGCGGACGGGAGCCGCCGCCGGAGCCGAGGTCGGCGGCACCGCGCACCTTCGGCGGCTCGGCCTCCGCCAAGCCCGGAGAAGCTGCGGGTGATGCGCGCGCCAAGGCGGCGGAGACGGCCTCGCTCGACGAGCTCGAAGCGCTGCTGCGCGATTTCGAGGGCTGCGGCCTGCGCTTCACCGCGAAGAATCTCGTCTTCGCCGACGGCAATCCGCAGGCGCGGGTGATGTTCGTGGGCGAGGCTCCGGGCGCCGACGAGGACCGCATCGGCAAGCCGTTCATGGGCCGCTCCGGCCAGTTGCTCGACCGGATGATGGCGGCGATCGGGCTCGACCGGTCGAGCGCCTACATCGCCAACATCGTGCCCTGGCGGCCGCCGGGAAACCGCAACCCGACCCCGCAGGAAGTGGCGATCTGTCGGCCGTTCGTCGAACGCCAGATCGCGTTGGTCGATCCGGAGATCCTCGTGTGTCTCGGCGCGCCCTCGACGCAAACGCTGACGGGTACGAAGGACGGCATTCTGAAAGCGCGCGGTCGCTTCTATCCCTATCGCTTGCCGGACGGCCGCGAGATCAGGGCTCTCGCGACGTTGCACCCGGCCTATCTACTGCGGCAGCCGGTGCAGAAGCGGCTTGCCTGGCGCGATTTCCGGGCGCTGAAGACGGCGCTCGACGGGGTGAAATGATACGCTGCCGGTATTGAAGCGGAACCGTATTTTTCCGCCGATCATTCTGTAGGGCAGACGCCGGCCTCGCCCCGGCGCACAGGCACGGGACGAGACCGCGATGCGTTGGGAAGACTTTCGGAGCTCGGACAACGTCGAGGACCGTCGCGGCGAAGGCGGTGGCGGCATGGGCTTTCCAGGCGGCGGGGCCGGCGGCCTCGGCATCGGCACCATCGTGATTCTGTGCATCATCGGCTGGGTCACGGGCATCAACCCGGCCGTCCTGATCGGCGGCTACTCGCAGGTCACCGGTGGCGGCGGCAGCCAGCGCGAAGAGCGGGCAGACCCGGACACGCAGGCGAAGCGCCGTCAGGCCCCGACCGATCAATCTGGCAAGTTCGCCGCCGCGATCCTCGGCAACACCGAGGACGTCTGGAAGGAGATTCTGCCGAACCAGACCGGCAAGCAGTACACCACCACGACGATGGTGCTGTACCAGGGCGGCACCCGCTCGGGCTGCGGCGATGCGCGCGCGGCCATGGGGCCGTTCTACTGCCCGATCGACAAGAAGGTCTATCTCGACACGGGCTTCTTCAAGGAGATGGAGCAGAAGTTCAAGGTGAAGGGCGACTTCGCCTACGCCTACGTCATCGCCCACGAGGTTGGACATCACGTCCAGGACGTGCTCGGCATCCTCGGCAAGGTTCAGGGCCGCCAGCAGGCCGCGGGCGGTAACACGCCGGAGGCCAACAAGCTGTCTGTGCGCGTCGAGCTGATGGCCGATTGCCTCGCCGGCGTCTGGGCCAAGAACTCGAACGACAAGTGGAATGCTCTCGAACCGGGCGACATCCAGGAAGCCATGAACGCCGCCAGCGCCATCGGCGACGACAAGCTGCAGGAGCAGGCCCAGGGCTACGCCGTGCCCGACAGCTTCACCCACGGCTCGTCGGAGCAGCGCATGCGCTGGTTCATGACCGGCTACAAGAGCGGACAGACGAAGAGCTGCGATACGTTCCGGGCGGCGCGGGGGTGAAACTCGGCCCCGGAGCTCGAGCCATGAAGCTTGTCTGCAGTTCGCCGACGTCCCCATATGGCACGGGCTAAGTCAGACCCTTCCGAAAGCGGGGGCTCAGGCGCGGGCCTGTGGCGGACTTACCGACCGTCACCGCCGAAAGGCCGGGCAAGTTCGTGCGAAGGGAGGTACCTCAGTGTGATCGGGATACCGATCTTGACGATCACGGTGAGCACAAACGCCAGAGCTGCCGCAAGCTACTCCACACGCGCCCACCCCTGCGGCATCAGCCGCTCCTGCGGCCTGAACCGGGCCTTGTAGTCCATCTTCCGCGAGCCCTCGACCCAGTAGCCGAGGTAGAGGTATGGCAGCCCCATCTCCTGCGCGCGGCGGATGTGGTCGAGGATCATGAAGGTACCGAGGGAGCGCGCGGCTTCGTCCGGCTCGTAGAACGAGTAGACCATCGACAGGCCGTCGGCGAGCACGTCGGTCAGGCAGACCGCGACCGGCGCGCCGCGTCCACGGCCGTGGATGGCGCTATCCGGACCGCGGCGCTTGTAGACCACGAGATGCGTGTCGACGTGGCTGTCCTCGATCATCATGGCGTAATCGAGCACGGTCATGTCGACCATGCCGCCGTCGCCATGGCGGGCGTCGAGGTAGCGGCGAAACAGGGCGTATTGCTCGGACGCCGGCCGGTTCGATTCCGGCGTGCCGATGAGATCGGCGTTGCGCTGCAGGATCCGCTTCTGGCTGCCGGTCGGCTGGAAGGCGTCGACGATCACACGCACCGAGATGCAGGCGCGGCAGGTCTCGCAGGCCGGGCGGTAGGCGATGGTCTGCGAGCGGCGAAAGCCGCCCTGGGTCAAAATCTCGTTCAGGTCCCGTGCCCGCCGCCCGACGAGATGCGTGAACACCTTCCGCTCCTCCTGGCCCTCGAGATAGGGGCAGGGGGAGGGGGCCGTGAGGTAGAATTGCGGTGTGTCGCGCGGATGACTCGTCACGCCGATCGTTGCCTGGGGTCAGCCGGAGCGGGGCCTTCTAGCGCTCTCGGCGGAGTGTAACGGCATCCCCGCGCCGCTCAATGGGCTTCGTGACGCGCCCTGCGTTTTGAATGCACAAATCGCTGGCTATCCTTCAGGCCCGCACCACCGCGAGCCCGAGGATCACGTCGTGGCCGAGGCGGCGGTCCGGCCGCAGCAGGCCGAACACGACGTCGACGCACCAGAGCAGGAAGGTCGAGATCGCCACGTAGAACAGGAGCGCGTGGATCGCCGCCGTCAGCATGTCCACCCGCGTCCCGCTCTCCGGCGCCACCACCCGCAGGCCGAGCATCCGCATGCCCCAGGTGCTCTGCCGCGATCCGCCGACGGTGATCGCGCTGTAGAGGATGCCGCTGGCCGGCAGCACCGCGAACAGCGTCCAGCCGAAGCCGAAGGTCAGGACGCCGATCACCGCGATGACCGTGGCGAGGATCGCCGTGAACAGGAAGATGAAGGCGATGTCGAACAGATAGGCGACGCAGCGCCCGCCGAGGCTCGCCCGCACATAGGGAACGGGCGGCAGCGCGCCGGGATAGCCCGTGTTGTCGTAGCGTTCCGCGTAACCGGGCTGGGGGTTCGACATGGCCTTGGCTCCGGGATCAAACTGCCCATTGGAAATGGTGTGCAGTGCCGATGGCGCCAAGGGCCTTCGTTGCTCAGCGGCTTCCCGGGTCCGCTGCAGCCGCCTCCGGCGTATCGAGGTAGTAGTGCCGGAGCAGGTAGACCGAAGCGCCGTTGAGCGGACCGGACTCGGTCGCAATCGCGTCGAGGCTCGACCCGGGGCCGAAGCTGCAGACGATCCAGCGGGCCTTCGACGATGTGTCCGGGCTGCCGGCGAGGCGGTAATCGACGCGGATGCTGTCGGGTGCCGAGGCGCTGCCGATGCGCAGCAGCGACACCACTGCATCCTTCGGCACGAGTGCCGGCACGGCACGGCGGCAGACCGTCGCCCTGCGTTCGTCGAGGCTGCTGCCGCAACTCGTCAGGGCGGACAGCAGGACGACGGCGAGGCCTGCCATCGGCCCAACCCGAAAAGTATCACGCACCGGCGCGCAGGCGCTCCGCGATGCGCACGGCGTAGTAGGTCAGCACGCCGTCGGCGCCGGCGCGCTTGAAGGCGAGGAGGCTCTCGGTCATGGCGCGTTCGCCGTCCAGCCAGCCGTTGCGGGCGGCCGCCTCGATCATCGCGTACTCGCCGGAGACCTGGTAGGCGAAGGTCGGTACCCCGAAGGCGTCCTTCACCCGGCGTATGATGTCGAGATAGGGCATTCCGGGCTTCACCATCACCGAGTCGGCGCCCTCGGCAAGATCCAGTGCCACTTCGCGCAGGGCCTCGAGGCCGTTGCCGGGGTCCATCTGATAGGTGCGCTTGTCGCCGACCAGGGCGGCCTTGGTGCCGATGGCGTCCCGGAACGGACCGTAGAAGGCGCTGGCGTACTTCGCGGCGTAGGCCATGATCTGGACGTCGCGAAAGCCCGCCTTGTCGAGGCCGGTGCGGATGGCGCCGACGCGGCCGTCCATCATGTCGGAGGGCGCGATGATGTCGGTCCCGGCCTCGGCCTGAATCAGGCTCTGCTCGACCAGCAGCGCCACGGTCTCGTCGTTGAGGATCGCCCCGTCCTGGATGAGCCCGTCATGGCCGTGACTCGTATAGGGGTCGAGCGCCACGTCGGTCATGATGCCGATTTCCGGCA
Organism: Methylobacterium haplocladii; assembly: GCF_007992175.1. Taxonomy (GTDB): domain Bacteria; phylum Pseudomonadota; class Alphaproteobacteria; order Rhizobiales; family Beijerinckiaceae; genus Methylobacterium; species Methylobacterium haplocladii. The sequence continues at coordinate 68,995 of NZ_BJZT01000002.1, read as the reverse complement.
CCGCCTTCTTCACCGCCCGCACTGCACGGCAGACGAGGTTTTCGCGATTCAGGGCCTCCGAGCCGGTCGGATCCCGAAGCGCCGGGTCGGTATAGGGAAACAGCGAGATCGCGGGGATGCCGAGGCGGGCGGCCATCTCGGCGTCGCGCACGACCTCGTCGACGCTGCGGCGCTCGACGCCGGGCATCGAGGCGATCGGTTCGCGCCGGCCCTGACCCTCGATCACGAAGAGCGGCCAGATCAGGTCGTCCACGCCGACCGTGTGCTCGCGCACCAGCCTGCGCGACCAGTCGGCCTTGCGGTTGCGGCGCGGACGCTGGGTGAGGCTCAGCGCGCTCGCTCCCGGTGCCGCATCGCGCGCGGACTCGACGGCGAGCGGGCGCGGTTCGTTCGACATCGACGACGGCTCCGGGGACGGGCGCTTCATGCGAGCTCTAGGCTCGGAGGAGCGCCCTAGCACATCCGAAATCCGTCTAAAAACCGGGCGTCGATCATTTCGCCGTGTCGGATCCGCGCCGGCCCGCCCGTCCTGGGATCATACAAGGCCGCCGGAGACTGGAGCCCGCCATGACGCTGACCCTCCACGCACACCCGTTCTCGTCCTATTGCTGGAAGGCGATGATCGCCCTCTACGAAGCCGGGACGCCGTTCGAGACGGTGCTGCTCGACCAGTCCACCTTCGGCGCCCTGAAGGCGATCTGGCCGCTCGGAAAATTTCCGGTGCTCGTCGATGCGGCGCGTGGTGCGACCATTCCGGAGGCCAGCATCATCATCGAGTATCTCGACCGGCATTACCCCGGTCGGGCGAGGATGCTGCCGGACGATCCGGATGCCCGGCTCGACGTGCGCCTCCTCGATCGCTTCTTCGACAACTACGTCTCGACGCCGCAGCAGAAGATCGTGGCGGATCGCATGCGTCCCGAGGGCGAGCGGGACCCGAGAGGGGTCGCCGATGCCCATGAGCTGCTCGGCACCGCCTATCGCTGGCTCGACGCGCGGATGGCGCAGCGCGAATGGGCGTCGGGCGACGCCTTCAGCCTGGCCGATTGCGGAGCCGGACCCTTCCTGTTCTACGCCGACTGGGTCCGCCCGATCGACACGGACCATCCGCATCTCGTGGCGTATCTCGCCCGTCTGCGCGCGCGGCCTTCCGTTAAGCGGACTGTGGACGGGGCGCGGCCCTACCGCCATCTGTTTCCGGGCGGCGTCCCGGATCACGCGGATTAGGCCCGCCGAAGCCGCGGTTCACCTTGACGGAGCGGGGGCCGGTCCCCTATAGCCTCGCGCCTTCAACTGGACTCCGCTGGACTTCATCGAATTCACGCGCGGGTTTTTCGGATGGTCGGCTCACGCCGATCGTTCCGTGAAACGAGCCGGCGCTTTTCATGTTCGCGGAACGATACGGGATACACGTCATGTCGCGCCGCTGCGAACTCACGGGCAAAGCCGTGCAGGTCGGCCACCTCGTCAGCCACTCGAATCACAAGACCAAGTGCCGGTTCCTGCCGAACCTGTGCAACGTCACGCTCACGTCGGACGCTCTCAACCGCCGCGTCCGCCTGCGCGTCACCGCCCACGCGCTCCGCTCGGTCGAGCACCGCGGCGGCCTGGACGCCTTTCTCGTGAAGGCCCGCGAGATCGAGCTGTCGCAGACCGCGAAGCTCCTCAAGCGCGAGATCCAGAAGAAGCTCGGCGAGACCGCTGCCGCAGAGCCCGCCGCGGCCTGACCGCACCGTGCCGCGGCTACGCCGCCGGCACTCCTGCTTCGTCCCGACCTCGACAGCCGCCGGGCACCCCGCGCATCGGCGGTTTCGTCATGTCTTCCCTATGCCGCATCGCTTTTGCCGCGAGCCGCGCCGGACTTCGCGGAATGACGCCCGGCCATGACCGCGCTCACGCTCGTCATTCCGATCTTCGGCCTCGTGGTGATCGGCTGGCTCGCTGCGATCACCGGACTGCTCTCCGAGCGTGTCAGCGAGGGCCTCTCGGAGTACGTCTTCGCCATCGCGGTGCCGGCGCTGATCGTCGCGACGTTGACCCGGCCAGGGATGAACGGCGAGATCGCCTGGGGCTACTGGTTCAGCTATTTCGGCGGCGCGGCCATCGCCTGGGCGGCCGGTTCGCTCATCGGCATCCGGCGCGAGGGTGTCGAGCGGAGGGGGGCGATCCTGCACGGCTTCGCGGCCAGCCAATCGAACACGATCTTCGTCGGCGTGCCGATGATCCTGCAGGCCTATGGCGAGGCCGGCGCCTTCCCCCTCTTCATGCTGCTCGCCGTCCACCTGCCGCTGATGATGGGTGCAGCGACCTTCCTGATCGAGTCGGACGGCGAACGCTCACTCGGGACCCGGCTCAAGGGCCTCGGCCTCGTGCTCGTGAAGAACCCGATCTTTCTGGCGCTGGCCGCCGGCATGGCCCTGAAGGTGTTCGGCCTCGCTCCCACCGGCATGGCCAAGACGCTGATCGACGACCTCGGCAGCACCGCCTCGACCTGTGCCCTCATCGCCCTCGGCGCCGGCCTGACCCGCTACCGCGTGCTTCATGATCTCCCCGGCGCGAGTATCGTCGCTGCATTGAAGCTCGGACTGCACCCGCTCGCGGTTTGGCTATTGGCCTTCCACGTCTTCTCGATGCCGCCGGCTTATGCCGGCGTCGCGGTGCTGTTCGCGGCGATGCCCGTCGGGATCAACGCGTATCTGCTCGCGGCCCGCTACCGGACCGAGCAGGGGCTCGTGGCGGCCTCGGTGCTCGTCTCGACGCTGGCGGCGGCCGGAACGACGATCGGGTGGCTGATGGTGCTCGGGAAAGGCTGACGCCTAACGCCGCCCTCCGGCAACCCTCGCAGGCCGCCGCGGCGACGGTGCCCCTACGGCATCCTCTTCGAACAGCTCCGCGAGCTTCTCCGTCATCGCCCCACCGAGCTCTTCCGCGTCGATGATCGTCACAGCGCGGCGATAATACCGCGTCACGTCGTGGCCGATACCGATTGCCAGCAACTCGACCGGTGAGCGTGTCTCGATCTCCTCGATCATCCAGCGCAGGTGGCGCTCCAGATAGTTGCCGGGGTTCACCGACAGCGTCGAATCGTCGACCGGGGCACCGTCCGAGATCACCATCAGGATCTTGCGCTGCTCGGGGCGTCCGAGCAGGCGGCGGTGCGCCCAGTCGAGGGCCTCGCCGTCGATATTCTCCTTCAGCAGCCCCTCGCGCATCATCAGCCCGAGATTCTTGCGGGCGCGGCGCCAGGGAGCATCTGCGGATTTGTAGATGATGTGGCGCAGGTCGTTCAGCCGGCCGGGGGAGGGTGGCTTGCCACCGGCGAGCCAGGCCTCGCGCGATTGCCCGCCCTTCCAGGCACGCGTGGTGAAGCCTAGAATCTCGACCTTGACGCCGCAGCGCTCCAGCGTGCGGGCGAGGATGTCGGCGCAGGTCGCGGCCACCGTGATCGGCCGGCCTCGCATCGAACCCGAATTGTCGAGGAGCAGCGTCACCACCGTATCGCGAAAATTCGTGTCCTTCTCCTGCTTGAAGGAGAGAGGCTGAAACGGGTCGATCACCACGCGAACGAGCCGGGCCGGGTCGAGCTGGCCCTCTTCGAGATCGAAGTCCCAGGCGCGGTTCTGCTGGGCGAGCAGACGGCGCTGCAGACGGTTGGCGAGCCGCCCTACGACGCCCTGGAGATGGGCGAGCTGCTTGTCGAGATAGGTGCGCAGGCGCGAAAGCTCGTCGGCGTCGCAGAGGTCCTCGGCGTCGATCTCCTCGTCGAAACGCGGATTGTAGACCTTGTACTCGGGACCGCGCGGCTCGCTGGCGCGCGGGCTCGGCGGACGCATGGATTCGGAGGCCTGCTCCGATTCGGAATCCTCGGCCTCGTCCGGCAGCTCGCCCGAGGGCGCGTCGGCGTCCTCGGTGGCGCCGTCCTCCATGTCGTCGGAGGAGTCGTCGGTGATCTCGATTTCGGCGCGGTCGCCCTGCGACTGCTCCTCGGCCTCGCCCTCGCTCGGCTGCTGCTCGTCGTCCTGAGCTTCGGATTCATCCTCGTTGTCGTCATCCTCGGGATCGAACGGCGTCTCGTCCGCCATGTCGAGGGAGGTGAGCAGGTCGCGCACGGAGCGGGCGAAGGCGCGCTGGTTCTCCAGCGAACCCATCAACCCGTCGAGATCCTTGCCGGCTCGCTCCTCGATGTGCTCCCGCCAGAGGTCGACGATCTTGCGAGCCGCGACCGGGGGGCGCTGGCCTGTCAGGCGCTCACGCACCATCAGCGCGACGGCATCCTCCATCGGTGCGTCGGCCCGGTCGGTGATGTCCTCGTACTTGCCGCCGCGGTGGTAGCGGTCCTCCAGCATCGCCGTGATGTTCGAGGCGACGCCGGCCATGCGGCGCGAGCCGATCGCCTCGACTCGAGCCTGCTCGACGGCATCGAAGACAGCGCGGGCGGAGGCGTTCTCGGGCGCCAGACGGCGGTGGACGCCGACATCGTGGCAGCCGAGCCGGAGCGCCATCGAATCCGAATGGCCACGCAGGATCGCCACGTCTTCGGCCGACAGCTTGCGGGCCGGCTCCGGTAGGCGGGCCTTGTCGCCGAGGAGCGCCGGACGGTCGCTGGCGTAGGTGACCTCGATCTCGGAACGCCGCGCGATCGCCCGCAGGCATCCGGCCACGGAGCGCTTCAGCGGCTCCGCGACGGGCTCGCGACGGTCGGCGGCCTTGCCGCGGTTGGGAATGGCCATGGGTTGTTAGCGTTTCACCGAGTCGAGGTCGAAGGGCCGCCCGAGGATGTCGTCCCAATCATAGGGGCAAGTCGGCGGAAACTCGTCGGGCGTCAGATGGGTCTCATCGGAAGCCCAGTCGCGGGCGTTGGGATAGGCCGCGTCGCGCGCCTCGCTCAAACGCGACTTGAGGCCCGGATTGAGCGCAAGGATACGCTCGTAGCGTCGGCGCTGTTCCCGGATCGCGTAGATCCAGCTCGGCGTGCGATGCTCGGGCTGCCGGTCCCATTTTAGCATGTGCATCAAGAGGACGCGCAGTGCGCTTTCGAGCTGATTGTACTGGGCCCGGCCCACGTCGCTGAGCTCCTCCGCGATGTTGTGCAGGTCGAGCGCCCCGACGTTACCGGCTTGCAGAAGAGCAACCTGCTCCTGCACCCACGTGTAGAGGTCGGCGTCATAGGCGGTACGGTTGTGTCCCGTCGCCGCCACACCCTGTCCCTCGTCCCTGCGAGCCGGTTCGGCCATGGCCGCCTCCGTGTCTCCTCAGCTCAGCGCCACGTTCACCGCGCTCTCCGGCAACTCCTTGCCGAACGCGCGCTGGTAGAATTCGGCGACCAGCGGACGCTCCAGCTCGTCGCACTTGTTCAGGAACGTGACGCGGAAGGCGAAGCCGATATCCTTGAAGATGTCGGCGTTCTCGGCCCAGGTGATCACCGTACGCGGGCTCATCACCGTCGAGAGATCGCCGTTGACGAAGGCGTTGCGGGTCAGGTCGGCCACGCGCACCATCCGGTTGACGAGATCCTTGCCCTGCTCGTTGCGGTAATGGACCGCCTTCGAAAGCACGATGTCGACCTCGCGGTCGTGCGGCAGGTAGTTCAGCGTCGTCACGATCGACCAGCGGTCCATCTGGCCCTGATTGATCTGCTGGGTGCCGTGATAGAGGCCGGAAGTATCGCCGAGGCCGACCGTGTTGGCCGTGGCGAACAGGCGGAAGGCCGGGTGCGGGCGGATCACGCGCTTCTGGTCGAGGAGCGTCAGCCGGCCCGAGACTTCGAGCACGCGCTGGATCACGAACATCACGTCGGGTCGCCCGGCATCGTACTCGTCGAACACGAGGGCGACGTTGTTCTGCAGCGCCCAGGGCAGGATGCCGTCCTGGAAGGCGGTGACCTGCTTGCCGTCCTGCAGGACGATGGCGTCCTTGCCGACGAGGTCGATGCGCGAGATGTGGCTGTCGAGGTTCACCCGCACGCAGGGCCAGTTCAGGCGCGAGGCGACCTGCTCGATATGCGTCGACTTGCCGGTGCCGTGATAGCCGGTGACCATGACGCGGCGGTTGCGCGCGAAGCCGGCCAGGATCGAGAGCGTGGTTTCGCGGTCGAAGATGTAATCCTCGTCGCGGTCCGGCACATGCTCCTCGGCCTCGGCGAAGGCCGGCACCTTCAGGTCGAGGTCGATGCCGAAGGCCTCGCGGACGGAGACTTCCCGGTCGGGAAGCGAGGCATAGGTGTCGTCAGAAAGCATGAAGGGCCTCTTCGGAACGCGGGCGCCGGCGAGATCTCGACGGTGCACGCATTCGCATGTGTTCGTTGGCATCCGCTCGGCTCTGGAAGGAGCCGCTGGATGGACGGGCTGCAGGCGTCATCCTTAGTCGCCGCGTCCGGCGAACGCCAAGGGGTCGAGCAGGATATAGTTCCCCGCCGGCCGATTGCCGCCCCTGTGCGGTCGCATCCTTCATGCCGTCAACGCGTAGGTTTTGCGCAACTCAGCAGAGGTTGGCGGCGCGCAGCACGTCGTGCGCGCGGATGATGTCGCGCAGGCGGTCCTCGAAGGAGCGGTCGCCGCCGTTGGCGTCGGGGTGGAAGCGTTTCACCAGGGTCTTGTACTGCGTCTTGATCGCTGCGGTATCCGCGGTCTCGTCGAGGCCGAGCACGTCGAGCGCCTTGCGGGCGGCGGGCGAGAGGCGCGGCCGCATCGGCTCGGGCGGCGCATGGCGCTCCTTGCCGGCGACGCCGGCCGCGCGCAGCACCCCGAGGGGATCGGCATAGGCCCAGTCGCGCTCGGTCTCGGGCTTCTTGCCGTCGGTGGGACGACCGCCGGCGCCCATCGCCCAAGTCGGACGATGGCCGATCACCGCGTCCTTCTGGAAGGCCTGGACGGCATCGTCATTCATGCCGTCGAAGTAGTTGTAGGAGGCGTTGTAGGCCCGCACGTGGTCGATACAGAAGCGGTGATACTCCCCCTCGTGCTTCCGGCCCTTGGGAGCACGATACAGGCCCGCATGGGTGCAGCCGGGTACCTCGCACAGCGCATCGCCCGTCGCGGTCTGGCCGGCCCCGGCCTTACCCGACGCTCTGCCCTTCGCCTTCGCAGAGCCCGGCTTCGGCTCGTCGCAGGTCGGCTTGATGCGGATGCTGTCGAACAGCGGCGAGTTGAGATCCATGACGACGCGATTATGAGGGGGCGTACCGGAGACACAAGCCCGGCGGGCCTGATGACGCATGCAGGGTTTCGGGGTTGACGCTCCAACCCGCCGGTCGGCCCCGAAACAGGTGGAGACAAAGCGATGAGCGGGCAGGGCACGCTGAAGGACTGGATCGGGCAGACGCTGCAGGCGGAGCTCACGCCGAGCTTCCTCGACGTGGTCGACGAGTCCCACCTCCACGCCGGCCATTCCGGTGCACGGCCGGAAGGCGAAACGCATTTCCGTCTTGATGTCGTTTCGTCGGTCTTCGAGGGCAAGAGCCGGATCGAGCGCCACCGCATCGTCAACGGCGCCCTCGCGCCGGCCTTCGCCCGCGGCCTGCATGCGCTGGCGCTGAAGGCCCGCACGCCGGCCGAAGCGGCCTGACCCCTTTCGATGGCGCTCCAGTGCACGCCTCAGATCGCCATCGACGAGGGTGAGCTCGAAGAGAACTTCGTGCGCGCCTCCGGGCCGGGCGGCCAGAACGTCAACAAGGTCGCGAGCGCCGTGCAGCTCCGGTTCGACGTGCGGCGCTCGCCCTCGCTGCCGAATGCGGTCGCCCTACGGCTGATGAAGCTCGCCGGCCGTCGCCTCACCGACGACGGCGTGATCGTGATCGACGCGCGCCAGCACCGGACCCAGGAGCGCAACCGGGCCGATGCCCGCGAGCGCCTCGCGGCGCTCGTCGCCGAGGCGTCGGTCCCTCCGAAGCCCCGTCGCCCGACGCAGCCGACGTTGGCTTCGAAGACGCGCCGGCTCGAAACCAAGAGCCGGCGCGGTGCCGTCAAGCGCCTGCGCGGGGACGCGGGCGGCGACTAATGGCCTATGCCCGTTGGGTGCTGGGCGGCGCGTCGGGATGCGCGTCGGGCTGCGGTGCGGTCTCGCTCGACACGTATTTGCTGCCGGGCAAAGCCAACGTCAGGCCGAGCGAAACGATCGCGAGGAAGGCGGCGAAGCCGGCGGGAAACAGGAAGGCCGTCTCCCCGTAGAGATGATGCAGGAAACCGCCGCCGATCGCCCCGCCGGTGAGTCCCGCCCAAAGCGGCGCCTGCAGCCAGAACGAGGGCGCCGGCTCGTGCAGCAGCATGTTGGCGAGGCCCGCACCGAAGCGAACCACCGTACCCGTGACGTAGGTCAGCGCGAGGCTTCGGCCGGCCTCGTCCTGCAGGGTCGCGTTCTGGATGCCGAGAGCCAGCACGATCGGGTAGGCATGGAGGGGGAAGGCATCGGAGCCCAGCGGTGCCAGCAGGCCGACCGCGAACAGTCCCGCCTGGATGATGAGCAACGTCGAGAGCCGCCAGCGGCCGGCCCAGGCCGCGATTAGCGTGCCGAGGAAGGCCCCGAAGCAGAACATCGCGATGACGCTGCCGAACCGCGTGGTTCCGGTCCAATCGAAGCTGCTCACCGAGACACCGAAGCGGGTGGTGTTGCCGCTCATGAACGACATGAAGAGCTGTGAGAATTCGAGGAAGCCGATCGAATCCGCGGCACCCGCCAGGGTTGCGAGTGCAACGGCGAACGGCACCCGTGTCGTCGCACTGGCAGGAAAGGCCTTCTCCGACATTCAACTCCTCCGATGAACTCTGCTCGAACTGGCTGCGGCCAAGCCTGCAAACGGCAGACGACGGCTATGGTTTCCCCGCCGAAAATAAAACTTCTGCGGGATTACGCAGCCAGGATTGATCGTGGGAAGCCGCGCGCTACCAGGGTTTGCGCAACACGGCGATCCGTCCGGGAACATCCTGGCCCCGCTCCTGCCGCACGGCCGCCGGCGGCATCGCGGCCAGGGTGAGGCCCGACTTGCTCGCCGCCGCGCGCAGATGGACGTCGCCATGGGCATAGCGCCCATCCGATCCGAGCACCACGTCCGGGCCGTCCTGCGATTGCACCGACACGAGGGCCAGCGCCCCGGGCCGCAGGACGCGACCGATCCCGGTGAAGACGGGGCGTAGATCCGGCAGGTAGATCATGACGTCGGCCGCGACGACAAGGTCGGTGCTCACCGGCGGCTCGTCGGCGAGGAACGCCGTCAACTCGCCTTCGCAGAGCCGCGCGTAGGATCCGCTGCGCCGCGCCAGCGCGAGCATGGCGGGCGAGAGGTCGATGCCGGTGAGATGCGCCACGCGGCCGGCGAGCGCCTTGCCCATCAGCCCCGTGCCGCAGCCGAGATCGAGCCCGGTCGCGAAGCGGGCAGGCGCGTCGGGCAACGCATCGAGTGCGGCGACGATCAGGTCCGGACCGCGGTAGCCGAGGCCGTCGACGAGATGGCGCTCGAACCGTGGGGCGTAGCCGTCGAATAGTGCCCGCACATAGGCCGGCGTGATCGCCGCCAGCACGTCACCCATGCCCAGCCCGGCGAGGTGGAGGCGCGCCCCGAGCGTGTCGTCGGGATCGATATCGAGCGCACAGGCATAGGCCGAACGGGCCGCCTGTTCGTCGCCGGCCTCGCCGGATGTCGCGAACCGGGCTTCCCGCGCCCGTCCGAGCAGGAACCAGGCGGGCGCATAATGCGGCGCGAGCTCCAGGGCCTGCTCGGCCATCTCGACGGCCGCCTGCGCGTCGCCTTCGGCGAGACAATCCTGCGCATAGGCGAAGCGGCGGTCGGCCAGTAGTTCGCCGGACGAATGGTGGCGGGACATGATGACCGGGACGGGGTGCTGCGTGGGTTGCGCCCCCTATATCCGCCTCGATGCCGATCAGCGCCTCCGAATTGCTCACCCTCACGCGGGAGGGCCTGTATTGCCCGCTGGGGCGCTTTCACGTCGATCCGACTTGGCCGGTGGAGCGCGCGCTGATCACGCACGGCCATGCAGACCACGCCCGCTCGGGTCACGGCCACGTCCTCGCTACGCCTGAGACCCTGCGGATCATGGCCGTGCGTTACGGCGCGGACTTCTGCCGGACGCGGCAGGAGGCGCGGCTCGGCGATGAAATGCGGGTCGGCGACGTGACGCTCCGCTTCGCGCCGGCGGGCCACGTGCTGGGTTCGGCTCAGGTGGCTATCGAGAAGGATGGCAAGCGCATCGTGGTGTCGGGCGACTACAAGCGCGCGTCCGATCCGACCTGCCTGCCGTTCGAGGTGGTGCCCTGCGACGTCTTCATCACGGAGGCGACCTTCGGGCTGCCGGTGTTCACGCATCCCGATACACGGGGCGAAGTCCGCAAGCTGATCGACTCCGTGAAACTGTTTCCCGAGCGCGCCCACATCGTCGGCGCCTACGCGCTGGGCAAGGCGCAGCGGGTCATGGCGCTCCTGCGGGAGGAGGGCTGGGACCGGCCGATCCACCTGCATGGCGCGATGGAGAAGCTCACCGAGCTCTACAAGCAGGAGGGTATCGCTCTCGGCGACACGCCGAAGGTCGCCGCCGCAGACCGCAAGGACCTGCACGGCGCCATCGTGATCTGCCCGCCCTCCTCCATTCAGGACGTCTGGTCCCGCAAGTTTCCCGATCCCGTCACCGCCTTCGCCTCGGGCTGGATGCGGGTGCGCGCCCGCGCCCGCCAGAAGGGCGTCGAGCTGCCGCTGGTGATCTCCGACCATTCCGACTGGCCCGACCTCTGCCGCACCATCCGCGACACCGGAGCCGAGGAGGTCTGGGTGACCCACGGCCAGGAGGACGCGCTGGTGCATTGGTGCGGGACGCAAGGCATCAAGGCGAAGCCGCTGCACTTGCTCGGGTATGGCGACGACGGCGAGGCGGAGCCCGATCCGGCGCAGGCCGCAGAGACGGCCGAGGCCTCGGCATGAACCGCTTCGCCCATCTCCTCGACCGCCTCGCCTACGAGCCGGGTCGCAACGCCAAGCTGCGCCTGCTGCAGGATTTCTTCGCGAGCACGCCGGACCCGGAACGTGGCTTCGCGCTCGCGGCGATGACCGGCGGGCTGACGTTTCGCGAGGCCAAGGCCGGCATGATCCGCGGGCTGGTGGAGGAGCGGATCGATCCGGTGCTGTTCCGGCTCTCGCACAACTACGTGGGTGATCTGGCGGAGACGGTGGCGTTGATCTGGCCCACCCCCACCGTCATTCCGGGGCGGCGCGAAGCGGCGAAGCCGGAATCCACGACTGGGGGCAACGTCTCCCATTCATCCGTCGCATCACGGGTGGATTCCGGGTTCTCGCCGTTGGCGAGCCCCGGAATGACGGGAGAGGGGAGCAGGTCGGGTGCTGGGATCGGCCACAACAACCCACCGCCCCACGTTCCGACCCTCTCCGAGGTCGTCGAAACCCTCGCCACCACCGCCAAAAAAGACCTGCCGAACCACCTCGCCGACTGGCTCGACGCCCTCGACGAGACCGGGCGCTGGGCGCTGCTGAAGCTCGTCACGGGCAATCTGCGCGTCGGCGTTTCGGCGCGGCTCGCCAAGACCGCCGTCGGGGCGCTGGGCGGGCACGAGGCGGATGCGATCGAGGAGGTCTGGCACGGGCTGGAGCCGCCCTATGCCGGGCTGTTCGCCTGGGTCGAGGGCCGGGCCGAGCAGCCGGAGACTCTGAATCCGGCGCCGTTCCGGCCGCCGATGCTCTCGCACCCGATCGAGGAGGAAGCGGACCTCCAAAAACTCGACCCGCAGGCCTTCTCGGCCGAGTGGAAGTGGGACGGCATCCGCGTGCAGCTCGCCGGTGGCCGCGACCGGGAGGGCGACCACGTCGCCAAGGTCTATTCGCGCACCGGCGAGGACATCACCGGCGCGTTCCCGGATCTCGCCGAGGCGGTCACCTTCGAGGGGGCGATCGACGGCGAATTGCTGATTCTCCGCGATGCGCGCGTGCAGAGCTTCAATATTTTGCAGCAGCGGCTCAACCGGAAGGCCGTCACGCCGAAACTTCTGGAAGAATTCCCGGCCCACGTCCGCGCCTACGATATCTTTGGCAAGGACGGCGAAGACCTGCGCTCGCTGCCCTTCGCCGAGCGGCGCCAAGCCTTGAAAAAACTCATCGAGCAGCTCGATCACGCGCGGATCGACCTCTCGCCGATCGTACCCTTCGCGACGTGGGATGAGCTCGCAGCAGCTCGGGCCGATCCGGCCTCGGCGGGGGCCGGCGCCGATGCCGACGCGATCGAGGGGGTGATGCTGAAGCGCATCGATAGCGCCTACCAGCCAGGCCGCCCCAAGGGCCCGTGGTGGAAGTGGAAGCGCGAGCCCTTCGTCGTCGATGCGGTGATGATGTACGCCCAGCGCGGACACGGAAAGCGCTCGTCCTTCTACTCGGACTACACGTTCGGATGCTGGCGCGAGGGGCCGGGTGGCGCGGACGAGCTGGTCCCGGTCGGAAAAGCCTATCACGGCTTCACCGACGCCGAACTGCAGAAGCTGGACCGCTACGTTCGCAACAACACGCAAAAGCGCTTCGGTCCGGTGCGCGAGGTCGCCCATGGCCGGGATGCCGGCCTCGTGCTGGAGATCGCCTTCGAGGGCGTGCAGCGCTCGACCCGGCACAAGTCGGGCGTTGCCATGCGCTTCCCGCGGGTCAGCCGCATCCGCTGGGACAAGCCCCCCGCGGAGGCCGATCGGGTCGAGGCACTGGAGCGGATCCTGGAACGCGGCGAGCGCGGGATCGCGCCGGGCGCGACAGTGGAGACGGAGTCATGAGGCGGGCAGGCAGGATTGGCGCGGTCGAGGGCTTTGCGAGCGGCCCCGTGATCCGACAGGCGAGCGCCCGGCTGACCGTCTCTACGCCGGGTCAGGGTTTCACGGAGATCACCGGCGCGGTCGCCGCCTTCGTCCGCGAGAGCGGCCTGCAGTGCGGCCTCGTCACAGTGTTCTGCCGGCACACCTCAGCCTCGCTCACCATTCAGGAGAATGCCGACCCGGACGTTCAAACCGATCTACTTACGGCGCTCGACAGCCTCGCGCCACGCGACGCCGGATATGTCCATGGAATGGAAGGGCCGGACGATATGCCGGCACACATCCGGACGATGGTGACGGATTCCTGCTTGACCGTGCCGCTGATCGACGGGCGGCCTGCGCTCGGGACCTGGCAGGGGATCTATCTGATCGAGCACCGCGATCGAGCGCATCGGCGGGAGATCGTCTTGAGTGCAATCGGCGCGTGAGGCTCGATGGTCCTCGAGCGCAGCGAAGAAACAGAGGGATGCATCGTATCTGCAGAGATCGTTGGCCGAGGTGGCTTCGCTTTGCACACCAGGTCAGGCGAGAGAATTCGCTTCAGATGCCACTATGATTTGCATACCGCGCAAATCCCTTCGCCCGAAGCTCGCATGCCGGGCATGTCCCGCACCCATACCCCCAGTCGTGTCGCTCCCCGCGCTCGCCGAGGTAGCAGGTGTGGCTGCCCTCAACGACGAGATCGACCAACGCCTTGCCGCCCAGGTCTTCGGCAAGCGCCCAGGTCGCGGCCTTGTCGAGCCACATCAGGGGGGTGTGGAGGACGAAGCGGCGCTGCATGCCGAGGTTGAGTGCCACCTGCAGCGCCTTGATGGTGTCGTCGCGGCAATCCGGGTAGCCGGAATAGTCCGTCTCGCACATGCCGCCGACGATGTGGCGCAGGCCGCGGCGGTAGGCCAGGGCGGCGGCGAAGGTCAGGAAGACGAGGTTGCGGCCCGGCACGAAGGTGTTGGGCAGCCCGTCGGCCTCCATCGCGATTTCGGTCTCGCGTGTCAGCGCGGTGTCGGAGACTTCGCCGAGCGCTGCGAGGTCGATGGTGTGATCGCGGCCGAGCCGGCGCCACCAGGTCTGGTCGAGGCCAGTGAGCCCCTTGCGCAGCCGAGCCCGGCAATCGAGTTCGATGCGGTGGCGCTGTCCGTAATCGAAGCCGAGCGTCTCGACGCGGGGAAAGCGATCGAGCGCCCAGGCGAGGCAAGTGGTCGAATCCTGTCCGCCCGAGAACAGGACCAGCGCGCCGTCGTCGCCGTAGTCAGTCGCCGTCATACTCCGCCCACGATAGCGGCGTCTCCATCACTTTCACGGAGGAGAGGCCCGGCAACAATGGCTTCGTCCTATGCCAGATCCAGGCCGCGATGTGCTCGGCGGTCGGATTGTCCAGCCCTTCGATCTCGTTGAGGCAGTGATGGTCGAGCTGGTCGAGGATCGGCGCGAAGGCGCTCTCGACGTCGTAGAAGTCGATCACCCAGCCGCTCGTGTGGTCCACGGGACCCGAGACCTGCAGCTCGACGCGGTAGGAATGGCCGTGCATGCGGAAGCAGCGGTGCGTCTGCGGCACGTTCGGCAGGCGATGCGCCGCCTCGAAGGTGAAGGCCTGGGTGATCTTCATCATGTCTCGTCCAGCGCGCACGACCCTGTCGCGGCAACGCCTGGCATCCGACTTGAGCGACGAGCTTAGAGAAGGAAAATGGTGGAGCCTAACGGGATCGAACCGATGACCTCTTCCATGCCATGGAAGCGCTCTCCCAGCTGAGCTAAGGCCCCACTATTGCCGAGACGGTCTGGTACGGTCCGTCTCGGAAGATCGCCCGGCGGGAAGCCCGTCGGGGAGGGCGGTTCTATAAGCGGAGGGCCGGTCGGGACGCAAGTCCCTTTTCCGTTCCATCTGCTGCCTCACCGCCCTGTGTCTTCGAAGTGACAGGGGCGGCGAAGGGTCAGCTCTCCTCGTCGTTGTCGCCGTCGTTGTCGACGAGATCCGACACGTCGTCGTCATCCTCCTCTTCGAGGAAGGTGTCGTCGTCGGTGCTGTTCGAGCTCGAATCGTCGTCCTCGCTCTCGTCGCCGTCGACCTTGGCGTCGCTGTCCTCGCTCGCCTCGGCCTCGTCGAGGGAGACGACTTCCGGACGGCTCTCGTCCTCGTCCTCCTCGTCGTCATCCTTGCGGGAGACGATCGGCGCGGCCGCGCGGCCGCCGGCGGCCATCTGGAAGACCGTGCCGCATTTCGGGCAGGTCGCCGGATCGCGGGCGAGGTCGTAGAACTTCGCGCCGCAATTCATGCATTGGCGCTTGATACCGAGTTCCGGTCGGGCCACGGGCTGGAACCTCTGGAGGTCGTGTCGGGGGAGCGCGGCCCCGTTAGTCGGCTCTGCCAAGCATGTCAAATAGGCATGCGCCACGAACCCCGATCGCCGGCGATCGGCCCACCTGTCGGCGGGCGGCCGAGCGTGGATGACGCGGCCCCGGACCCATGGTAACCGGCGCGGACTTCGGGGCGCCGCGGCGGCCCGCATTCCCAGCCGAACCCCCGACGAAGCCCGTGTCGCACGCCACCGAGCCGCAGCCCGTCACCGCCTCGCCCGGAGCCCCGCTCCGCGGCGCGCTCCGGCCGCCCGGCGACAAGTCGATCTCGCACCGCGCGATGATCCTGGGATTGCTCTCGATCGGCGAAACCCGCATCGAGGGCCTGCTCGAAGGCGACGACGTCCTGAGCACGGCCTCGGCCGCGCGTCAGCTCGGCGCCAGCATGGAGCGCCTGGGTGACGGACGCTGGGTCGTTCGCGGCGTCGGCATCGGCGGCATGAGCGATCCTGCCGAGACGCTCGATTTCGGCAATGCCGGCACCGGCTCGCGGCTGATGATGGGGGTCGTCGGCGGCCAGCCGGTCACCGCGACCTTCGACGGCGATGCCTCGCTCCGCAAGCGCCCGATGCGCCGCATCCTCGATCCGCTCCTGAAGATGGGCACCGAGATCGTCGGCGAGGCCGAGGGCGGCCGCGTGCCCCTGACCTTGCGCGGCCCATCGGAGGCGATCCCGATCACCTACGAGACGCCGGTGGCTTCGGCGCAGATCAAGTCGGCAGTGCTGTTCGCCGGCCTTAACGCGCCAGGCGTCACCACCGTGATCGAGACGGCCGCCACCCGCGACCACACCGAGCGGATGCTGCGGCTGTTCGGCGCCGAGGTCGTGGTGACGCCGCACGGTCCCGAGGGCCACGGCCGCGCCATCGCCCTCACCGGCCAGCCGACCTTGCGCGGTACCGGCGTCGTCGTGCCGGCCGATCCGTCGTCGGCGGCCTTTCCGCTGGTGGCGGCGCTGATCGTACCGGGATCGGAGGTGACGATCGAGGGCGTGATGATGAACCCGCTGCGCATCGGTCTGATCACCACGCTGATCGAGATGGGCGGCGACATCGAGCGGCTGAACGAGCGCGAGGAGGGCGGCGAGACCGTCGCGGACCTCCGCGTCCGTGCGAGCCGGCTCAAGGGCGTCGGGGTGCCCGCCGAGCGGGCGCCGGCCATGATCGACGAGTATCCGGTGCTCGCCGTCGCCGCGGCCTTTGCCGAGGGCACGACGCGCATGAACGGCCTGCACGAGTTACGGGTGAAGGAATCCGACCGCCTCGCCGCCGTCGCCGATGGCCTCGGTGCGAACGGCATCGACTACGCGATCGAGGGCGACGACCTGATCGTGCACGGCAATGGCAGTGCGCCCCGCGGCGGCGGAACCGTGGCGACGCATCTCGACCACCGCATCGCCATGTCGTTCCTCGTGCTGGGCCTCGCCTCGCAGCATCCCGTCAGCGTGGATGACGGCGCGATGATCGCCACCAGCTTTCCGAGCTTCACGCTGAGCATGCGTGCCCTCGGCGCCACGATCTCGGGCTGAGCCGATGCCGCTCGTCATCGCCATCGACGGACCTGCCGCCTCCGGCAAGGGTACCCTCGCCAAGCGCCTTGCCCATCATTACGGGCTGCCGCATCTCGATACCGGACTTCTCTACCGCGCCGTCGCCCTGCTCATGCTCGATGCCGGTGTGAGCCTCGACGACACCGACCAGGCGGCCCGCACCGCCGGCCGCCTCGTGGCCGACCAGCTTGCGGACCCGCGCCTGCGCGAGCGCGCCATGGGCGAGGCTGCATCGCGAGTCTCCAGTGTGCCGGGGGTGCGCGCCGCCCTGCTTTCCTGGCAGCGGAAGTTCGCCGGCGGGGAAGCCGGGGCCGTGCTCGACGGTCGCGATATCGGTACCGTGATCTGTCCCGACGCCAGGGTGAAGCTGTTCATCACGGCCTCGCCCGAGGAGCGCGCCCGCCGCCGCCATCGCGAGCTCGCCGGGCGCGGCGAGGAGACGACCCTCGCCGCGATCCTGGCCGACATCCGCGCCCGCGACGCACGCGATTCTTCGCGGAGCGCCGCGCCGCTCAAGGCCGCTGAGGACGCCGTCCGGCTCGACACCACCGAGCTCGACGCCGAAGAAGCCTTCGCCGCCGCCCGTGCGGTGGTCGATCGCGCCCGCGAGCATTAGCAGCGTCCGCACGCGCCGAAATCAGCTTGAATCGTTTGCCGCCATTTGCCGGCATTGCCCATGATCGCTCTGCATGGCTATGACTGAAGAGCGGCGACCTGTCGAAGTTGCGCGCACTTCAGATTGCGGTAGTCTCGCTAAACTGTAGATGCGTTACTCTGTGCCGTATCAGAAACGCCGACACAGTTCAGCTGCGGCTTTTGGAGAGGCGGGGTGGCTCGGTATTATTTCGACCTCGACGATGGCTCGAACAGTCGAAACGAGATCGTGCATGAGGTTGCCGATCCAGATCTGCTCCGCAGTGAAGCCCTGCGGGTTGCGACGGAAGCCACGACGAAGGGAGGCGAAAACACTGGGGAGACAACCCTCGTCCTAACGGTGCGAAACGAAGATGGGCTCACCCGGCTGAAGGTTCGCCTGGTCTGTCAGGTGGAGGACCTCTAGGCACCACCCGTTGCCGGCTCGCCAGCTCGATCGCAATCATATCGAGCAGGACGCGCAGTCGAAACGACCCCTCTCGTTCACCCAGGTTGTCTCGCGCCCACGTGATATCACGCGCGATTCTCGTGAGGATTGGATCGTCGCCCTGTGTCATGAGGCCTGCCCGCAAACGGCCCGGAGCCCACGGGCGGGAGCGCATGTCTCTCAGTCGCCGACGCCCATAAAATCCCGGCCAGCGATTCCTATGTCGTATACCCGACACAACGGGGGCGCAACCTCGGATACCTTCCTTTCGCGCCTGAAGAGACGAGAGCGGCGCAAGATTATTTCGGACAACTGGCTGCCGCGGCTCAAAATACCGCGGCTGTTTGAGAGCGAGATGACAAGACCGTCATCGGCCGAGGTCAGCTCAGCAAGCGCAGTGTTTTTCACTCCGGCAGCTCGCGGCGCTGGTTGCCGCACGCCAACCCGATCGTGCCGTCCCAGAGATTATACCGTCGAGTCCCCGATCAATCGCGTGTATTCAGCCTCGGGCAGTCCATAGGAATCGCCGGCGGCCGCCTCGAGCCCGGGCCGGTCGAGCACCTCGATCCGGCCGCGCCGGGCACGGATGAGCTGGTTGCCTTCGATCATCTGAATCGCCACCGTGACGCTCGACCGCTGGACGCCGAGCATGATGCCGAGGAATTCGTGCGTCACCGCGAGCTCGCTTCCGCCCAGGCGGTCCTGGCACATCAGAAGCCAGCGGGCGAGCCGTGTGTCGAGCGTATGACTGAGGTTGGCGTAGGCCGTCTGTGCCGTCTGGATCATCAGCGTCTGGATGAAGCTCAGAAGGAGCTTTTCCAGGCTCTTGCTCGCCTCGGTGGCGGCCCGCAACGCCTCGACGCCGATGCTCAGGCCGTGGCCGGCAGCCTGCACGAAATGCGCGTCGGGCGTACGATCGCCGGCCAGTAGAACGGGTACGGCCCCGACCACGCCTTCGTTGCCGATCAGTCCGATTTCGGTCTGTCGTCCCGGTCGGCCCGTGACGATCGAAACGAATCCGCTCTCCGGGAAAACCAGTTGATCGATCGGCTCGTTCGGCGAGATCAGCGACTGCCGCAGATCGAGCTGGATCGGTACCAGATGGGGTTCGAGCCGCGCGAAATCCGAGGCTTCGCAATGCCGAAGGAGGCGGTTCCTGACAGGTGGCTGCACGGACACGTTGAGCTCTTTCCAACAAGAGAAAAAGCTCTCGCTGTCTCTCGGCCGCCCTCGCCCACCGGGGTCGCGAGCGGCAACCGGCTTTTTAGGATTTTCCTCGCCTGAGCAAGATAACCCGATGTCTCCGTCGGGTACCCGACAGATTTCCGGCCGAATTTCTGAAATTGCCGCGTAAGTCGATCAGGATATATCCTCCTTCGCGTCAGTTACAAGGAAGAATATTCATGTAAATGGAATCAATGTTGATGCAGTTTAAGGCCCATGCGATCCTTTTTTTTCGGCGTTCGTCAGGGCACTCTGGCAAGCTGCCGAGCGTTGTTTTGCGAACCCGCTGATAGCTGGATCGAACGGTTTCTTTCCGGCCCGTCTGCCGCTCGACGCTGTCGTGCGGAAAATAGGCGGGACGGTCGGAAGCAATTGGGGCGGACACGCTTTTCACGGGCTCTCGCCCGTTCCGAAATGGCTGTGGCCAATCCGTGCGACAGCAAGCCGAGTACCGGTCCGTAATCCACGTCGAGATCGGCATCAGGCCGAATGCGACGCGCGCCCCCCGGCGACGAACGCGTTCCACTGCTGGACCGCATGATCGACGAGGCCACCGGCACCGCTTCGCCAGACACTGTTCGGCCGAAGCCTTGTCCGTCGTCGGCGAACGCCAAACTGGGGTGATCGTCGTTCGCCTGGGCAGCTGCCCTCATGCTGTTTTCATTCCGGGTCCACGGCGCGGAGCCCGGACCAGAAGAGACACGCCGGACCCGGGTAACCCTCGGCTACACCTGGTGCTGATCTGCTGATCCCGTACGGAAACGACAATGAAAGGCGCAGCATTCGGTCCGCTGCTGTGCCGCGGCGTAATGCGCTGTTCTGGCGGCGCACACAGAGATAACGGCTCGAGCGGGAGACGGTCACCGCGTCATCGGCCCGGCGGCTCGGGCCCGTACCCGTTCGGTCCCGCTGTCCCGTGCCGGCCCAATGTCTCCATCAGGAACCAGGCCGAGGCGACCAGCGTCGCGACGGTATAGGCGACCACGGCGAGCGGATGGGCGTCGGCCTGCGTCTCGACGGGGACGAAGCTCAGCGCCGTGAGGATCAGGGGGATCGAAAGCCACCAGCCCGAGCGGCCGCGATCGTGTAGCCGGCGGATGGCTTGGGCGAGGCTCGCGAGCCAGATGCCGACGATCCCGCCGACAGCAGCCAACGCGGCTTCGCGCCAGCCTTGCGAACCGAGGACGATCGCCGCGCAGAACAGCGCCACCGACAGCAGCAGCAGCCTGACGACCACCCGTGCATAGACCCGCCGCGACAGTCGCCCACGCGGGTCGAACCAGGCTGCGACCCGCGCGAGGCGCTTCACCCTCACGTTCCCCTCGGCTTCGCCCGACGCGTCGGCGCTTCCGAGAGAGGGTCCTCGGGCCAGGGATGGCGGGGATAGCGGCCGCGCATGTCGGAGCGCACGGAGGCCCAGGAGCCGCGCCAGAAGCCGGGTAGGTCGCGGGTGATCTGGATCGGACGGTGAGCCGGGGAGAGCAGGTGGAGCACCACCGGCACCCGTCCGCCGCCGAGGCTCGGATGCCGATCGAGCCCGAACAGTTCCTGCACCCGCACCGCGAGAACGGGCTCCGGCCCGGCTTCGTAGTCGATCGGGATGCGCGAACCGGTGGGCACGTCGAGATGGGTCGGTGCTTCCGCCTCGAGCCGCGCCCGGAGGCTCCAGGGCAGCAGGCCATCAAGCGCCCGGCCGAGATCGTCCGCCGTCACCGTGCCGAGGCCGGTGCGGCCGACGATTGCCGGGGCGAGCCAAGTCTCCGTCGAACCGGCCAGCGCCTCGTCCGAGAGATCCGGCCATTCGCCGCCCTCCGCCTCGCGCAGGAACCGGACTCGCGCCCGCCACTGGGTCTGTGCCGGACTCCAGGGCAGCCGGTCGAGGCCGAGACCGGCGAGGCCGCGGGCCAGGATCTTTGCGGTCTCTTCATCGTCCGACACCGGCAGCGGGCGCTCGCCGAGGGTGACCGCGCCGAGCCGCCGGACGGCGCGAGCCCGCAATTGGCTCGAAGCGGTGTCGAAGACGACATCCGTGGTGCTCGTGATGGCCGCCCCGGCGAGGGTCTCGATCGCGACCGAACCGATCGCGGCAGCACCGAGGATCCGCCCCGACGCGGCGCTTCCGGCGAGGTCGGCCACGGTGATGAAGGTCTCGCGGGCCAGTGCGCTCGCCGGGTCGAGCCGCCCCGCACGGCCGTTCACCATCACGAAGGCCCCGTCCCGGCCCCGCGACCGCGCGATCCGATCGGGATACGCCAGCGCCAGAAGCGCTCCGGGCTCGGACAGCATCTCCGCGGTCAGGCCGGGGATGTCCGGCGCGATGACGGCCCGCTCGGCCTGCCGCGCCCAGCCCTCTGCCAGCCGCCGCATGTCGCCCGCCCGGCCGACGCGTTCGCGCGCGAACCGCTCCAGCCGTTCCGCCAGATCGGCACTGTCGCCGCCGAGCCCACGCTCGACCAGAACCGCCGCCAATTCGGAGGCTCGGCGTGCGGCGCCGACGCCCGCGGCAGTGACCACCATTCGGGCCAGGCGCGGCGGCAAAGGCAGCGCCCGCAGTGCAGCGCCCGTAGGGGTGATCCGTCCGTCCGCATCGAGCCCGCCGAGCCGGGTCAGCAGGGCCCGCGCTTCAGCGAGGGCAGCGGGCGGCGGGGCATCGAGAAACCGCAGCGTTCTTGGATCCCCGACGCCCCAGGCGGCGCAGTCGAGGAGGAGGCCGGAAAGATCGGCGGCGAGGATTTCGGAGCGCGCGAACGGCTCCAGCGCCCCCGTGGCCGCCTCGGCCCAGAGCCGCCAGCAGATGCCCGGCTCGGTGCGCCCCGCACGCCCGCGCCGCTGGTCGACCGAAGCACGGGAGGCGCGGGCGGTCACGAGGCGGGTCAGGCCGTTCCCAGGCTCGTAGACCGGCACCCGCGACAGGCCGGAATCCACGACAATGCGAACGCCTTCGATCGTGAGGGAGGACTCGGCGATCGAGGTCGCCAGCACGACCTTCCGTCGTCCGTCCGTCGCCGGCCTGACCGCTCGATCCTGCTCCGCCTGCGTCAGTGCACCGTAGAGGGGGGCGATCTCGGCGTCCGGCCCGACCCGACCCTCGAGACGTTCGGCCACGCGGCGGATTTCCGCCTGTCCCGGCAGGAAGGCGAGCACGGAGCCGGCATCCGCCCGCAGTGCCCGCAGGATCGCCTCGGCCATGGAGTCCTCGATCCGCGCATTGGCGTCTCGGTCGAGATGGCGCGTCTCGACCGGATGGGCACGGCCCTCGGACTCGACCACCGGCGCATCTCCGAGCAGCGCCGCGACGCGCGCGCCATCGAGCGTGGCCGACATCACCAGGATGCGCAGGTCCTCACGCAACCCGGCCTGCGCATCGAGGGCCAGGGCGAGGCCGAGATCGGAGTCGAGGGAGCGCTCGTGAAACTCGTCGAACAGCACCGCGCCGACGCCCGAGAGTTCCGGATCGTCGAGGATCATGCGCGAGAACACGCCTTCGGTGACGACTTCGATCCGGGTTCGAGCCGAGATCTTCGAACCGAGCCGAACGCGCAATCCCACCGTGTCTCCGACGCTCTCGCCGAGGGTCCCGGCCATTCTCTCGGCGGCGCCGCGGGCGGCCAACCGCCGCGGTTCGAGCAGAATGATCTTCTTGTTATCGAGCCATGGTTCGTCGAGGAGCGCCAGGGGCGCGCGGGTCGTCTTGCCCGCGCCGGGGGGCGCCACGAGCACCGCCGCGCTTCCCCCACGCAACGTCTCGATCAGGCGCGGCAGCACCGTGTCGATCGGAAGAGGCGCAGGTTCGAAGCGGATCGGCATCCCTGCGCAGGTGACCCAGGTCGCGGTGCGACGCAACGGTTAGCCGGCGCGAAAGATCGCGACCCGGTCGGCAACCGGAATTCCCGCGTGGTCTCAACCGGTTCCGAAGAGAAAACCGACGCGAGGCATGGAACGCAAACAGCGGTGTCGACTTGTTCGGTCGGCGCGCGATGGGCGCGTCGCTACCGAACGGAACCAACGATGCGCTTTGCCCAGACACTCGCGGCCGGTCTCATGCTCGGCGGCCTCGCCTTGGGGGCAAACTCCGCATCCGCTGCCCCCGCCATGCCGCAGCCGGGCGTTCTCGCCGGCGATCCGGTCGAGCAGGTGATGCACCGCCACCGCCATCATCACGGGCACCATCACTACGGACACGGCCGCACCACGAAGGCCGAGCGTATGCATCGCCGGGCGAACACGATGCGCCACGGCAACCCGAATTCGCGTAATCCCGAGCGTCCCGGTTACCAGCAGCAGCTTGGCAACACCACGAACGGCCCGCGCTACTGAGACCGTCGTTCCGAAGTCATTGCTCTGATCGATGAGAAGGCCCTTCCGGCGCGATGTCGGAGGGGCCTTCGTTTTTCGTCTCAGCCGCCGATATCGAAGGCCGCCAGCGCCGCCATGTTGACGAGGTCGGCATCGGTCGCGCCGAGGGGCACGATCTGCACCGCCCTGTCGAGGCCGACCAGGATCGGGCCGAGCACCATGGCCCCGCCGAGTTCCTGCAGCAGCTTCGTCGAGATCGAAGCGGAATGAAACGCCGGCATCACCAGGACGTTGGCCGGCTCCTTGAGGCGGCTGAACGGGTAGTAGCGCTGCATCAGTTCGCGATCGAGCGCCACGTCGGCGGCCATCTCGCCCTCGTAAGCGAAGTCGACGTTCCGTGCGTCGAGGATCCGGACGGCCTCCTGCACCTTCTCCATACGCTCACCTTTCGGATGGCCGAAGGTCGAGAACGAGAGCAGCGCCACCCGCGGCTCGGTGCCGAGCTTGCGCGCGGCTCCGGCGGCCTCGATAGCGATCTCCGCGATCTCCTGAGCGTTCGGCATCTCGGTGATGGCGGTGTCGGCCACCAGCACCGTGCGCCCGCGCGCCACGCAGATCGACAGGCCGATCACCCGATGACCCTGCTTCACGTCGATCACGCGACGGACATCGTCGAGTGCCAGCGAGTAGTTCCGGGTCGCACCCGTCACCAGAGCGTCGGCATCGCCCAACGCCACCATGGTCGCAGCGAAGAGGTTGCGGTCCTGGTTGATCAGGCGATGGCAGTCGCGCAGCAGGTAGCCCTGGCGCTGCATCCGCGCATAGAGATGCGCGGCATATGCGTCGTTGCGCTGGGACAGTGCGGCATTGCGGATCTCGATGTTCTCGCGCCTGTCGAGATCGAGGCCGGCGGCGGCCGCGTTCGCCTTCACCCGGTCCTCGCGGCCGACGAGGATCGCGGTGCCGAGCCCCTGGTTCGCGAAGGACACCGCGGCGCGGATGACCAGCTCCTCCTCGCCCTCGGCGAAGACGACGCGCTTGGGAAACGTCCGCACGCGCTCGAAGACCTGGTTCAGCACGCCGGCCACCGGATCGCGCCGGGCCGAGAGCCGGTCGCGGTAGGCAGCCATGTCGTCGATGGGCTTGCGGGCGACGCCGGTCTCCATCGCGGCCTTCGCCACGGCCGGCGGCACCGTATGGATGAGGCGCGGGTCGAACGGTACCGGAATGATGTAGTCGCGCCCGAACCGCGGTCGGCTGCCCTGGTAGGCGGCCGCGACCTCATCGGGCACATCCTCGCGGGCAAGCGCGGCGAGCGCTTCGACGGCCGCGATCTTCATCTCCATGTTGATCGCCGAGGCCCGCACGTCGAGCGCCCCGCGGAAGATGTAGGGGAAGCCCAGCACGTTGTTGACCTGGTTCGGATAATCCGACCGGCCGGTCGCCACGATGGCGTCGGTGCGGATCTGCCCGACCTCCTCGACGGTGATCTCGGGGTCGGGATTGGCCATGGCGAAGATGATCGGGTTCGGCGCCATCGAGGCGATCATTTCGGCGGAGAAGGCGCCCTTGACCGAGAGACCGAACACGATGTCGGCGCCCTCCATGGCCTCGGCTAGCGTGCGCTTGTCCGTCGGCGCGGCATGGGCCGACTTCCACTGGTTCATGCCCGATTGCCGGCCCTCGTAGACGACGCCCTTGGTGTCGCAGAGGATGACGTTGTCGTGGCCGAAGCCCATGGCCTTCAGCAATTCGATACAGGCGATGCCGGCGGCGCCCGCGCCGTTCACCACGAGCTTCGCCGATCCGATGTCGCGCCCCGTCAGGTGCAGCGCGTTGATGACGCCGGCGGCGGCGATGATCGCGGTGCCGTGCTGGTCGTCGTGGAAGACCGGGATGTCCATCAATTCGCGCAGGCGCGCCTCGATGATGAAGCACTCCGGCGCCTTGATGTCCTCGAGGTTGATCCCGCCGAAGGTCGGACCGAGGTAGCGCACCGCCGCGATGAATTCGTCGGCGTCCTCGGTGCCGACTTCGAGGTCGAAGGCGTCGATGTCGGCGAAGCGCTTGAACAGCACCGCCTTGCCTTCCATCACCGGCTTCGAAGCCAGCGCACCGCGGTTGCCGAGTCCGAGGATGGCGGTGCCGTTCGAGATCACGCCGACGAGGTTGCCCTTGGCGGTGTAGTCGTAGGCCTTCGCTGCATCCTCGGCGATCGCCAGCACCGGCACGGCGACGCCCGGCGAATAGGCCAGCGACAGGTCGCGCTGCGTCGCCATCGGCTTCGTCGCCACCACCTCCAGCTTTCCGGGCCGCGCGCCGGCATGGAAGCCGAGCGCCTCCTCGTCGGTGAAGGTCGGGCGCTTGCGGGGCTGGATGGGGCTCGTGTCGGTCACTGGCGTTTCCTCTTGTTGAAGCGGGGCTTAACGCGAGGCGACGCTGGCCTCAATCACCACTTTCAGCGATGCTGCCGAACATTCTCGCTGCCGGAAGCGAAGCCGTTTCCCCAGGCGAGCGGCGGCGCCTGCCTGATTCAGCCGATCGCTTCTGCTAAGCATCGCCCATGAGCCGTCCCGCCCTGCGATCCATTCCCCTCGACCAGCACGCGAAGGGTGCGGATGCCGTGACCAAGGAGCCGCCAAGCCTCGATCGGGTCGGCGCGACGCCGATGATGGCGCAGTACATCGAGATCAAGGCGGCGAACCCGGACTGCCTCCTGTTCTACCGGATGGGGGACTTCTTCGAGCTGTTCTTCGAGGATGCCGAGATCGCCTCGCGGGCGCTCGGGATCGTGCTGACCAAGCGCGGCAAGCACGGCGGCAACGAGATTCCGATGTGCGGCGTGCCGGTGGAGCGGTCCGACGATTACCTCAGCCGCCTGATCGCGCTGGGCCATCGCGTCGCCGTCTGCCAGCAGGTCGAGGACCCGGCGGAGGCGAAGAAGCGCGGGCCGAAATCCGTGGTCCGTCGCGAGGTCCAGCGCCTCGTCACGCCGGGCACCATCACCGAGGACCGGCTGCTCGACCCGGCACGCGCCAACCTGCTGCTGGCGGTGGGGCGCCGGAAGATTTCGGAACAGGCCCAGGCCTATGGGCTCGCCGCCATCGACATCTCCACCGGCCGCTTTTCCCTCAGTGAAGTCGCCGACGGCGAACTGGCGGCGGCCATCGCTCGGCACGAGCCCCGCGAAATCGTCCTCTCCGAAGCGATCCACTCCGATCCCGCCCTGGCACGACTGTGGCGCGACACTTCCGCTGCCGTCGTGCCGCTGGCCCAGGCCGAGTTGGAACCGGCTTCGGCCGAGCGGCGCATCCGCGAACAGTTCGGCGTTGCGACGCTCGACGGGTTCGGCGCCTTCAGCCGGGCCGAGATCGCCGCTGCCGGTGCGGCGCTCCTCTACATCGAGCGCACGCAGATCGGCGCCCGCGTCCCGCTCTCCGCCCCGACCCGCGAGGCGAGCGGCGCGACCCTGTCGATCGACGCCGCGACCCGCGCGAACCTCGAATTGACGCGGACGCTGTCCGGCGAGCGCAAGGGCAGCCTCCTCGACACCATCGACCGCACCGTCTCGGCCGGCGGCGCGCGCCTGCTGGCCGAGCACCTTGCCGGCCCGCTGACGGACCTCGAGGCGATCGTCCAGCGTCAGGCCGCCGTCGCCTACCTCACCGAGGAGGCGGCCTTGCGCGGCGCCTTGCGCGATGCGCTGGCCGGCGCGCCGGACCTCGCCAGGGCGCTGTCCCGGACGGGTCTCGGACGCGCCGGGCCGCGCGACCTTGCCGCGCTTCGAGACGGGCTCGACGCGGCCGCTCGGATCGCTGAGCGGCTCGCGTCGCTGCAGGGAGCCCCGCGGGCGCTCGCCGCGATCGGCGAGCGCCTCGCAGGCATCGATTCCGGGCTCGTCGCCGAACTCGCCGCGGCACTCGCCGACGACCTGCCGCTGAACCGGCGCGACGGCGGCTTCGTGCGGGCCGGCTACCGCGCCGACATCGACGAGTCGCGCGAGCTCGGCCGGGATTCCCGCAAGGTCATCGCCGCGCTCCAGGCCCGCTACGCCGAGGAATCCGGCTGCCGCACTCTGCGGATCAAGCACAACAACATGCTCGGCTTCTACATCGAGGTGCCGCAGGCCGTGGGCGAAGCCTGCCTCAAGGGTCTGATGCGCGACTTCGTGCATCGCCAGACCATGATCGACGCCATGCGCTTCACCAGCGTCGAACTGGGCGAGCTCGAATCGAAGATCTCCGGCGCCTCCGACCGGGTGCTCGCCATGGAAGGCGAGGTGTTCGAGGCGCTGGCTGCGCTCGTCATGGCGCAGGCGACGGTGATCGCCGACGTCGCCGAGGCGCTGGCCGCCCTCGACGTGGCCGCAAGCCATGCCGAACTGGCGGTCGAGCTCGACTGGACGCGTCCGGGGCTCGACGCGGGCGTCGCCTTCGCGATCGAAGGCGGCCGCCATCCGGTGGTCGAGGCGGCGCTGCGCCGCTCGGGCGAGCCGTTCATCGCCAACGATTGCGACCTGTCGGGGAAGGAAAGCGGACGCATCCGCCTCGTCACCGGCCCGAACATGGGCGGCAAATCGACCTTCCTGCGCCAGAACGCGCTGATCGTCGTGCTTGCCCAGATGGGCGCATTCGTACCGGCGCGCTCGGCGCATCTCGGCCTCGTCGACCGCCTCTTCTCCCGCGTCGGCGCGGCCGACGATCTGGCGCGCGGACACTCGACCTTCATGGTCGAGATGGTCGAGACGGCGGCGATCCTGAATCAGGCCACACGTCGCTCCCTCGTGGTGCTCGACGAGATCGGGCGCGGCACCGCCACCTTCGACGGCCTGTCGATCGCCTGGGCCTGCCTGGAGCACCTGCACGAGACAAACGGCTGCCGGTCGTTGTTCGCCACGCATTTCCACGAGCTCACCGCCCTCTCGCAGCGGCTGTCGCGGCTCGACAACGCGACGCTGCGGGTGACCGAGCACCGTGGCGACGTGGTTTTCCTGCACGAAGTCGTGCCGGGCGTCGCCGACAAATCCTACGGGCTGCAGGTCGCGCGCCTCGCCGGGCTGCCGAAGGGCGTCGTGGCTCGGGCCGGCGCCATCCTGAAGGGGCTCGAAGCGTCCGAGCGCGACCGTCCGACGCGCCGTAAGATCGACGACCTACCGCTTTTCGCGAGTCTCGCGGATGCACCACCGTCTGAGCCCGCACAGGCCGTCATGGTCGACGATACCGTCGGCGCGCTCGTCGACGAACTCGACCCTGACGCGATGACGCCGCGCGAGGCGCTCGACGCGCTCTACCGGCTGAAGAGGGAACGCGCCCGCAAGGCGTGAACGGCCGCCGTCACTCGGCACTGAACGCCGGCACGGCCGACAGCCTCGGGGCCGTCAGGGACGGCGCCGATGGGTCGAGCCCCGCGGCGCGGCGGCTTTCGGCAATGGTCGAACGGGCGGCGTCGATGGCGACGCTGACCATGTTCATGGTCTGGGGTTCGACCTCCCGCATCCGGGCATCGCGTACGATCTCAGCGGCGAGCCCGTCGATTTCCGTGCCGAGTTCGCCGAGAGCCTTCGGGTCACGCTCGCCGCGCGCGGCCTCGACGATTTCGAGGAGGCGGTCGAGCACCGTATCCGTGCGCTCGCGACGCAGGCGGGCGAAGCGCTGGCGCAGCCACGCCGTCGCCGATCCGAGACCGCCGGCGAGGAAGGCGAGCAGGTAGATCAGGTCGCCGTAGCGCTCCACGAAGCCGCGCTGCTCGCGCTCGTAATAGTCGATCGCGCCGGGATGGATCGGCAGCCGGGCGCTCGTCGCGGCTGCCGTCGTCTCGTATTCGGGGGCCTTCATGTAGTCGGCCGCCGGGGTGGTTTCCTGAAAAAGGGTGCGCAGTTCGAACAGGTGCTGCGTAACGTCCGCGGCGACGGTGCGCGCCAGCGAGGCCGACGCCATCAGGCGGTAGGACGCGCCGACCGTTTTCACGTCCTCGGCCGGCACCTTGGGGCGACCGCCAAAGAGTCCGGCCGGCACGGTCACGGCCTGGAGACGCGGAAAGCGCTCGATGATCGCCTGATCGTCGGAGGCCTCGACGAAGGCGACGCGGCCGTCCTTGCTGGTGGCCTGGACGGCGGCGACGAGGGCGAGGGCCTTCGGAGCGGACGGCGCGATGATCGCCACGACCGCATCGACGCGCTTCTCGGTCAAAGCCTGGGACACCGCATTCTCGTCGATCGAAACGAGGAGGACGCTGGTGCGCGCCGCCGCGCCCTCGGCCGGGGCGGTGACGAGCTGCAGCCCGTAATAGGCGAGCAGCGTCTGCAGCAGCGTGGAATCGGCGTCGCGATGGGCGGCGATGCCGAGGCGCTTGTGCGCGAGATCTGGAAAGCTCTTGATGCCCGAGGCGGCCGGCGAGACGATCAGCATGGCCTGATCGCGCAGGATCGCGAGGGTGAGGCCGTTACCGGGGAGCAGGACGTCCGGCCGGACGACGGCGAGATCGGCCGTCCCGTCCTTCAGAGCCGCCGCGCTGTCGCGCACGTCGTCGTACAACTTGATCTTGAGGCGGACGTTCTCGCGCCGGGCCTCCAGGCCGTCGGCATAGGCCTGGATCAACTCGGGCTCGGTGCCGTCGCGCGGCGCCACGGCGATGGTCAGCGTCGTCGCCTGAAAGAGGTAGAACGCGATGGCCGCCGCTACCATGAGGATGAGCGCAGCCGCGAGCAGAAGCGTTTCGCGCCGGACGAGCCATGAGGTGTGAACCTTCGTCGCCGCGTCGTCCTCCGTGCCGGTCCGGCTCATGGCCGCTTCTCGACGCTCCGTTCGCCCTCCACGCCGGCACGATGTCGGGTCCGAGGTTCGACTTCTCCTAGCACAGGGCAGCGGGATGCACCCTGGGTGCCTGGCTTGCCTCGGATGACGCTTTCGTCGGTCGGTGGCCCCGATCGCATTGCGGCGCAAGACTGCCACGATGTTTCCGGATAAGGCGCCTCAGCGCGAGGAGTTCGACCCATGGCCGCGATGACTGCAGGCGCGACCGAGCCCGAGAGCCGGAAATTTCGTTGGCGCGACGTTCTCGATGATGCGCGCATCATCCAGATGCTGGCGCTCGGCTTCTCATCGGGTCTGCCGCTTCTGCTGGTCCTCGGCACCTTCACTCTGCGGATGGCCGCCTCCGAGATCGACATCAAGACGATCGGCTTGTTCAGCTACGTCGCGCTGCCCTATTCGCTGAAATTCCTGTGGGCACCGACGATCGACCGGATCGACGTGCCGGTGCTGGCGGCCCGGCTCGGGCGACGGCGGGCCTGGATGGTCGTGACGCAGGTGGCGACCGCGCTCTGCCTCGTCCTGATGGCCTTCTCCGATCCGAAGGAACACCTCGCACTGCTCGGGCTCGGCGCGTTCCTCGTCGCCTTCTGCGCGGCGACGCAGGACGTCGTGATCGACGGCTGGCGCATCGAGGCAGCCGGCACCGACATGCAGGGCATCCTCGCGGCGACCTCCAACCTCGGCTACCGCTTCGGCCTGATCCTGGCCGGCGCCGGCGCGCTCTACGTCGCCGCCTATGGCGGCTGGACGCTGGCCTACCTGCTCATGGCCGCGGCGATGGGCGTGGGTCTCGTCGCGGCTCTGTTCGCGGGCCGATACGATCGGAAGCGAGAGCCGGGCGAAACGGGCGCCGTGTCGCCGCTCAAGCCCGCCAGCCGAGCGGACAAGATGCGCCGCGCGGTCTTCGAGCCCCTGACCGAACTGCATGGCAGGATGGGCAACGCGCTCTACGCCGTGCTGCTCCTGGTCGCTCTCTACCGGATGCCGGACTTCATCTCCGGCGTGATGGCGAACCCGCTCTACATCAAGCTCGGCTACGACCTGAAGGAGATCGCGACGATCGCGAAGCTGTTCAGCATCTGGGTCGGGATCGCCGGCGGCTTCGCCGGCGGCTGGGCGATCGCCCGATTCGGCATGTTTCCGGCCCTCGTCGCCGGCGCCTTCATCGCCGCCGCCTCACATCTCTCGCTGGCGTGGCTCTCGCTCGGCGCTCCCGAGATCTGGCGCCTCGCCATCGCGGTGTCGATCGAGAGCCTGTGCGGGTCCTTCGCCGGCATCGCGCTGATCACCTACATGTCGAGCCTGACGACTCCGGGCTACGCGGCGACGCAATACGCGCTGTTCTCGTCGCTCTACGCGCTGCCCGGCAAGCTCGTCGCGGGAACTTCGGGTTTCGTTGTGGCGGCCTATGGCTACCCAACCTTCTTCACGATGACCGCCGCCATCGGCATCCCCGTGGTCGCCCTGTGCTTTGCGGTGGGCCGCGTACCGCAGCGGCGCGCCGTTCCGGAGGGCGCCGTCGCCGTCGATGCGCCAGGGAACCCTTCGACGGGTCGTGAGCTTGGATCAACCGACATTCCGGCCGTAGCCGCGAGGGTGCAGACGTGAACGACATTTCCCTGGTCGGCGAGACCCTACCGGTCCCCGTCGAAACCCTCCGCTCCCTGAGCGACGCTGACCTGGCAGCGCTTCGCCGCGCCGTCTCCGTGCTGGAGAAGCCGAGCCTCGCCACGCGGCTGTCGGCAGCGGCCGGCGCGCCGCTCGACATGATTGGACGAGCCCTGCCGACGCCGGTCACCGACGTCGTCGCGCGTTCGGCCGAGGGTGCGATGCGCACGGCGCTTCGCGTCGCCCTGGCCACGCTGCCCGACAAGGCGGTCACTTCCGCGGTGACGGCCGTCGAGACGACCGCAGAGGACGCCGGCAACCGCTTGAGCCGCCTGTTCCAGTCGAGCGACACGAAGCACAAGGCGATGGCCGCGCTCTCCGGGGCAGTAGGCGGCGCGTTCGGTCTCGCGACGCTGGCGGTCGAGCTGCCGGTTTCGACGACCCTGATGCTGCGCTCGATCGCGGAAATCGCGCGGGAGGAAGGCGAGGATCTGAGCGATCCCGAGAACGCGCTCGCCTGTGTCCAGGTCTTCGCGCTGGGCGGCCGCAACGGGGCCGAGACCGCGCTCTCCGAGAGCGGCTATTTCGCCGTACGGGCGGCGCTCACGAAGACGATGGCGGAAGCTGCCAAA
Source organism: Methylobacterium haplocladii (assembly GCF_007992175.1). Classification (GTDB taxonomy): domain Bacteria; phylum Pseudomonadota; class Alphaproteobacteria; order Rhizobiales; family Beijerinckiaceae; genus Methylobacterium; species Methylobacterium haplocladii. The sequence continues at coordinate 36,634 of NZ_BJZT01000002.1, read as the reverse complement.
TACGCCGCCAACCGGTCGGTGCTGGATTCCTCCGCGCCTGCGCTGATCCGCTTCGCCTCGCAGATCGCATCGCGGTTCGGCATCGTGGTCTCGCAGAAGGTGGCGGCCCAGGCCGTGCCGCTGATCGGCGCCTTCGGCGGCGCCGCGATCAACACCGCCTTCATGAATCACTTCCAGGCGATGGCCCGGGCGCATTTCACGGTCCGCCGCCTTGAGCGACGCTACGGCGAGACCACGGTCCGCGAGGCCTACGCCGCCGAGAAGGAAGCGCTCGGTCTCGCCTGACGAGCTCTCAAGCGGCCGGATACAGCGTCATCAGCAGGGTGTGGACGAGACGCGCGGTCTGCACTTCGCCCCCTTCGGGGCGTCCCGGTTTGGTCGACGGGTTCCAGCCGTAGAGATCGAAATGGACGTGCCGCTTCGTCTTCGGCGCGAAGCGACGCAGGAACAGTGCGGCCGTGATCGCTCCGGCGAACGGACCGCCCGAGACGTTGTTCAGATCCGCGATCTTGGAATCCAGCAGGCTCGCATAGGGCGCGTGCAGCGGCAGCCGCCAGACCGGATCGATCGCGTCGACGCCAGCCTTCTCGATCGCCGTCGAGAGCGCGTCGTCCTCGGTGAAGAATGCAGGAAGGTCAGGTCCCAGCGCCACGCGCGCCGCCCCCGTCAGGGTCGCGAAATCGACCAGCAGGTCCGGCTCTTCAGCATCCGCGAGGGCTAGGGCGTCGGCAAGGATCAGGCGTCCCTCCGCATCGGTGTTGCCGATCTCGACGGTCAGGCCCGAACGTGCCCGAATGACGTCTCCCGGGCGGAAGGCATTGCCGGCGATCGCATTCTCGACGGTGGGGACGATCAGGCGCAGCCGCAGATTCAGGCTCGATCCCATCACCATCTCTGCGGCGGCGAGCGCTGCGGCCGAGCCGCCCATGTCTTTCTTCATCAGCAACATGCCGCTCGACGGCTTGATATCGAGGCCGCCGGTGTCGAACACCACGCCCTTGCCGACGAGGGTGACGCGCGGTGCGTCGGGCTCGCCCCAGATCAGGTCGATGAGGCGAGGCGATCGGGGCGAGGCGGTGCCGACCGCGCGGACGAGGGGAAACTCTTTTGCGAGTTCTTCGCCGCACGTCACCGTGACCGCGGCACCGTACCGCTCGGCGAGCCTGCGCGCCGCCTCCTCGATTTCCGCCGGACCGAGGTCGTTCGATGGGGTGTTGACCAGGTCTCGCCCGGCGGCAACGGCGCGGGCGACACGCAGGATGCCCTCGGCATCGATGCCGTCCGGTGCGACGAGGCTCGGGATCGGTGCAGACGCGGCCTTGTAACGGTCGAAACGGTAGCTCGACAGCAGCCACGCCAGAGTGGCCTCGCCAAGGTCGATGCCGCTGTCCGCTTCGAAGCGATAGCGGCCGTCCGGCAGCAGCCCGACGAGGCGCCCGGCGATCAGACGATCGTGAGCGGCAGCCCCCGTGTCGCCGAGGCCGAACAGCACCCTGTCGAGTGAACCGTCGGCAGCGGGCAACAGGCAGATGCGGCCGGCTTTCGGCACGAACTGCGTCGCACCGGCGTAGGCACGCTGGATCGGCGGCAATGCGGCCTCGAAGGCCGGCCATTCGGCGGGCTCCAGGAAGCGAATCGGGATCGCAGTCGTTCCGGCCGGAGCCAAGTCGAGACGGTCTGTCGGCATCGGCGCTCGTTCGGTGCGGTCGGGGAGGGGGGCCGAGGGTCGGTTTACGGGCCGTTAGGGTTAACCGCCTATCACCGAAAGATCGGAACGGCGATGCCGTCGGCGACGGTGATGCGGAGCGTAACATGCGTGCGGCGGTCTCCTCGTCCGGCCGGGTCGGCCGGTCCCTCGGCACGGTGGCGCTCGTCGCCCTGCTCGCCGCGGGCTGCCAATCGCGGTCGCCGGAGACGACCGGATCGATTGGCGGATCTGCCGGGCCTCGCAGCGTGACGCGCAGCGAGGTCGATGCGCTCGGCGCCAGCTACACCTCCGACCCTTCCGACATTCGCGTCGCCCTGCGCTACGCCTCAGCCTTGCGCGCGACGAGTCAGCGGACCCAGGCCGTCGCCGTGCTGCAGCAGGCGGCTCTCCGAAATCCTAAGGACCGCTACGTGCTTGCCGCCTACGGCAAGAGCCTCGCCGATGCCGGACGTTTCTCGGAGGCCTCGGAAGTTCTTCAGAACGCCCATACGCCGGCCCAGCCCGACTGGCGTGTCCTTTCGGCGCAAGGGACGGTGGCCGACCAGCTCGGTGATCATGCCCGGGCCCAGGGCTTCTACGATGCAGCGCTCAAGATCGCGCCGAACGAGCCGTCGATCCTCTCCAATCTCGGGCTGTCCTACGTGCTGGCCCACCAGCTCGACCAGGGCGAGACCACCCTGCGCCTCGCGGCGGACCAGCCGCGGGCGGATGCTCGGGTCCGGCAGAACCTTGCGCTGGCCTTGGGGCTCAAGGGCCGCTTCGACGAGGCCGAGAGCGTGCTGCGCAGGGACCTCTCGCCCGACGAAGCGTCCGCGAACGTCGCCTCGCTGCGCGCGATGGCGGCCCGGCAGAGCGCGGGCCGCCGGCTTCCCAGCGCCCCCGTGGCTCCGCCGCGGGGCTGATCGTCCGCAGCAATCAGTTGTAATGGAAGATCTGAATAATCGCCGGCGTCAGAATGACGACGAACAGCACCGGCAGGAAGAACAGGATCATCGGCACCGTCAGTTTCGGCGGAAGCGCCGCGGCCTTCTTCTCCGCATCGTTGAGCCTCTGGTCCCGGCTCTCCTGGGACAGCACGCGTAGCGCCTGACCCACTGGCGTTCCGTAGCGTTCGGCCTGGATCAGCGCCGTGGTGATCGACTTCACAGTCTCCAGGCCGGTGCGGGTTGCCAGGTTCTCGTAGGCCATGCGCCGGTCCGGCAGGAAGGAGAGCTCGGCCACGGTCAGGGCGAGCTCTTCGGCGAGAACCACCGACTGCGTCGCGATCTCGATGCCGACGCGCCGGAAGGCGTTCTCCACGGCCATGCCGGACTCCACGCAGATCAGGGTGAGGTCGAGCGCATCCGGCCAGGCGCGCTTGATCTCCGCCTGTCGCTTGGCGGTGCGGTTCGACAGGTAGAGTTCCGGCAGCTTGATGCCGATGAAGAGCGCCAGGATGACCAGTCCGAACCGGACCATGAAAGGCTGGTCGAGCACTCCGAGCACGAACAGGTAGAAGGCGGCGAGCACCGCCGCCACGGCCGGGGACACGAGGCGGAAGAACAGGAACCCGGTTTCCGCGCCCTGGCCGCGATAGCCGGCCATGACGAGCTTCGCCTTGGCCGTATCGGTCCCGAGCCACGCGTTCAGCCGGAAGCGATCGACGATCCGCTTCATGTAGGCCTTCGGCTCGGAGCGGAGCGAGGATTTGCTCGTCAGCTTCTCGCGCTCGCGCTGGCGCAGGAGCTCGCGCTCGTCGCTGACGAGCTTCATGCGCCGGCCGAGCTTGTCGGGCTCCATGAAGGGCTGCACGAGCGTGAACACCGTGGCGGCCGCAGCGATGCCCGTCAGCACCATGGCGCCGATCTTCGGATCGACCAGGGTCTCGATGATTGAGCCGCTCATGGAGGGTAGATCCTCAGGCGCCGCGCGACGGGGTGGAAACCGGCGCCTCGTCGAACGGCGCGAACGACCGGAACCCCCCGGATTGGTTTAAATGTCGAAGGTGATCATCTTCTTCATCGAGAAGATCCCGAGCGACATCCAGAAGGCCGATACCAGCAGTGCGAACTTGCCCACCGTGGTCGTCCACAGGAGCGATACGTAGTCGGGGCTCGACAGGTAGGTCAGAATAGCCACGATGAACGGCAGAGCCGCGATGATGACGCCGGAGGCTTTCGCCTCCATGCTCATCGCCTGGACCTTGCCGACCATTTTCTTGCGCTCGCGCAGCACGCGCGAAAGGTTGCCGAGGGCCTCCGAGAGGTTGCCGCCCGATTTCGCCTGGATGCCGATCACGACGGCGAAGAAGTTCACGTCGGTCACCGGCACCCGGTCGTACATCCGCAGGATCGCGTCCGACATCGGGATGCCGACCGTCTGGGCTTCGACCACGATCCGAAACTCGCTGCGCAGCGGCTCTTCCGCCTCGCGCGAGATGATGCGCAGGCAGTCACCGACGGGAATGCCCGACCGGATGCCGCGGACGACCACGTCGATCGCGTTCGGCAATTCGGCGACGAACTTCTTCGTGCGCCGCGCCTGCAGAAAGGAGAGCATCCAGATCGGCAGTCCGAGGCCGCCGGCGAACAGGGCACCCAGCCCCGCAAACGGCTCACCGGTGACGAAGAATACGAGCAGCGCGAAGACGACGGCCATCACGGCTCCGACCACGAAGAATTTCTCTCGAGACCAGTCCAGTCCGGCCCGGGCGATCCGAACCTCCAGGCTGGCCTTCGTGGTGTTCTTCTTGGCGTCGATCTCCTTGAGGCTCTTGGCGACCTGATCGCGGCGGCTGAGTGCCGTTGCGCGGTCGACCGAAACCTTGGCCGTCCCGAGGGATTTCCGGCGCTGTTCCGCCCGACGCTCGTTGGATAGCAGGGGCATCAGGAGCACGTAGGCGATACCGCCGGCGGCCACGGCTGCAAGGCCGGCTGCGAGAGAGGCGCCTGCAAGGCTCATTCGGCCACTCCGTCCTTGGCGGCTGCAGCGTCGAGGGCCGCAGCCAGCGCAGTCTCCTCGCCGTAGTAGCGTGCCCGCTCCCAGAAGCGCGGCCGGCCGACGCCGGTGGAGCGGTGACGCCCGATCAGACGGCCGTTCGCGTCTTCGCCGAGGACATCGTAGACGAAGAGATCCTGCGTGATGATGATGTCGCCTTCCATCCCCATCACCTCGGTGATGTGGGTGATGCGGCGCGAACCGTCGCGCATGCGCATCGCCTGGACGATGATGTCGACGGATCCGGTGATCATCTCCCGCAGGGTCCGCGAGGGCAGCGTGAAGCCGCCCATGGTGATCATCGATTCGATACGCGAGAGGCATTCGCGCGGCGAGTTCGCGTGCAGGGTGCCCATCGAGCCGTCGTGGCCGGTGTTCATGGCCTGCAGCAGGTCGAACGCCTCGGGTCCGCGCACCTCGCCGACGATGATGCGTTCGGGCCGCATGCGCAGGCAGTTCTTCACGAGGTCGCGCATGGTGACCGTGCCCTGACCCTCGAGGTTCGGAGGCCGGGTTTCGAGGCGCACGACGTGGGGCTGCTGGAGCTGGAGCTCCGCCGCGTCCTCGCAGGTGATGATCCGCTCGTCGTGCTCGATGAAGGCTGTCAGGCAGTTGAGCAGCGTCGTCTTGCCGGATCCGGTGCCCCCTGAGATCACGACGTTGCAGCGGACTTTGCCGATGATCTGCAGGATCTGGGCGCCTTCCGGCGAGATCGCGCCGAACTTCACCAGTTGTTCGAGGGTGAGCTTGTCCTTCTTGAACTTACGGATGGTGAGGCAGGGGCCGTCGATGGCGAGCGGCGGCGCGATCACGTTGACGCGCGAGCCGTCGGGCAAGCGTGCGTCGCAGATCGGCGAGGCCTCGTCGACGCGCCGGCCGACCTGGCTGACGATGCGCTGGCAGATGTTCATCAACTGCGCGTTGTCGCGGAAGCGGACCGAGGTGAGCTGGATCTTGCCATTCACCTCGATGAAGGTCCGGTTCGCTCCGTTCACCATCACGTCGGCGATGTCGTCGCGGGCGAGCAGTGGTTCGAGCGGGCCGTAGCCGAGGACGTCGTTGCAGATGTCGTCGAGCAGTTCCTCCTGCTCGGCGATCGAGAGGACGATGTTCTTGAGGCCGATGATCTCCGAGACGATGTCGCGGATTTCCTCGCGGGCGCTCTCGCCGTCGAGGCGGGCGAGCTGGGTGAGGTCGATCGCCTCGATCAGCGCGCCGAAGATCATGCTCTTGGTGCGGTAGTAATCCTCGGATTTCTGCGGCGCTGCCGGCGCCACGGCCGGTTGCTGCCGGGCCGGCGCCTCGGGGCGCGGCCGAGCGGGCTCCTCCTGCACCAGGACGGGCGGCGCAGCATGCGCGGCCGGGCCGGGCAAGGTGGCCGGAGCCGCCGCTGAACCTGATCGTCTGCCGAACATCGCGCCTTGGGCCTTCCGATGTCTGAGCGGACGAGACGTCGGCTGGCCAACGCGTCCTCCGCTCAGTTTTTGCTTTACGGCGGTTTTTCGTCGGACAGCCGCGAGGCTGCCCTTCGAAACCCGCTTGGAGCCGCGCCCGATCGCATTGCCGCCGGGCGCGGCTCCAGCTCTTTCTCGTGTCGCGCTTCAGGACGCCTTGCGGCGCGAGAGCTTGGCGAACAGCGGCTGCAGCGGTTCGAGCATGTTGGGGCGGCTGCGACGCAGCTCCACACGACCGGTCACGGCCGCCGCGAGGCTGGCGAAGATTTCGGCGGGCTTCGCATTGGCCTGAACCTCGGCGATCATCTGGCCGTTGTTCGCCGCCGTGCCGAACAGGGCCGGATCGAACGGCAGGATGGCGCAGACCGGCATGTCGAGGGCCTTTGCGAATTCGGCCGCTGCGATCTCGGGGCGCTTGGCCATCCCGACGCCGTTGAGGACCACGCGGGCGCGGGCGTCGTTCGGCCGGCTTTGCGCCAGGACCGCGAGCAGGTTCTTGGTGTTGCGCAACGAGGCGAGATCGGGCTGGGCGACGATGAGGATCTCGTCGGCCCCGATCAGCATCCGCCGCGTCCAGGCCGACCAGCCCTGGGGCACGTCGAGAACCACGCATGGCACGGCCGCCCGCAGAAGATCCATCAGGGCGTCGAAGGAGGCCTCGGAGAGATCGACGGTGCGGTCGAGGGATGCGGGCGCCGAGAGCAGGCTGAGATTGTCGCTGCATTTCGACAGCAGGCGGTCGAGCAGGTTCGAATCGAGGCGTTCGGGCGCGAAGACCGCCTCCGCGATGCCCTGGGGCGGGTCCTGGTTGAAGTTGAGGCTGGCCGTGCCGAAGGCGATGGACAGGTCGGCGATCACCGTTGCGGTGCCGTGCTCGCGGGCGACGGTCCAGGCGAGGTTGTGCGCGATCGTCGAGGCTCCGACGCCGCCCCTGGCGCCGAAGACGGCGATCGTCCGGCCTACGGGCTTCGCCCCCGGTGCCGCGAACAGGTCCGAGATCGCGGTGATGAGGCCGAGCGGTTCCACCGGGGCCATCAGGTACTCGCTGACGCCGCGCTGGAGGAACTGACGATAGAGCATCACGTCGTTGACGTGGCCGATGATGATGACCTTGGTGCCCGGGTCGCAGACCTCGGCAAGGGAATCGAGGCATTCGAGCGGGCGCGATTTCGGCCCCTGGATCTCGATGACGATGACGTTCGGCGTCGGCGCCTGCCGGAAGGCTTCCACCGCGGCAGCGCCGCCGCCCATCTGAATGCGGACATGGGCCTTCTGCATGCGCCGGTCGCCGACCGCCGCCTCGATCAGGGCAGACGTTTCCGCGGTCTCGCAGAAGGCCTGGATCGTGATCCGGGGGACCGGGGCGATGATGCGCTCGTTGGACTCGTTCGGGTCCGGCATGTCTCGTTTCCGATTCGGGCGTTTGCGCGCGTGACGTGGCGGGCGACGCGGGACGAACCGACCGCCTGTGAGAACACCTTCCGCCGAATGGGAGACCGGCTCGGCAGGAGGGCGAGACGAAACGAGGACCTGGCGCAGGCTACTGGACCGCAGACTTCACCTCGGCCTTCCCATCCTGCCTCCAGGTGGTTGACGGATCGTTGCCTTGGCGCAGCTTGTCGATGACCTGGGACCGGCGGACGGTGTCGATCCGGCCTTCCGGGCGCCCGCGCACGAGATCGACGGGATCGGCGACCTGCGCGGCGATGTTGGAGCGTGTCGCGCAGCCGAGGTTCCAGGACGGTTCGTTGCGCAGGTTGAAGGCTGGGTCGCTGACGCCGAGATCCTGGGGCCACATCCCGCAGGCGCTGGCCACCTTGGCCTCCATGCGCTCGAAGCTCAGCCGCACCGGCGAGGCCAGCGCCGGGTCGCCCACGGCGTAGCCCGCCACGGCGACGGCAGCGCCCGAGACGCCGGCCTCGGCGCTCAGCCGGCGGATCGCCGCGGCGGTCCGCTCGACGGCGGTGCCGGTCGCCGGCAAGACGCCGCGCGGAACGTCGATGGCGAGCCGGCCGCGGCCGTAGCGGCGGAACTCGAGCAGGAAGGCCTCGACATCGGCCGTCTGGCGCGGATCGAGATGGCCGGGCCCCGTGGGAAACACGTCGAGCGAGCGGATGCCGTCGGCTAGGACGAACGGGTGCCGGGTGCGCACGTCGTAGGGGTAGATGGACCCGGTCGTGGCGACGCGGTCGCTGCGGCAAGCGCCCAGCGCGGCGGTGAGCGCCACCAGCGCGGCCAGCGCCAGGGGCGGTCGGGAGGTCGGCTTGGAGGAGGGGCGGAAGGCCATCGTTCGCGATCCTGATGCGGCCTGGGGCCGGCCATGGATGTCGGTGAGAGGTCGGTGTCCGGCTCAGTCGGCGATGAAGCCGACGCGGCCGCGATAGCCGCGTCCGAGCGGGTTGCCACCCGCAGCGCCGTAGATCCGGTTTACGCGGCCGAGCAGAACGCCCTGCAGGTCGGTGGCGTCGACGAAGCCGTCGTCGGGACGCGCGACCTGAGAGGGCTGCATGGCCTTGGCGATGTAGGGGGTGACCATGATCATCAGCTCCGTCTCCTGGCGCTGGTAGTCGCGCGAGCGGAACAGGGCGCCGAGGATCGGCAGGTTGATGAGCCCGGGCAGGCCGTTGATCGCCGCCTTGGACTTCTGCTGGATCAGGCCGGCGGTCATCATCGTGGCGCCGGAGGCGAGCTCGACCGTCGTCTCGGACTTGCGCACGGTCACGCCCGGCACCGCCGTGCTGGTGTTGCCGCTGACGAAGTTGAACGAGTTCTGCGGGTCGATCTCGGTGACGTTGGTGCCGACCCGGATCGAGATGCGGTTCTCCGACAGCACGATCGGCGTGAAGACCAGCGAGACGCCGTAGGGCTTGTACTGGATGCCGACTACGCAGTTGAGGCCGCCGACGCCACAGGTCTGGCTCGACGGCACGGGAATTTCACCGCCTGCGGTGAAGTTCGCCGATTCGCCGGACACGGCGGTCAGCGTGGGCTCCGCCAGGATGCGCGAGACGCCGGCCTGTTCGAAGGCGCGCAGGGTCGCGGTCAGGCTTCCACCGCCACCCGTGTTGACCGTTCCGGACAGGAGGTTCCCTCCCGGAAACTGGCCGCCGGAGAGGGCGAACGGCGTCGCGTTGACGAGGTTCAGGTTCGACCAGCCGCCGCTCAGGTTGACGCCGAACTGCTTGAGCACGACGCGCGCCACCTCGACCACGGTGACGCGCAGCATCACCTGATCCTTCTCGCGGATCGTGAGGTTGTTGATGACGGCGCCGCGGGTGCCGCCGCCGGCACCGCCGCCGCCGCTCGCACCGACGAAGCCGTTGGCGATGTCGACGGCCTGCTGCGCCTCCGAGGCCGAGGCGACGCTCCCGGTCAGGAGAAGGGAATCCCCCGCCGCGCGAACCTCGAAGCGGCCTCCGGGAATGCTCTGGTTCAGGGTCTGGCGTAGCACCGCGATGTCGCGCGCGACGGTGACGTCGAGGGCGGTGATCTGGCGGCCGTCGGCATCCATCACGAAGATCGAGGTCGCGCCGTTGGTGATGCCGATGATGAAGACCTTGCGGGTCGAGCGCACCACCGCATTCGCGACCGCCGGGTTGGCCACGAAGACCTCCTTGGCGTCGCGCGGGAGGTCGATGATCAGCGAACGGCCGATGCTGAGGTCGACCTTGCGCGACGTCGAGGATTCGTTCGCACCCACCGACAACACGGGGGCTTGGCCCAGTCGTGAACTCGACTGTGCCTCAGCGGGGCCGATGGCCGTCACGGCCAGGGCGAGGGCAAAAAGGGCGGGAGCGAGGAGGCGCATGCGGGCGATGGTCATCATGGCGCTCCTCAACGACGCGGCTGCTGCTGGGCGACGCCGAAGCGCACCACCGTGAGCCCCGTCTCGGCCGCGGGTTCGGCAGCGGCCGTCTCGGTGGACTTGCCCGTATCGAGGATGCTGCGCAGCACGAGCGAGATCGATCCGACCTTTTGGGCGAGCGTCACCGTTTCGGCCTGGGCCGGCGTCAGCGAGAGGGTCGCCGTTTCACCGGTGACAACGGTCTCGCCGTTGCGCTCCTGGACGACCTGGCCGACCGCCAGCACGCGGATATCGGTGAGCAGGGTCTGGGCGACCTGGGCATTCTGGTCGCCGGTGCCGCTGGTCGTGCTCTTGGAAATGCTGATGACGTCGACGTGGTCGTTGGGGAGAACGAACCCGCCGGCCGAGCTCGATCCGCCCTTGGCGATCTCGACGGCCACGGCGCGCATGCCCGAGGGCAGGATGGCCGACATGAAGCCGCTGCCGGCCTTCACCAGCTTCTCGGTGCGGATCGGCTCGTTGGCGAGAAACCCGGTGCGGATGATGGATCCGGCCGTGTCTTCGAGCGCCGTAGGGGCTGTGGCGCGTGTCAGATAGCCCGGCGTCAGCGCCTGGTCCGGCCAGGGCTGCCAGCGCAGGTCCTGCGCCTTGAGCGTCTGGCCCACGGGCAGGTCGGCCGCCGCAACGAGCACGTCAGTCATTGCCACGACCGGCGCGGGTGCCGAGACCGGCGGAGGCGCGTCCTCGCCGCTCATCAGATACGCCGCGCCAGCGCCCGCGACGAGCGCGACGGCGAGGACGGCGAGGCGGGCTGGATTCATCGGAGCCAATGTCCTGACGACGGCTCGAACGCCGTTCGTCCGTCAGGTTTGGACAGGATTCCTCAAATTAGGGTTAACCGGTTGTGATCAAGTCGATCCGACGCTGTCTCGAAGTCGATCGATCGTGAATCTGAACACAGCAGGATTGGCAAGACCTCGCAACGTCTCAACCTGTGATTGGTCGTCGCCCGACTGACGTCGGGACAGTCCTGAGATACGTTCGGAAAGTCGATGCTCTACCCACGGACGGTTCGCGCGATAGCGCTCAAACGCCGAGGAGGGCGGACCAGAGCAGGGTCTCGGGGACGATCGCGAGACCGGCTGCAGCCAGCGCGATGCCATACGGCACGCCGGTCTTGCGATCGTGAAGATGGACGGCGAAGGGGAGGCGGCCCAGCAGCGACGGTAGGGGATGCGACCGGGCGGCCAGCAAGCCGAGGGTCAGGCAGCCGCCGAGGATGGAGGCGACGAGCAGGTAGTCCAGCATGTTGCCGGCACCGAGCCAGAGTGTCGTCGCGGCGGCGAGCTTGGCATCGCCGCCGCCGATCAGCCCTCGGGCGAAGAGGGCGAAGGTCACGCACAACGTCAGCGCTGCGGCCCCGACATGCCAGCCGATCTCGGCCCAGCCCAGGCCCGACACCGTCGCGACCGCAGCGAAGCCGGCGATCAGCACGAGCGAGATCCAGTTCGGGATCGTCATCGTCAGGAGATCGCTCGAGGCGGCGTAGGCCATCAGGAACGGGAAGACGACGAGAAGCCCCGAGGCGCCCATGCCGTGTAACTCCAGCTGCCGGCGCGACCGCGTCGCCCGTGCTTCGAACGACTTGAAAGGACCGATCCGGAGAACGGCCCTTTCAAAAGTTGCAGAGCGAGAGAGGACCCCTAGCCCGCAGAAAGGCGCGAGTCCGTTCGCGTAGATCAGCTTGCGTTCAGCTTGTTCGAAACGAAGGTGAAGGTGTTGCTGAGCTTACCGCCCATCGTGGTCAGAGCCGTGATGATGGCGACGGCGATGAGCGATGCAATCAGGCCGTATTCGATGGCGGTCGCGCCGGACTCGTCGGCGGCGAAGCGCTTCATGATGGTCTTCATGGTGCAAATCCTGGTCTGGCAGCTTGCGCGATGTCTGTCGGAGATCTGTTGGTCGATCTTCGGCTTGGCCAATCTGCTGGACGGTCGTTGCGATAGCGTTAAACGGTTTGCCGAAACCGTTCAGCCCCATGTGGTTCGCCCGTGATGGTTGCGGAATGGTTAGCGAAACTGCTCGGATGCTTGCGTCGTGCAGCTGACATACGCGGCGGGAACCGCCGGAGGAGGCTCGGCACGGACGGCGGTCAGACCGTCTCGGGCCGTTCGCAGGCGGCTGGAATGACCCGGCTTGATCGTATCGGCTACGCTCTCCATATCCACGGAAGCGGCGAGACATCGCTGCCGGGAGCGCTGCCCCAAGCGGGCTTCCTGATCCACGAAGTGCCTATCCGGACGTGCCTTCCGCGGCGCCGTCCTGGGGCTTCGACGAGGTTGTCACGCGACGATGACACGGCCTTCTCCGTTCGGGCACCCGTTCCTTCTGGGCTTCGACGAGATCGAGCAGGCCCTCGACCGCGTGTCGAAGGCCGCGAACGACGGCTATCCGCCCTACAACATCGAGCGGGTCGCGCGCACCGAGTGCGAGCCGGAGCGCCTCCGCATCACTCTGGCCGTTGCCGGCTTCACCCGGGACCAGCTCGACGTGATGCTCGAGGAGAACCAACTGGTCGTGCGCGGCCGCCAGATCGACGACAAGACGCGGCAGTTCCTGCATCGCGGCATTGCCGCCCGGCAGTTCCAGCGCGCCTTTCTCCTCGCCGACGGCATGGAGGTGCTTGGCGCCGACTTGTCGAATGGACTTCTATCGATCGATCTCGCCCGGCCGGAGCCGGAGCGGGTCGTCCGCAAGATCGCGATCATCGCCAGGGACGCGTGATACGTCGCACCCGACGGGATGATCGTTTCACCGATCCGGAGTTGTCGCCGCACTGAGACGGGACCACATGCCGGAGAACGCTCTGCCACTTGGAGGGCCATTCCATGACCGATCTCGACACCACGTCCGACGTTGCACCGAAGTTCGACCCGGCCGAGTTCGCCTCTCTCGGCGAAGGCCAGATCGCCTATGTCCGGGCGATCCGATCGGACGAGGTACGCCAGCTGTTTCCGCAGGCGCCCGAACTAACGCCCGGGCTCGACCTGTTCGCCCTGCTGTCGGCAAGCGGCGAGCCGATCCTTCTTGCCGATTCCCATGATGTCGCCATCGCGAACGCGATGGCGCACGACCTCCACACCGTGAGCCTGCACTGACGGGCAGCGAGGCGGGGCCGGCGGGACCCGGCCTTCGCCGCGTCAGGCGATGGCCGCGACGCTGCGCAGGATCAGATCGATGTCCTGCGGCCGGGACAGGCGATGGTCGCCATCCTTGATCAGCGTGAGCAGCGTACCCGCCGCCGGAAGCCGTTCGACGGTCTTCAAGGCGTGAGCATAGGGCACGTCGGGGTCGTTCATCCCCTGCAGGATGTGAACCGGACAGCGCAGGTCGAGCGGTCCCGTCAGGAGCCGATTGCGCCGACCATCCTCGATCAGCGCCAGGCTGATCGGGTCGGGCTCGGGAGCGTAGTCCGTCTTGCGATACCAAACGCCGTTCCGCTCGATCTCGGTGCGGACCTCGGCCGGAAAGGCTTCCCACATCAGGTCGTGCGTGAAGTCGAGCGCTGGCGCGATCAGCACGATCCCTGCCGGGCTCGCACGCCCCTCGGCGAGCCGCTTGCGCACGGCGAGGCAGGTCACCCAACCACCCATCGAGGATCCGACAAGGACCGGGCGATCATCCGCGAAGCGTTCCAGAACCGCGAGCGCGTCCTCGACCCAGTTCGAGATCACGGCGTCCGCGAAGCGTCCCCCCGAGACGCCGTGTCCCGTATAGTCGAAGCGCACCAGCGGTCGCCCGTGCTGCAAGGCCCAGGCATCGAGCGCCAGGGCTTTGGTAGCGCGCATGTCCGATCGGAACCCGCCGAGCCAGACGATCGGCCGGCCCTTGCCGGAGCGGACACGGACCGCGATGTCGCGGCGTTGCGCGTCGTTGCCGACCGATATCGTCTGGACTGGCAGATCGTCGTGAAGAGCGTCGGCCTCCGATGTCATGTCTCGCTGTTCCTTTCGCCCGTTGGGCGTTCATCCACAGAGCTTTCGAGCTTCGTTTACGGAAACCTAAAGCGCGCGCGCAATCTTGAAGCCATGAGCGACATCGAAGCGGCCGATTGCCGCAAAGCCGGCCGATACGCGGCCGCGCCGCCGGCGACCGAACTTTGCAGCATCGCGGCCGGGCGGGCGGGGCGTTCGCGATGAGCGATGCGATCCGGTCGGCTTTTCCCAGCGAGGCGGTGCCCCTCGCGGGCCGGACCATCCTGCAGATCATCCCGGCCCTCGACGCCGGCGGAGCCGAGCGCACGACGGTCGACGTCGCCGAGGCCATCGCCGCCGCCGGTGGCCGCGCGCTCGTGGCGACTGAAGGCGGCCGGCTCGTCGGCGAATTGCAGGCCAAAGGCGGCGTCTGGCTGCCGTTTCCCGCCAACTCCAAGAACCCGGCGGCGATGGCGGTGAACGTGTTCAAGCTCGCCGGCCTGTGCAGGCGGGAAGGCGTCGGCCTGATCCACGCCCGTTCGCGGGCGCCGGCCTGGGTGGCGCTCGGCGCGGCCCGGCGGCTGAGGCTCCCGTTCGTGACGACCTACCACGGCAGCTATTCCGGGCTCAGCGGCGTGAAGGTGCTCTACAATTCGGTGATGGCGCGGGGCGACGTCGTCATCGCCAACTCACATTACACGGCCGACCTGATCCGCAATCGGCATCCCGACCAGGCGAAGAACCGTGTCCGGGTGATCCACCGGGGGACGGATCTGTCGACGTTCAATCCCGGTGCGGTCGCGGCCGGACGGGTCGAGGCGCTCCGCAGATCCTGGGGCGTGCCCGCGCACGAGCGCATCATCCTGCTCGCTGCGCGGCTCACCGCCTGGAAGGGGCAGCGCGTGCTGATCGAGGCGGCGGCCCTCCTGCGGGATCGTGGGCTGAAGGACATAGCAGTGGTACTGGCCGGCGATGCGCAGGGCCGCGCCGCGTACGAGCGCGAACTCGACGCGCTGGTGGCTGCGCGCGGCCTCGATGGCATCGTGCGCCGGGTCGGGCATTGCACCGACATGCCGGCGGCCTTCCGCGCGGCCTCCGTGGTCGCCGTTCCGTCCATCGAGCCGGAAGCATTCGGACGATCGGCCGTCGAAGCGCAGGCGCTCGGAACGCCTGTGGTCGTCACCGATATCGGGGCCGTGCCCGAGACGGTGCTGGCGCCACCGGATGTCGAGCCGTCCCGCCGTACGGGATGGCGGGTGCCCCCGAACGATCCCGCCGCTCTGGCTGCGGCCCTCGGCGAGTTGCTCGCCCTCGGGGCCAGCGCGCGGGATGCATTGGCGCTCCGGGCGCGGGCGCATGTCGAAACCCACTTCTCCCTGGAGACGATGGTCGCCGACACCCTCGACGTCTACGAGGGCCTGCTGCGACCGAGACCGGCCTAACGCATGGCGGTCGGCCGATCCGGCCGAGCACCGGCGCACGATGAACCGATCCGTGCTCGACGAGTTGACTTGGCGAGAGGTTTTGCCAAGGTGCTGCAAACCGGCCAAGCCGGTTCACATGGTGGCCGGAACCTGCCAAGGGGCGGATCCGCGCTGCCCGTCGCTGTTTTAGGAGAATAAAGCCATTCGTAGACCCATGAGAGCGATGCCGGCCCCGCAGAAGGACGGGCCGCGCGCGAACCGCGACATCCGGGGCGTCCGTGACGTTCAGCTCATCGACCAGGACGGGCAGAACAAGGGCGTCGTATCCTTCTTCGACGCGTTGGCCATGGCCGAGGAAGTCGGGCTCGACCTCGTCGAGATCGCGCCGAACTCCGTACCGCCCGTCTGCAAGTTCCTCGATTATGGACGCTTCCGCTTCCTCGAGCAGAAGAAGCAGAACGAGGCGCGCAAGCGTCAGAAGACGGTCGAGGTGAAGGAGATCAAACTCCGTCCCGGCATCGATAAGCACGACTACGACACCAAGATGAAGTCGGTGCACCGGTTCTTCGAAGAGGGCGACAAGGTGAAGGTCACCCTCCGCTTTCGCGGCCGTGAAATGGCTCACCAGGATATCGGCTTGCGCCTCCTGGAGCGGGTGAAGACCGAGACGGCCGAGATCGCCAAGGTCGAGAGCGAGCCGATGCTCGAAGGTCGCCAGATGATCATGATCCTGGCCCCGCGCTGATCCGATCGGACACGCGACCTCTCCACGTCACGCCGCCGCGACAGCGGTTTGGCGTGCGTTCCGTACGACCGGCGGTGTCTAAGCTTTGAACGATCCGTTTCTCTCGCGCCGGATACCGCTCTCCGGCCGGCGTCTCGTCATCGACGCCCCGGCCGGGGATTACGCGTTTTTGCGCTACAGGAGCGGACGCGGCTTCCGTAGCTACACGGCCCTGTGCCGTGCCCTGCTCTCACCGGACGCCGTCGTCATCGACATCGGGGCGAACATCGGGCTTACGAGCCTGATCGCGGCAGATGTGGCGCGTGGCGGTCGGGTTCTGGCGATCGAGGGCGCGCCCCGGAATTTCGCCGCGCTGGCGCGAAACCTTGGGGCCCACGCTCCAAAGATTGCAATTCCGATCCACTGCGCGGTGGGACCCGAGAAGGGCGAGGTCACCTTCGTCGACAACTCGGCATTCGGCCATGTCGTCTCCGCCGATTCCCTGGTTGCTACCACTGGTACGACGGTACCTCAGAAAACGATCGACGACATCGTCACCGAGCACGCTCTGTTGCGCGTCGACTTGATCAAGCTCGACATCGAAGGCTTCGAGCAGGATGCCTTGGCCGGTGCGCCAGTGACGCTCGCCCGCTTCGATCCGGTGGTCTTTCTCGAATTCAACGTGTTCTGCCAGATCGTGCTCTACGACCGGAACCCGCGCCGTTTTCTGGACTGGCTGCTCGCGACGTTTTCCGAACTCCATGTCTGGCGCGATGGGCGTCTGACCTCCGTGAGGGAGACCGGGGCCCTCGGTTTCCTCCAGTCGAACATGATCGATCGTCGCTGCAACGACGATCTCATTGCGACCACCTCGCCCGAGCGCATCGCGCGCCTTCGAACCGCCCTGCATCAGGGCGGCTTCCGAGGCGGGATTTGGGCCCGCCTGAGGCGTTGAGGTCTACTTCAACAGCGAGATCTGCACGTCGCCGACCCGTCGCTCCACCGCGACGGTGACGTCGTCGCCGTGGCGGTGGACGCGCAGGTCCACCCGCGAGGTGCCGAGCTTCAGGTTGTACAACGTGATGCCGTCGAGGAAGCGCGGCAGGATCGGGTTCCGCAGCCGGATCCGGTTCTTGTCGTGTTCGATCTCCAGCCCGAGGCAGGAGGCGAGCAGAGCGAACGGGGTCGCCGCTGCCCAGGCCTGGGGCGAGCAGGCGACCGGATAGTTGACGGGACCGCGCTGGCGCCGCCGCATGAAGCCGCAAAAGAGCTCCGGCAAGCGCTTCTGGTCCTGGTAGAGAGCCGTGTCGAACAGCCCCTCGAAGACGCGGGCCGCCTCCGCCTTCAGGCCGTAGCGGGCGAAGCCCAGCGCGATCATCGCGTTGTCGTGCGGCCAGATCGAGCCGTTATGATAGGACATCGGGTTGTAGCGCGCTTGACCTTTGGCGAGCGTGCGGATGCCCCAACCATTATAGCCGTCCGTGGAGAGCAGTTGGCTCGCCACTGCCTCTGCCCTCTCCGGCAGGGCGATGCCGGTGAACAACGCGTGGCCGGCATTCGACGAGCGCACGGCACATTGACGCTTCTCGCCGTCGAGCGCGATGGCGTAGGTGCCGATCTCCTCGCACCAGAATGCCTTGTCGAAGGCCTCACGCAGGTCTCGCGCCTGGGCCTTCAGCGCCTCGGCGCGGTCCTGCTGGCCCAGCAGGACCGCGAGCTTGGCGGCACCCTTCTTTGCGGCAAAGACGTAGCCCTGAACCTCGCAGAGAGCGATCGGTGCCTTCGCCATCGCGCCGTCGGCGTGGAAGATCGAATCGTGGCTGTCCTTCCAGCCCTGGTTCGCCAGGCCCTGCTCGGTCTCGCGAGCGTATTCGACGAAGCCGTCTCCGTCCCGGTCGCCGTACTGGTCGATCCAGTCGAGCGCGAGTTCGATCGCCGGCCAGATCGCCTTGATCGTCTCCAGGTCGCCGGTAACGGCGTAATACTCCCAGGCCAGCATCACGAAGAGCGGCGTGCCGTCGATGGTGCCGTAATAGTGGCGGAACGGCACCTCGCCGAGCATGGCCATCTCGCCGCGCCGGGTCTCGTGCAGCACCTTGCCGGGCTGTGCGTCGGCAGCCGGATCGACGGTCTTGGCCTGTGTCGCCGCGAGGAAGCGCAGCACGCCCTTGCCAAAGTTCGGGTCGATCCAGAGGGCCATCATCGCGGTGATGATGCCGTCGCGGCCGAAGACCGTGGAGTACCAGGGAATGCCGGCGAAGGGGTAGATTCCCTCCTGTGTCCGGCTCGCCAGCATGTAGAGGTCGGCGGTCGCTCGGCAGAGCGCTTCGTTGAACTGGTCGTTCGACGAGATGATCGTGGTGATACCCGCCGTGAGCTGGCGCTGATCGCGCCGGCTGTCGCGGTAGGCGCGGGCGAAGATGCGCCCTTCGGGCAGGCCCCGGATCGGCCGATCACCGCTGCTGCCGGAGGCGCGGGAGAGGGCCGCCGCCGAATCCTCGCCGGTGCGCTCCGCGCTCGGCGCGCTGGTGAAGGCACGATGGGAATCGCAGACGATGCGGATGAACAGCGAGGTGTGCGCGCCCGGCGCCATCGTCACCTCGAACTCGGCCCGGCCGGGCTCGATCCGGACGGGTTGCGGCCCGAAATGCACCGATGTGGTCCGCACGATCTCGTCGAGGCCGACGTAGCGGAACTGAACCTCGCTGGGGCTCGAGACCTGTACGGTGCGCTTGCCGAAGCGGGTTCGGTTGGTGCCCCGCACCTCGAACAGGTCGCGGTAATCCGCATCGAAGGTCACGTTGATCCGCAGCGTGCGGCGGCGTGTGTCGTAGTTCCGGAGCCCGATGCGGTCGTAGCAGCTGCCGCGGAACAGAAACTTGGTGCGCTCGATCGCGATCAACTCGCGCGGGAGCGAGGTCTCGTCCTGCGCGTCGATCCGGATGTCCGGCGTCGTCATGTCGACACTGAGCGCGCCGTTGTCGTCCTGCATCACGGAGGACAGGATCAGCGGGCGCTGATCCTCGACGGTGAAGGCGAGGCGCGAGAGATAGCGCGTATCCTGGAAATAGATGCCTTCGGGACCCGGAAAGACGCCGATATCGCCGTAGGTATCGAGGACCGCGAAGGCTTCGCCGTATTTCAGGGCGCGGAGCGGACGCTCCACCAACGAGGTCTGAGCCTCGATATGGTACTGCGGAAGCGCCTCGTCGGCATCCTGAAAGCCAAGGATCGGCTGGGTGGTCGTGTCGTCGGAAGAGATGACCTTGGCCTTCGCCGATGCCTCGTCCGCTGCCATACCGAATGCCCTCTGATGCGATTGTGCCGGAGTGTCCGCGCTGAAGCGCGAATCATAAAGGCCGCCGATGCGCGGTGAGCGAACCGGCGGCCAATGTTGGAGCTTCAGTTAGGGGCGAAGGCAGCGCCGACGAGGGGGGCGGCGCCGATCGCTTGCGTCAGGCCGGCAGGGCCGCGACGTTGATCGAAGGACGGGGCGATCCGTTCACTTCGCCGTATTGCGGGCTGAAGCTGCCGGCCGTCGGTAGATCGATCACGTTGCCGCGGCTGGCAAGAAGCTCTTCGTAGGCGGCGACGTACTTGTTCACCATGACCTCGGCGGTGAACTGGCTCTCGAAGTGCTGGCGCACGCCGGCCCGCGAAAGACTTTTCGCCTTGATGCAGGCCTCGACCGCCTCGTCCATCGTATCGACCACGAAGCCGCCGACGCCGTCCTTGATCACCTCGGGAACCGAGCCGTTGCGGAACGCGATCACGGGTGTACCGGCCGACATCGCCTCGATCATCACCAGGCCGAAGGGTTCTGGCCAATCGATCGGGAAGGCGAGGGCGAGAGCGTTGCCGAGGAAGTCCTTCTTCTGTTCCTCATTGATCTCGCCGATGTACTCGATCAGCGGATGGTGGATCATCGGCTCGATGACGTCGTCCCAATAATCCTGGTCGGCCTTGTCGACCTTGGCGGCGATCTTCAGCGGGAGGCCGGAGCGCTTGGCCATCTCGATGGCGCGGTCGGGACGCTTCTCGGGCGAGATGCGGCCGAGGAAGGCGAGGTAGCCGCCCTTCGACTCGGGGTAGTACGGGCAGTTCTCCTTCGGCAGGCCATGATGGATCGTGGCCAGCCAGTTGGAATCCTCCGGCATCGGCTCGCGCTGGTTGTCGGAAATCGACACGAGCGGCATGCCGGTAAAGGTCTTGTAGACCGGCATGAAGTCCGGAACGTCCAGGCGACCATGCATGGTCGTGAGGGTCTTGTGATAAAGATCCTCGAACATCGGATACTGCAGCAAATCGATGTGGAAATGGATGATGTCGAACTCGTGCGCCCGGCGGTGCACATGGTGCAGCATGGCAAGGTGACCCGCCGTGTGGTCGCGATAGCCGAGAAGGCGAAGACCTTCGGGATGACAGGCTGCCAGCTTCGCCGACGTCTCGGAATCGCCACTTGCGAATAGAGTCACGTCGTGGCCCTGACGAACCAACTCTTCAGTGATCCACGAAACGACGCGCTCGGTACCGCCGTAGAACTTGGGGGGGACCGCCTCTGCAAGCGGGGCAACCATGGCAATGCGCACGAACACGTCTCCTATGACCGAGGATGCTTTGTTGCAGAGAGTTTTTACTGAGTCGGCCTGAGCGCCACATGAACGAAACCGACGGCCAAGGTTTATGGTTCCGCTTGCCTCGACGCGCCACCGCGATTTGCCGGCGCCCCCGCTATGCCCGCTAGACACAGGTCGGGGCGTTCCGTCGGATCGCCGCCCTGCAAGAGCCCGGCCAAGATGCGACTGACTGCGATCATGGCCGTTCTCGTCGACGCGTCCGGCGCAGTTGGGCGGTGAAGACCGGGCCGTCGCCAGCCGGTCTTCCGGACACGTTGATAGCGGGCAAGCTTTCTGCCATAAGCCGCCCGCGTCGAACCGCCCGGCCGATAGGGCTGCCGTGGCGGTTTCCGTTGCTTTCAACAAGCATCATTCGCGCTGACATCCCCGGTCCACCGGCCGGAGGGGTTTTGCGCCAGGAGAGCGAAATGCCCAAGCTGAAGACCAAATCGGGCGCCAAAAAGCGCTTCAAGATCACCGGCACCGGCAAGGTGATGTACGCCCAGGCCGGCAAGCGCCACGGGATGATCAAGCGGACCACGAAGCAGATCCGCAACCTGCGCGGCACCACGACCCTGTTCGAGGGCGACGCCGCCAACGTGAAGAAGTACTTCCTGCCCAACAGCCGGTAAGTCTTCCTCACAAGCCGATTTTGCTCATTTCGTAATCCAGGAGATCTCCCATGGCCCGCGTCAAACGCGGCGTGACCAGTCACGCAAAGCACAAGAAAGTCCTCAAGGCCGCCAAAGGCTATTACGGCCGGCGCAAGAATACGATCCGGATCGCCAAGCAGGCGGTCGAGAAGGGCATGCAGTATGCCTACCGCGATCGTAAGAACAAGAAGCGCACGTTCCGCGCCCTCTGGATTCAGCGTCTCAACGCCGCCGTCCGCGAGCATGGCCTGACCTATTCGCGCTTCATCAACGCGCTCGCCAAGTCCGGCATCCAGGTCGACCGCAAGGCCCTGTCCGAGCTCGCCATTCACGAGCCGGCGAGCTTCGCCGCCATCGTCGAGAAGGCCAAGGCCGCTCTCCCGGCCGAGACTGCCAAGGCGGCCTGAGTCCAAGTCGAGCTTTCGAGCGGACAAGGCGCGGCGCTCAGGGCGCCGCGCCTTCTTTTTTCGCCGTGCTTGCGCGATGTCGCGCGAAGCGCGAAAGCAGCGCGCGTTCAGCGCCGCTCCCGGGACCAGCGATGACCGATCTCGACACCCTCGAACGCAGCCTGCTGGAGCAGATCGGCCAAGCCTCCGACGAGGCCGCGCTCGAGACCGTCCGTGTCTCGGCGCTCGGCAAGAAGGGCGCGGTCTCCGAACTCCTGAAGACGCTCGGCGCCATGACGCCGGAGGAGCGCAAGGAGCGCGGCCCCCTCATCAACGGCCTGCGCGACCGCGTCGCCGCCACCCTGGGCAGCCGTCGCGAGGCCCTGCAGGCCGCCGCCCTCGACGCCCGGCTCGCCTCCGAGCGGATCGACGTGACCCTGCCCCTGCGCGAGGCGCCGGAAGCGCGCGGCCGCATCCATCCGATCAGTCAGGTCATCGACGAGATCACGGCGATCTTCGCCGATATGGGTTTCTCCGTCGCCGAAGGCCCGGACGTCGAGACGGACGAGTTGAACTTCACCGCGCTGAACTTCCCCGAGGGCCACCCCGCGCGGGAGATGCACGACACGTTCTTCCTCGCGCCCGACCATCTCGGCCGGCGCAAGGTGCTGCGCACCCACACCTCGCCGGTCCAGATCCGGACGATGCGCGCGGTCGAGCCGCCGATCCGCGTGATCATCCCCGGCCGCACCTACCGGCACGATTCCGATCAGACGCACACCCCGATGTTCCATCAGGTCGAGGGCTTGGTGATCGATCGTCAGGCCAATATCGCCAATCTGAAATGGGTGCTGGAGACCTTTGCCCGCGCCTTCTTCGAGGTCGAGAGCGTCGGCATGCGCTTCCGGCCCTCGTTCTTCCCCTTCACCGAGCCCTCCGCCGAGGTCGACATCCAGTGCTCGCGAAAAGGCGGCGAGATCCGCTTCGGCGAGGGCACCGACTGGCTGGAGGTGCTCGGCTGCGGCATGGTCCACCCGAACGTCCTGAAGAACTGCGGCCTCGACCCCGACCAGTTCCAGGGCTTCGCCTTCGGCATGGGCATCGACCGCCTCGCCATGCTGAAATACGGCATGCCGGATCTTCGCCCGTTCTTCGAGGCCGACGTGCGGTGGCTGGAGCATTACGGCTTCCGGCCGCTGGATGTGCCGAGTTTAGTCGGGGGGCTGACAGCCTGATAGTGCCTATGCTCCAAGCGCATTACATTGTTCCTATAATCAGCGCGGTCCTCGGATTAGTAGGAGCCATTTTTGGCGTTCTACTAGCTCATCGCTTTACATCTGAACGAGATCGATCCCAGAAAAGAAGAGAAATACTTTTGAAAAATCTACTTGAGATCTGGAAAGATCTTGAAATTGGCAGCCGTGATGAGTTAGATATTTGTGACAAAAAGAGCAATTTAGAAAATGGCATATCGATGCTGCAGATTTTTGGCAGCCTAAAGCAGATTGAGAAAACCAACATTTTTGTGAACGAGATGGCCAGCGCGAATTTTGCTGACACAACGCCTATAATGGTTGAGTTAAGAAATGAGATCAGAAGTCAACTAGGTCTCGAACAAATTGATGGGCCTATCAATTGGCTGAGAATTAAGTTGATAGGCAATTCGAAAAGCCGTCCCGTGAGCGCATCATGAAATTCACCCTCTCCTGGCTCAAGGACCACCTCGACACCGAGGCGTCCCTCGAAACCATCGCCGATACGCTCACCCGCATCGGGCTCGAGGTCGAGGCGATCGAGGACAAGGCCGCGGCGCTGAAGCCGTACGTCGTCGCGAACGTCATCAGCGCCGAGCCGCACCCCAACGCCGACCGCCTGCGCGTCTGCATGGTGGATGCGGGTGACGGGGCACCGATCCAGGTCGTCTGTGGCGCGCCGAACGCGCGGGCAGGCATGAAGTCGGTCTTTGCGCCGGCCGGCACCTACGTGCCGGGCAAGAACATCACCCTGTCGGTGGGTACGATCCGCGGCGTCGAGAGCCGCGGCATGCTCTGCTCCGGCGCGGAGCTGGGCCTCGGCGACGACCACGACGGCATTCTCGACCTGCCGGCCGACGCGCCGGTCGGCCAGCCGTATCCGCTCTATGCCGGGCTCGACGATCCGGTCATCGAGATCAACCTGACGCCGAACCGCGCGGACTGCGCTTCGATCCACGGCATCGCCCGCGATCTCGCGGCGACCGGCATCGGCACCCTCAAGCGCGACGCCTTCCCGGCCTTGCGTGGGGAGGGCTCCTGCACGGTGCCAGTGGCGATCGAACTCGGCGACGATCCGGCCCTCTGCCCGGTCTTCGCGCTCCGCCTCGTGCGTGGCGTCACCAACGGCCCGTCCCCGGACTGGATGCAAGCGCGCCTGCGCGCCATCGGCCTGCGCCCGATCAACGCCCTCGTCGACATCACCAACTACATGACCTTCGACCGCGGCCGGCCGCTGCACGTCTTCGACGTCAAGAAGGTCGCTGGCGGCCTGACCGTCCGCCGCGCGGGCGAGGGCGAGGAGCTCAAGGCGCTCGACGGCCGGATCTACCGGCTCGACGGCGACACCGTCGTGATCGCCGACGACAACGGGGTCGAGTCCATCGGCGGCATCATCGGCGGAGAGGCCTCGGGCTGCGACGCGACGACGACCGACGTGCTGATCGAGTCGGCACTCTGGGATCCGAAGAACATCGCCCGCACCGGCCGCCGCCTCGGGGTGATCACCGATGCGCGCTACCGTTTCGAGCGCGGCGTCGATCCGGCCTTCGTGCTGCCGGGGCTCGATCTGGCGACGAAGCTGGTGGTGGACACCTGCGGCGGCACGCCGACCCAGGCGACGATCGCCGGCGAGATCCCCGACACCGACCGCGTCATCGACTTCCCCTGGACGGAGGTGCGGCGCCTCGCCGGCATCGAACTGTCTCGGGCCGAGATGAAGGTGACGCTGGAAACGCTCGGCTTCCACGTCGCCGGCACAGGCGACCGGGTGAAGGTGCTCACGCCCTCCTGGCGACAGGACGTCGAGGGTAAGGCCGATCTCGTCGAGGAAGTCATCCGCATCGCCGGGCTCGACCGCATCGAGCCGAAGCCCCTGCTGCGCGCCGACGTGAATGCGGTGGGTCCGAAGCTCACCGTCCTGCAGCGGCGCACCCGTAGCGCGAAGCGCGCACTAGCGAGTCGCGGACTGTTGGAAGCCGTGACGTGGTCCTTCGTCCGCCACGAGGACGCCTGCCTGTTCGGCGGCGGCGGCGCAAATCTCGCGCTGGCCAACCCGATCGCCGCCGATCTCTCCGACATGCGCCCGAGCCTCGTGCCTGGGCTGCTGCGCGCCGCCCAAACCAATGCCGACCGCGGATACGGCGACGTCGCGCTGTTCGAAGTCGGCCAGTGTTTCGAGACCGACCAGCCGGAGGGTCAGAGCATCCGCGCCGCCGCCGTCCGCCGTGGCAGCGCCCGCCACGAGGGCGATGGCCGTCATTGGAGCGGGACGGCGGCCGTCGTCGACGCCTTAGAGGCGAAGGCCGACGCGCTCGCGCTGCTGACGGCGCTCGGCATCCAGACCGGCGGCCTGCAGATCGTGGCCGGCGGTCCGGCCTGGCTGCATCCCGGCCGCTCCGGCACGCTGCAGTTCGGCCCCAAGAACCCGATCGGCTGGTTCGGCGAGATTCACCCGGCGGCGATGAAGGCGCTCGATCTCAAGGGCACCCTCGTCGCCTTCGAAATCACCCTCGATGCGCTGCCGCTGCCGAAATACAAGCCGACCAAGGTGAAGCCGGCGCTTGCCCTCTCCGGCCTGCAGCCGGTCTCGCGCGACTTCGCCTTCGTCGTCGGCCGCGACGTGGCGGCGGGCGACGTGATCCGCGCGGCCCAGGGTGCCGAGCGCAAGCTCATCACCGGCGTCGAGGTGTTCGACGTCTACGAAGGCGTCGGCATCCCGGAAGGCTCGAAGTCGATCGCCGTCGCCGTCAGGCTCCAGCCGGTCGAGCGCACGCTGACCGATGCCGAGATCGAAGCCGTGAGCGGTAAGATCGTCGCCGAGGTCGCAAAGAAGACCGGCGCGAGCCTGCGCGCATGAAGGAGAGGACCATGGACGAAGACCTCGTCACGCTTCTCTCGGAAGCGAAGCACCTTCCGAAGGATGCCCTTCGGCGCGCGGTCGAAACGCCGGACGCGGTGGCCGATGCGGTGCTGCACGTGCTCGACCTCGCGGCCGAGGACCCGGACGCCCCGAGCGACGAGGAGGCGAACCTCCTGTTCTGGGGCGTTCACGCCCTCGCGGCCGCCCGCGACACCCGTGTGTTCGCCCCGCTCCTGCGTCTGCTGCGGCAGGACGACGAAGTCCTCGAAGGCTTCCTCGGCGACGCCATCTCGGAGACGATCCCGCTCGCGCTCGCGAGCGCCTTCGATGGTGACGTCGCGGCGCTACACCGCTTCATCCTCGACAGCACCATCGACGACTTCGCACGCAATGCCGCCTTCGACGCGATCGGCTTCCTGACCCGCGCGGGTCGCCTCGACCGCGATGCGACGCGTGCTTTGCTGGAGCGCTTCGACGACGCGCAGGTCGCGGTCGAGGAGAGCCCGGGTTGGGTCGGCTGGGAACAGACGATCGCCTATCTCGGGCTGACCGAGCTGGTCCCCCGCGTCGAGGCCGCCCGCAAGGACGGCCGGATTACCGACGAATTCAGCGACTTGGCTTGGTTCCGGAAGGCAATTCGGCAGGTGACGAAGCAGCCGCCGGACTACGAAGCCTTCGCCGGTGAAGCCTTCGGCTACCTCGACGATCCGGTCGCTGCCCTGGCCTGGACGGCAGAGAGCGCCGGTCAGCCGATCAAGAACCCCTTCAAGGATGTCGGCCGTAACGATCCGTGTCCCTGCGGAAGCGGCAAGAAGTACAAGAAATGCTGCCTCGATGGACTGGCGCTCAAGGAGCCGCCGCCGCTCCTGCCCGGTCTCCACTGAGCGGATTGGCAGGATCCCAGGCGTAGCCGAGCGTCTCGAAGCGCATCGAACGCGCGTCGACCATCAGCAGGCGCCCGACCAGAGACTCGCCGAAGGGCACGATGGCGCGGATCACCTCCAGCGCCATCAGCGAGCCCATGACGCCTGCGAGTGCGCCGAGCACCCCGGCCTCCGCACAGGTCGGCACGGCGCCGGGCGGCGGCGGGTCTGGAAACAGGCAGCGATAGGTCGGGTTCGGCAGTCCGTCGGCGCCGGTCTCGTGCGGTCGAAGCGTCGTGAGGGAGCCGTCGAACTGCCCGAGGGCGGCCGTGACAAGCGGGCGCCGGACGTGAAAGCAGGCATCGGAGACGGCGTAGCGCGTCGCGAAGTTGTCGGAGCCATCCGCGACGACGTCGTACTCGGCGGCCAGCGCGGCGGCGCTCTCGGCATCAAGCCGGACCGCATGGGTCTCAATCCGAACATGCGGGTTCAGACGAGCCACGGCCTCGGCCGCGCTCTCCACCTTCGGCCGGCCGATATCCGGCGTCTCGTGGATCACCTGCCGCTGTAGATTCGAGAGCGACACCACGTCGTCGTCGGCGATGCCGATGGTGCCGACCCCGGCCGCAGCGACATACTGAATCAGGGGTGCCCCAAGCCCGCCGGCGCCGACCACGAGCACCCGCGCCGCCTTGAGCCGGTTCTGTCCCGGGCCACCGATCTCGCGCAGGACGAGATGGCGCGCATAGCGTTCGACTTCGTCGGAGGTGAGAGCCATGCCCGTGAGATAGGCGGCCGGGCCGCCGCGCGAAAGTTCGTCGACAGAGCGTCGCGGTGAATTCTTCGATCGCGATCGCTCGGGTCGGCCGCAGAGGATCGACGGCCGACAGGCGCCATGGCAAGCCAAGCGGAATGACGCACGACACTCCATCGCCGATCGCACTGGCGCAGTCGCTGATCCGTTGTCCCTCCGTAACGCCGGAGGAGGGCGGGGCGCTCGCGCTGCTCGAAAACGTGCTCGGTCAGGCCGGCTTCTCCGTCGAGCGTCCGGTGTTTTCCGAGCCCGGAATGCCGGACATCGAAAACCTCTACGCCCGCATCGGCACCGGCAGCCCCTGCCTTCTCTTCGCCGGACACACCGACGTGGTGCCCACCGGCGAGACCTCCGCCTGGACCCACGACCCGTTCTCGGGCGAGATCGCGGACGGACGGCTTTACGGCCGGGGTGCAGTCGACATGAAGGGCAGCATCGCCTGCAAGCTCGCGGCCACGTTGGCGTTTCTGCGCGAGCGGCCCGATTTCGGCGGCTCGATCGCCTTCCTGATCACCGGCGACGAAGAGGGGCCGGCCATCAATGGCACGGTGAAGCTGCTTGCCTGGGCACGCGACAGGGGCGAGCGCTTCGACCATTGCCTGCTCGGCGAGCCGACAAACCCGAGCCGCCTCGGCGAGATGATCAAGATCGGCCGCCGCGGATCGCTCACGGGAACCATCACGGTGCATGGCCGCCAGGGCCACGTCGCCTATCCGCACCGGGCCGAGAACCCGATCCCAGGCCTGCTGCGTCTGTGCTCCGGCTTGATCGTCGACCCGCTCGACGACGGCACCGCCCATTTCGATGCCTCGAACCTCGAATTCACGACGATCGACGTCGGCAATCCGGCCACCAACGTGATCCCGGCGAGCGCCAAGGCGGTGTTCAACATCCGCTTCAACGAGGGCTGGAGCGCCGAGAGTCTCGGCGCCGAGATCCGGCGCCGGCTCGACGCCTCAGCTGGCAACATCGTCCGCTTCAGCCTGGACCTTCAGCCCTCGAACGCGCCGGCCTTCCTCACACAGCCCGATGCCTTCGTCGATGTGGTGGCAGGCGCGATCGAGGCCGAGACCGGATTGAAGCCGACGCTCTCGACGACCGGGGGCACCTCGGATGCCCGCTTCATCAAGGACTGCTGCCCGGTGATCGAGTTCGGGCTCGTCGGGGAGACGATGCATCAGATCGACGAATGCGTGGCGGTCGCCGATCTGGAGCAGCTGACGGCGATCTACCGGCGCGTGCTCGATGCCTATTTTCCGTCTTCGTCCGCGTAATCGACGCCCACGAACGTCAACCCATGCGCCGGCGCCATCGGCCCGCAGCGGCTGCGGTCGCGCGAGGCGAGGATGTCGGCGACGTCGTCCGCGCTGAAGCGCCGACAGCCGGCCATCATGAGGGTGCCGACGATGAAACGCACCTGATGATGCAGGAACGACCGCGCCGATGTCTCGACCACGATCTCGTCGTGAAACCCCATTGTGCGCTGCGCGACGTCGAGCCGTTCGAGCGTCCGCACGGGGCTCGCCGCTTGGCACTCGGCCGCGCGAAAGGCCGAAAAGTCATGCCGGCCGAGAAGCCTGAGCGCCGCCGCCTGCATCAGATCCGGGTCGAGCTTCCAAGGCACGTGCCAGACATGGGCCCGGGTGATTCCCGGCGGGCTCCGCCGGTTGAGAATGCGGTAGCGATAGTGCCGGCGGATCGCGGTGCGCCGCGCATCGAAGCTGTCGCCGACGAGCTCGGCGCTGACGATCGAGACCGGATGCGGGCGAAGATGCGCGTTGGTGGCGTCGCGCACCGTGTCCGTGCGCCAGTCTCGGGCAAGGTCGAGGTGGGCGACCTGATGTGTGGCGTGGACGCCGGCATCGGTACGGCCGGCGCACGTGAGACGGGCGGTTTCGCCCGTGAATTTCCGGATTGCCGTCTCGATGACGCCCTGGACGGTCAAGCCTTCGGCCTGCCGTTGCCAGCCGTAAAACGGGGCGCCATCATACTCGATGACGAGCTTGTAGCGAGGCATCAGGCGAGGTGCGCCCCTGAGCCGAGCCGCGCCCCCCGCAGGAAGTCCCCGCCCGTCGCGACCCCGCCCTTGCCGGCCCGTCGCAGTTCGAGAAGCCGCACCGCGCCCTCGCCGCAGGCGACCGTGCAGGCTGCATCGAGCAAGGTGCCGGGCACGCCGGATCCTTCCGCCCGCTCTGCGCGCAGCACCTTGACCCGCTCCGGCCCCTTGCCGAGATCGGCTTCGAAGTAGGCACCCGGGAACGGCGACAGGCCGTTGATGTGGCGGGCGATTTCGGCGGCCGGTCGGTGCCAGTCGATGTGGCCTTCCTCGTTCGTGATCTTGTGCGCGTAGATGATTCCATCGTCCGTCTGAGGCGTGAAGGCGAGGTTGCCCTCGGCCAGGGCCGCAAGCGCCCGGCTCATCAAGTCGGCGCCGAGCGGCATCAGCGTGTCGTGGAGCGCGCCGGCGGTCATGCCCTCGGTGATCGGGACGCGCTCTTCGAGCGCGACCGGTCCGGTGTCCAAGCCCTTCTCCATCCGCATGATGCCGACACCACTCTCGGCATCACCCGCCATGATGGCGCGCTGGATCGGCGCGGCGCCGCGCCAGCGCGGCAGGAGCGATCCGTGCAGGTTGAGGCAGCCGTGACGCGGTGCGTCGAGAACACTCTGAGGGAGCAGCAGGCCGTATGCGACCACGACGGCGACGTCCGCCGCATGCCCGGAAAACACCTCCGTCGCCGCGTCGGTTTTCAGGCTGGCAGGGCTGAGCACCTCGAGCCCCAGGGCGTTCGCCAGCGTGTGCACCGGGGAGAGTTTGACGCCCATGCCGCGGCCGGCCCTGGCGGGTGCCCGGGTGTACACGGCGACGACCTGGTGCCCGTCGGCGACGATCCGCGCGAGGGTGGGCACGGAAAAGTCCGGCGTGCCCATGAAAACAACGCGCATCGTGGAAAAACCTAGCTTCAGGCCGCGTCGCGCTTGGCGGCCTTGGCGAACTTCTTGATGACCCGGTCGCGCTTGAGCTTCGACAGGTGGTCGATGAACAGCACGCCGTTGAGGTGATCGATCTCGTGCTGCAGGCAGGTGGCGAGCAGGCCGTCGGCCTCTTTCTCCACCGTCTCGCCCTTCAGGTCCATGTAGCGCACGCGCACCCGGTCCGGCCTCTCGACCTCGCCATAGTATTCGGGAATCGAGAGGCAGCCCTCGTCGTAGATCCGCATCTCGTCCGAGGACCAGACGATCTCGGGATTGATGAAGACCGTCGGGTCGCGCGCCTCTTCTTCCTTGTTGGTGTCGATCGTCACCACGCGCTTCGCCACCCCGATCTGGATCGCGGCGAGGCCGACGCCGGGAGCGTCGTACATCGTCTCGAGCATGTCCTTCGCCAGCGTCTCGATCTCGGGCGTAATCGCCGCGACGGGCTCGGAAGTCTGGCGCAGAATGGGATCGGGCAGGATCACCAGGGGTCGGATCGTCATGGGCAGGGCGGGCTCGATTGCAGCGCCCCGAGGGCGCGCCGGACAAGCCTTTCGCATAGGGGGCGGCCTGCGGACGGTCAAATCCCGAACGAAGCCTCGCGGCGGCGACCGGAACGAGCCCGATCCACCGCCGCGACGGATGCGGTGCGTTCAGTAGGCCGGGCCGCCCGAGGTCGCGCCGTAACTCGGCACCGACCGCGCGTTCTGTTCGGCATTGCCCATCTTGGCGGAGTCATCGACGTGGCTGCGCGAGGCCGCGCGCGTGGAGGCGGCATCGGCCGCCCGATCCGTCCATTCGATGCCAGCCGGAGCGGTGTAGCTTCGCGCGATGGCCGAGGAGGCCGGTACACCCAGGCCGAGGACGAGAGCAGCGGCGATGGAGGCGAAACGAACGGTCATGACATGATCCTTTTCAGCGAACGCGGCCTGCGGGGAGCGACCGCTGCCAGTGAGTTCGCCGGCCATCGCCGGATCGGGGTGCGATGACGCACAACGGAAGAATGTGGTGGTCTCCCTTGCTCGACGATCGTCGGGGTGCGGGCTCCCACGCCACACTGCCGCACACGCTCGCCATGAAACCGGCACGCACGATGCTGATACTCGCATCCACGGCCCGCATCGGCGATCCGCAACTGCAGCCCTAGGCCCATCCGTGTTCCCATTCGGTACTCGCCGCAGCGCCAAGCGGGCCGTCCGTCGGGGCGCTGCGCAGCTCACGAAACTCCTGACGGCGACGGCCAAGCCGCCCCGGACGGCCGTGAGGACGAAGCCCAAGGTCGGCGCGCCCAAGACCGGCTCGGCCGTCCGTGCTCGGAAGACGGAGGCATCCCGCAAAGCGCCGGGCCGCTTCGTCGAGATCGACCAGCTGCGCGTGCATTGCATCGTCCGGGGCAGGGGACGGCCGGTGGTGCTTCTGCACGGCAACGGCACCATGGCCGAGGATTTCGTCATCTGCGGCCTGATCGAGCGACTTGCGACCCGGTACCGGGTCATCGCCATCGACAGGCCCGGCTTCGGCCATACGGCGCGCCCCCGCGCGCGGGTCTGGACGGCTGTCGAGCAGGCCCAACTGATGCATCGCGTGCTGGCGGCGTTGAAGGTCGAGCGGCCTCTCGTCGTCGGGCATTCCTGGGGGACGCTGGTGGCGCTGGCGCTCGCTGCCGGCGGCTTGCGCGAGCTGCGCGGGCTCGTCCTGCTCTCCGGCTACTACTACCCGAGCCGCCGCGCCGACGTGACCATGTCGAAGACGCTGGCCATGCCGGGTATCGGCGATGCCGCGCGCGCCATGATGAACCCAGCCATGGGCCGCCTCGTCGCCGCGCAGGCCTTCCGGCAGGTGTTTCGCCCGCAGGCGGTGCCGCCGCGCTTCGAGGCCGAGTTTCCGGTGGAGATCGCCATGGGTCCCACGCAGATGCGAGCCTCGACGGAAGACGCCTCGACCATGAACACGGCGGCGAGCGGCCTGCAGCACACCTATCCGCGGCTGGATCTGCCGGTAGCGATCCTCACGGGCGATGCCGATGCGGTGGTCGATATCGACGAGCAGTCGCGCCGGCTCCACGGCGAAATCGCTGGTAGCACGCTGAAGATTCTGCCCGGGCTCGGCCACATGATCCACTATGCAGCGCTCGGCCCGATCGATCGCGCCATCGACGGGCTTATGGCGCCGGGCGGCAGAAGCCAGAAGGCACCGCGTGTTGCGTCGCGTGTCGGCGCGGTCCTAGGCCGCCCCTGACGTCCGCCGCGCCGGGGCGCTGATGCGTCACGGGCGGCCCTGCCTGAAACGGGTTGCCGCGAAGCCGGATCGAGCTCAGCCTGTGCGCATCCTTCGACCATGCGGGCGCGCCTGATGAGCACTCTCCAGTGGTTCCCCCTCCTGGCCTTCCTCGGCCCGATGCCGGCACGGCGTCCGGATCCGCCGAAGGCCACGCCCGATCACGGCTGGGTCGCAGGCTTCCTGATGCTGGCCACCGTGTTCACGATGGTGGCGCCGATGATCGCGGTCTGGGGATTCTACCGCCCCGAGGCGACGATCCGGGCCGCGTGCGAGGCTTCCGGGGGGCATCTGGTTTATCGTTCGATCGCAGGGGATGGGCCGGTGCGATGCCGGAAGGTGTGAGGTGACGTCGCGGCCGTACCAATTGCACTCTGCGATCCGCTCCTAAAACGCCGTCCGGCTCCGGATCGCCGCCGAGAGGGTGCCTTCGTCGAGATAGTCCAGCTCGCCGCCGACCGGGACGCCATGGGCGAGGCGGGTGATGGTGAGGTTGAAGGGGCGGAGTGCGTCGGTGACGTAGTGGGCGGTGGTCTGGCCGTCGACGGTGGCGTTGAGGGCGAGGATGATCTCCTTCACCGCGGGGTCGCTCGCACGCTCCACCAGCGTGTTGATGTTCAGATGCTCAGGGCGCACGCCGTCGAGGGCCGACAGCACGCCGCCCAGCACGTGGTAGCGGGCGCTGACGGCGCCCGAACGCTCCAGCGCCCAGAGGTCCGACACGTCCTCTACCAGCACGAGGGTCGAGGGATCGCGGGTCGCGTCGCAGCAGATCGTGCAGGGCTCGCTGGTATCGACGTTGCCGCAGGACGAGCAGACGACGATGCGCTCGGCGGCCACCCGCATCGCCTCGGCCAGCGGCCCGAGTAGGGTGTCGCGCTTCTTGATGAGCTGCAAAGCCGCGCGCCGAGCCGAGCGCGGGCCGAGGCCCGGCATCCGCGCGAGGAGCTGGATCAGGCGCTCGATCTCCGGGCCGGCGACGGATTGGGGCATGGGAGAGGGGACTTCGGGGCTGAACATGCGATGGCGCGGCTCCGCGCCATACCGTCGGGTCGGCACGGGCGCAAAGCCGCCGGCTCTTAGATAGGTGTACGCCGCGCCCGGACAGACGCCTGCGCCACTGCCGCGACGCCGCGCCGATCTGTGCAAAAAAATTGTCGATGGGTCTAAAGTTTTATTGACGGCAAACAATCTCGCTTCCAAGCCGGAAGGATCACGGGGCGGTGAACCTGCGCGCGGCGGACCTGAACGACCGCGCGGACGCTCCGGACGCGACGAGACCCAGGCCGGAAGGCGGCCGCGATCAGGGGCCCGAGGAGAGACGACCTTGAACAACATCGGCAATTTCAATGCGGGCCATGGCGCGGAAGCGATCGGCCTGCGCAACCTCGAAGCGGTCCACTGGAACCTTGAGGCACCACGCCTCTACGAAGAATCCCTCAAGCGCGGCGAGGCCGAACTCGCCCGCGGGGGCGCTCTCGTGGCGCAGACCGGCAGTCATACCGGCCGTTCGCCCAAGGACAAGTACGTCGTGCGCGACGCCTCCACCGAGAACGAGGTCTGGTGGGAGAACAACGGCTCGATCACGCCCGACCAGTTCGGGACGCTGTACCAGGACTTCCTGGCTCATGCCGAAGGCCGTGAGCTGTTCGCACAGGACCTGTTCGGCGGGGCCGATCCGGCGCACCGGATCAAGGCGCGGGTCTTCACCGAGTTTGCTTGGCACTCGCTGTTCATCCGCAACCTGTTGATCCGGCCGGAGCGGGAAGCCCTCGCCGAGTACGTGCCGGAGATGACGATCATCGACCTGCCGAGCTTCAAGGCCGATCCGGCCCGGCATGGCTGCCGCTCCAAGACCGTCATCGCCATCGATTTCTCAAAGAAGCTCGTCCTGATCGGCGGCACTGCCTACGCCGGCGAGATGAAGAAGTCCGTCTTCACCTTCCTGAACTACATGCTGCCCGATGCCGGCGTGATGCCCATGCACTGCTCGGCCAATGCCGCGCTGGATGAAGCTGGGGACTCGGCTCTGTTCTTCGGGCTCTCGGGCACCGGCAAGACCACGCTCTCGAACGACTCCTCGCGACAGCTCATCGGCGACGACGAGCACGGTTGGTCGAACAACGGGATCTTCAACTTCGAGGGCGGCTGCTACGCCAAGACCATCCGGCTCTCTCGCAACGCCGAGCCCGAGATCTGGGCCACCACCGAGCGCTTCGGGACGGTGATGGAGAACGTCGTGATCGATCCGCTTTCCCGCGTGCCGGATTTCGACGACGCCTCGCGTACCGAGAACACCCGCTGCGCATATCCCCTCGACTTCATCGCCAATGCCAGCGCCACAGGCCGGGCCGCGCATCCGAAGAACATCGTGATGCTGACCTGCGACGCCTTCGGCGTGATGCCGCCGATCGCCAAGCTGACGGGCGCGGAGGCGATGTATCACTTCCTCTCCGGCTACACCGCGAAGGTGGCGGGCACCGAGCGCGGGCTGACGGGACCGGAGGCGACCTTCTCGACCTGCTTCGGCGCGCCGTTCATGCCGCGCCACCCGAGCGTCTACGGCAACCTGCTGCGCGAGCTGATCGCCAAGCATCACGTCGACTGCTGGCTGGTGAATACCGGCTGGACCGGCGGCGGCGTCGGCACGGGCCGGCGGATGCCGATCCGCGTGACGCGGCGCCTGCAGGCTGCGGCGCTCGACGGCTCGCTGTCGAAGGCGGTCTTCCGGCGGGATCCGTATTTCGGCTTCGCGGTGCCGGATTTCGTGCCGGGCGTCGAGCCGCACGTGCTGTCTCCGGTGAAGACCTGGCAGAACAAGGCGGCCTTCTCGGAGACTGCGACCCGGCTCGTCGCGATGTTCCGGGAGAACTTCAAGCGCTTCGAGGATCACGTCGACGCCGACGTGCGGGCGGCGGAGCCGGTCGCTTCGATCGCGGCGTAGTCTCGAAGCGCCGAACGGCGGCAGCGAAGGAAGGGGAACCCCCGCTGCCGCCGTCGGCATCGTGGCGAGGTTTACTTGCCGAGGCCGACCGAGCCGGTCACGCCGCCGAGAACGCCGCCGACCGCACCCAGCACGGTGCCGAGCAGACCGCTCACGAGGCCGCCGACCTGATCGATCGTTCCGGATACAGCGCCGAGTTCCTGGCTGAGATCCACGGTAGCACCGACGCCGACGCCGAGGCCGCCACCGACTGCATCCAGCTCCGAAGCGTTGAGCTCGCGGATGGTCTCGATGTTCTGCGACATAAATATTCTCCTGAAATGACAGGCTACAGGCAAGATCTTCCAGCGAGAAGATCCGGCCTTTAACCTCATCACGATGCGCTGGTTACGCATCGCCCATTAACGTGACCATTCATCGGGGAGCGGATCAACCCGGATCGGCGCCACGCTTATGGCAGGAACAAGCGATCTGATCTTTCGAAGACCCTTCGCAACCGCCGCATCAGTCGCCGCATCCACCCGAAAGCGTTGAACTTTTTGAGATCGTTGCGGCGCAGCATCGGTATGCCGCGATGTGCGAACCTGAGAGATCGAGGGCTTCCAAGCTCCGTCGATAAGCCCCTCAGAAAATGGGATTTTTTCGGCTACATGCGGCAGGACGCCGCACCTGTTGGCGCGGGATATCTGCAACGGCTGCTTATCTGCCGTTACCCTCGCGTCACCATCCCCGCCAAGCTCCCATAACATTTGATAGAATCCGGCTGGCTGCGTCGGTTCCTTCTGGTTGTTGGCGTGGCACTCAATTGTGCGCATCCGATCGGCCGGGTGGTCGAAATACGGCGAAAAAGAGGCATGGTGGCCTCGGTTCGGCCCGTTCCGGCGAGCGCCGACGCCGCGAGGGTCGCAAGGACCCTCGCGGCGGGCC
>NZ_BJZT01000001.1 GCF_007992175.1 Methylobacterium haplocladii | reverse complement strand
GGGCCGACAGCCGGATAATCGGCTGCCGCGGGACTCAGCCTACTTCCCCGTCACGCCGCCGAGCAGGCCGCCGACTGCGCCGAGCAGGCCACCCGCAAGGTTCTCGACCAGCCCGCGCACGTTCGCGACGCCGCCGGCCGGAATCGCGTGAACGGTGTCGATCAACTCGTTCAGGCCGCCAACGCTCACCGAGAGCTCGGACTGGCCTCCGCCGACTTGATCGAGCTCGGTCAGGCTGAGTTCACGAATGGTGTCGAAGTTCTGCGACATAAACATTCTCCAGTTCAATCCGAGTACAGCGAGATAATCTCACGCTTGTGGAAGAAGCGTCGGCTCGTCTTCTTCTCAAAACATTCGAACATGACCTGACGTCCCCTGCAAGCTCGATGATTTCCAGCCATCAGGCACAGATCAATGCTCACGAAACCGTGAGTTTTGGAGAAAAGCTGTCTCTTCGAGCGATGTTTACCGTGTTCAGGGCGCCGGCATACCTGGTCATACGGACCGCGGGGAATGACGATCGCTGCGCCGATACCGTTCGGGGCGCCGACAAGGACGGCGCCAGCCAAAGCACTCGGATCAAACGCTTTTTCCGATAGAATGCGGCAGGGCGCCGCACCGCTTGATCGGACGTGTGGAGCGAAACGTGGCGAGCCGGGAGAATGCTTTTCCAGAAATTGCGGTTACGGCGGCACGTGCGCAAGCAACGTTCTGCCAAGACTTCGGCGCATGGAAGACCGATCTGCATCCAGGCCTTCGGCGCATATCAACATCTCGCCCGGCATGCCTCAATTCACGGGGCCATCGGGACTCGACGCTGGCGCCGCTCCGCTCGGATTGCGCGGTAGGGGCACCTGTGACAAGCGGGCGTCGGGCGCTGGCCCTGTCCGGCGCGTCTTCACAGGTGTCCATGTCCACGCCGTTGTTCCGCAAGGAAGTCGTCGAGGCGCGCCGCAACGCCTGGCTCGGCGAGGCGCAGATCGTGCAGCCGCTTCCGATCCGTCTCGTCGCCTATGTCTGCATCGCCCTGGTCGTCGCGACCCTCTGCTATGCCGTGCTCGGCAGCTATACCCGACGCGTCCATGCCCAGGGCCTGCTGGCGCCGGATGTCGGCCTCATCACCGTGGCGAGCCCGGTCGCCGGCCGGGTCAGCGCCTCAGGCGTCAAGGAAGGTGACCGGGTAGAGCAGGGGCGCCTTCTCTACACGGTGGATGTCGACGCGGTCTCCGCCAGCGGGCCGACGCAGGAGCGCGTGATCGCGCAGCTCGGCCGCCAGAAGGAGAGCATGGAGCAGCAGCGGACGCTCCGCGCCTCAATGGCCGGCACCGAGAAGCGCGCGCTTCAGGAGCAGATCGCCAACCTCGAATCCCAGCGCGAGCAGATCAGGCAGCAGGTCTCGCTTCAGGAGCAGCTGGTGCCACCGCTCAAGGCACGGGCCGACGAGCTCGCCGGCGCCGTCTCGCGCGGCTTCGCCCGCGCCGCCGACTTCCAGAACCAGAACTACCTCTACATGCAGTCGACCTCGCAGCTCGCCCAGTTTCGGCAGGGTGCCCTTCAGATCGAGGGCAAGCTCAGCGACCTGAAGGCGCAATTCGCGTCCTTCGACGAGAAGCTCGCCAAAGACCTCGCCGAGATGGACCGTGCCGCCGCGCAGCTTGAACAGCAGAAAGCCGAGAGCGAGGCCAAGCGCGCCATCGAGATCCGCGCGCCGGAGAGCGGGATCCTCACTTCGATCCGTGCCCAAGCCGGACAGTCCGTGGCGGCCGGCGGCACATTGCTGACGCTGCTGCCGAGCGATGGCCGGCTGCAGGCGAACCTGTTCGTCGATTCCTCGGCGATCGGCTTCATCGAGACCGGCGCCAGCGTGATGCTGCGCTACGCCGCCTTCCCGTTCCAGCGCTTCGGTCTCTACCGCGGGGTCGTCACCGAGGTGACGCGCGCACCGCTGGAGGGCGAGGACGCGCCCGAGGAGATGAAACGAAAGAGCGCCGGCGGCGGGGTCTACCGCATCGTGGTCAAGCCCGACGACGACGGCGTGTTAGCTTATGGCGAAAAGCGCCGCCTGGAAGCCGGCATGCGCGTTGAGGCCGACATCGCCCTCGAACAGCGCGCCCTCTACCGATGGCTGCTCGATCCGCTCTACCACGTGAAGCGCAGCGTCGACCTCGTCACGGATGGTGCTCCGATCCCCGACACGCGCGGATTGGCGAAGTGAGGATCCTCGATAGCCTCACCCATGGCGGGCTGCAGTTCGGCTTCGGCCGGCGCCTGCCGGTCATTCTGCAGGCGGAGGCCGCCGAATGCGGCATGGCCTGCCTCGCCATGGTGCTGGGCCATCACGGCCGCGAGGTCGATCTCGGCTCGATGCGCCGACGTCACGCCCTCTCGCTGAAGGGCATGACGCTACGCAATCTCATCGACCTGTCGGGCACGATGGGCCTTTCGACCCGCGCGCTCCGCATCGAGCTGAAGGATCTCGCCCGGCTGAAGCTGCCCTGCATCTTGCACTGGGGCCTCAACCACTTCGTCGTGCTGGCCGCGATCGAGCGCAAAGGCATCGTCATCCACGACCCGGCCCGCGGCCGGCGCAGGCTGACGCTGGAGGAGGCGTCTCGCGACTTCACCGGCGTGGCGCTGGAGGTGACGCCGAACCAGGGCTTTGTGCGCGAAAAGACCGTGCAGGGCCTCAGCCTCGGCGATCTGTTTCGCAACCTGCGCGGCATCCGCCCGGCGATGCTATCGATCCTCGCGCTCTCGGTCGGCATCGAGCTCGTCAACATCCTGATGCCGATCGCCTCGCAGATCGTCATCGACGAGGTCATCGTCAACGCCGATCTCGACCTGCTGCTCGTCGTCGCCATCGGGCTGGCGCTGCTGCTCCTGATCCAGCTCGCCCTCGGCGTCGCCCGGACCTGGGCGATCATGCTGACGGGGACCAAGCTGAACTACCAGTGGTCGGGCAGCCTGTTCGACCACCTCTCGCGCCTGCCGCTCGACTATTTCGAAAAGCGGCATGTCGGTGACGTGATCTCGCGCTTCGGTTCGCTCGGCACGATTCAGAAGGGACTGACCACCGATCTCGTCCAGGCCGTGCTCGACGGCGTGATGTCGATCGGCATGCTGATCATGCTGTTTCTCTATGGCGGCTGGCTCGCCCTGGTGGCGCTGCTCTCCACCGCCATCGCCGCCTCCCTGCGCATCGCCGCCTACAACGCTTATAAGGAGGGCACCGAGGAGGCGATCGTCGCCGAGGCGCGCCAGCAGACGCACTTCATCGAGACCGTCCGCGGCATGGCCAGCGTTAAGCTGCTGGGCCTGCGCGAGCGCCGCCGCGGCACCTGGATGAACCAGTTCGTCACGTCGCTGAACGCCCGGCTGCGGCTGCAGCGGCTCGATCTCGTCTTCGGCCGCGCCAACGATCTGCTGTTCGGGGCGGACCGGCTGATCCTGCTAGTGCTCGGCGCCCGCGCGGTGATCGACCAGTCGATGTCGCTGGGGATGCTGGTCGCCTTCCTGACCTACCGCGATCAGTTCTCGACCCGGATCGGCAACCTGATCAATTCCGGCTTCCAGCTGCGCATGCTCAACGTGCAGACCGACCGACTCTCAGACATCGTCATGACCGAACCGGAGGAACCGGCCGACGCCAAACCCGTCGCCGCCCCGGCAGTGATCGCTGGCGGCGCATCCCGGGGTTCGATCGTCGCGAACGGCCTGTCGTTGCGCTATGGCGCCGACGAGCACTGGGTGTTTCGCAACCTGAGCTTCACGGTCGCGCCCGGCACCTGCTTCGCCATTATCGGCCCTTCGGGCTGCGGCAAGAGCTCTGTGATGAAGATCCTGATGGGGCTGCTCTCGGCGAGCGAGGGCAACGTCCTGATCGACGGGCGCGACATCAAGACGGTGGGTGCCGCCGCCTATCGCAAGCGCATCGCCGGCGTGATGCAGAGCGACGGCCTCTTCGCCGGTTCGATCGCGGAAAACATCGCCTGCTTCGACGAGCGCCCCGACCCGGCCTGGATCGAGGAATGCGCAGCCCGCGCCGCGATTCTGGAAGACATCCGCAAGACCCCAATGGGCTTCGAGACGCTGGTCGGCGACATGGGCTCGACCTTGTCGGGCGGCCAGAAGCAGCGCGTGATCCTCGCCCGCGCTCTCTACCAGCGCCCCGAGATACTATTTCTCGACGAAGCGACGAGCGCGCTGGACGAACCGACGGAGGCCG
Source organism: Methylobacterium haplocladii (assembly GCF_007992175.1). Lineage (GTDB taxonomy): Bacteria > Pseudomonadota > Alphaproteobacteria > Rhizobiales > Beijerinckiaceae > Methylobacterium > Methylobacterium haplocladii. The sequence goes on along the minus strand of NZ_BJZT01000001.1, from coordinate 102,666 downwards.
CGATCGCGCAGGCGCTCCGCGAATTCAGGATGACCCGCGTCATCGTCGCTCACCGCCCGGCGACGATCGCGCATGCGGATCATGTGCTGGAATTCGAGCGGCTGCTGCAGGGGCCCGGCGCCGAGCCGCGGGCCAGAACGGTCGAACCGGTCGCCTGACCGCCGCCGTTAGAACGGCAGCTTCATGCCGGGCGGCAGGGGAAGACCCTTGGTCAGCTCGGCCATCTTTTCCTGTGCTGTCGCCTCGGCTTTCGACCGCGCATCGTTCACCGCGGCGACGATGAGGTCTTCCAGGATCTCGCGCTCGTCCGGGACGAGGAGCGAGGGGTCGAGCGTGACGCCCTTCAGCTGGCCCTTCGCCGTCATCACCACGCTCACCGCACCGCCACCTGACGCGCCGGTGACTTCGACGTGGTCGAGTTCGCCCTGCAGGGAACTCATTTTCTCCTGCATGGCCTGAGCCTGCTTCATGATGCCCATGAGGTCGCGCATGAGAGATGGTTCCTTCGGATAGATTGAGACGCCACCGACTACCGCGAGCGACAGCTGGCCTATGCCGTCTATGTCGTGGGCGCGGCGCGGAGTCCAAGAGGCGGACTGCGCGATCCCGATGGGGGGCGGCCGATGATGAGCGCCGATGCCGTCTCCTACGAACAGAGGCGTTCACGGAAGCGGTCGTCGCACCGTGTGCCGGATGCCAAGAATGACGCTTTCTTCCACGGCGACGCTGTAAGTCAGCGCATAGAGATAGGGCGACGCCAAAATGCGCCGGACCCCGCGACGAGCGGCAGCACGGCCTGCGAAGGGCTGTAGCGGGAGCAGACCCATCACCCCCCCGAAGGCGCTCCTGCACATGGCGAGCGCCTTGAGGATTATGTTGCTCGATGTCAGCGAGCACGCGATCGAGCTGGCGCGTAGCCGATTGCGTCAGACGCAGCCTCACAGGCCATACTTGGCCTAGATGGCGCGCACCTCGTCATCCGTCGCGAACTCACCACGTGCTGCAGCCGCTTCGGACTCGTCCAACTCCGCTTCTTCCTCGGGCGTGAACCGATACACGGAGGCCTCGTCGCCGACGAAGGCCAGGACCATCCGCGCGACCTCGTCCTGCATCTCTGGGGCAGGCCCCGCGCCGTCGTCATCGCCTTTTCGAGCAGGTCGGTCATCAGGCCGTTCTGCATGGAGAACCGAGTCGGCGGAAGAGGCTCACCCCTCCGCGTCGTCCTCATCCCCAACGCCCGCCGCATCGGGAGGCGTCAGATTCTCGACGGTCGCGGCATCGGCCCCGACCTCCACCGTCTTGTCCCGCACGTCGACGATCTGCGCCCCGGGAAACCGCGCCAGCACCTCGCGCACCAGTGGATGGCTGGCGGCGTCGCGGTGGCGGTTCTCCTTGGTCTCGACGGCGGCGGCAGCGAGTGTCGGGGCGCCGGGCTCCCTAGAGAGGGCGACGAGCCAGCGGCGACCGGTCCAGGCTTCAAGCGCGCGGGACAGGTCCGTGGCGAGGCTGGTGCGGCCGCCCTCGGCAAGGCGAAACTCGATGCGGCCCTCTTCGAACCGCACGAGATGCACGTCGCGCTCGAGTGCCATCTTGAGCGTGATGTCGCGGCGCTCGTCAGCCAGCGCGACGACATCCTCGAGGCGGCCGAGACGGGGGCCGGCGGGCTGCGGCGGGGCCGCGATGACGGGTGGAGGAGGGGTGGGCTGCGGCGATCCTCCCCCAGAGACCGCCGCCAACAGTGGTCGTGGCGGAAGTGGCGGCGGGGATTCGGGCGCGGCGAGGGACGGACGCGGCACGAGCGGGGGCCGCGCGCCGCCCTCCGAGCCGGCGGAGGCCGCCTCGTTCTTGAGCCCGCGCAGGGCTTCGTCCGGCGTCGGCAGGTCGGCGGCGTAGGCCAAGCGCACCAATGCCATCTCCGCCGCAGCAAGCGGACGCGGCGCGGCCTGAACCTCGGGGATGGCTTTCAAGAGGATCTGCCAGGCGCGCGACAGCGCCCGGATCGACAGCCTGCCGGCGAACTCGGCACCGCGCGATCGCTCGACATCGCTGAGCGACGGATCGGCGGCGGCGGCCTCCGGCACCAGCTTGAGGCGCGTCACCAGATGCGTGAAGCCGGCGAGATCCGAGAGAACCACACCGGGATCGGCGCCGGACTCGTATTGCGCCCGCAACTCCGCGAATGTCGCCGGGATGTCGCCGCGCATAGCGGCCTGGAACAGGTCGACGATGCGGCCGCGGTCGGCCAGCCCGAGCATGTCGCGGACCGACGCCCCGCTCACGATGCCGGCGCCATGTGCGATGGCCTGATCGAGCAGCGATAGCGCATCGCGCACCGAGCCTTCGGCGGCCCGCACGATCGCGGCGATGGCTTCGGGCTCGGCCTCGACGGTCTCGGCGGCACAGATCTTTTCGAGATGGGTCGACAGCACGTCGGCCTCGACACGCCGCAGGTCGAACCGCTGGCATCGCGAGAGGATCGTCACCGGCACTTTTCGTATTTCGGTGGTGGCGAAGACGAATTTCGCGTGCGGCGGCGGCTCTTCGAGGGTCTTCAGGAATGCGTTGAAGGCCTTCTCCGACAGCATGTGGACTTCGTCCACGATGTAGACTTTGTAGGGTGCCGAGACCGGCCCGTAACGGATGCCGTCGATGATGCCGCGCACGTCGTCGATGCCGGTATGCGAAGCGGCGTCCATCTCCAGCACGTCGAGATGGCGCGATTCCATGATCGCCTGGCAGTGCAGGCCGAGTTCCGGCATCGTGACGGTCGGGCCGGTATCGGGCTGGCCGGGCCGGACATAGTTCAGGCCGCGGGCCAGGATGCGGGCGGTGGTCGTCTTGCCGACGCCGCGCACGCCGGTGAGCATCCAGGCCTGCGGAATCCGGTTCGCCTCGAAGGCGTTGGCCAGCGTGCGCACCATGGCGCCCTGGCCGATCAGGTCGTCGAAGGTCTGGGGGCGGTACTTGCGGGCGAGCACGCGGTAGGGCGTCGCTGCCGGCGCGGGCGCCGGCATGCCGGGCAGACCCGGCTCGTCGATCAGCGTGCCGAGGGTGTCGTCCATGCCGCTTCGGATGTCGGTGGGTGGGCCCTCGGAGGGCGCCGCTCTCGCCGGGAGGCGAGGGTGGGAGGCTGGACAAAGACCCGCTCGGTCTCGTTAGGGCTGCTTCCTTCCGGACCTGACCCGGTTGGCGAGTGAAACGTCCCTCGCCAACCTCCCGCGCCGTATATGGCCGGGGCGCGCGGGCGATGCAAGCCGATCCAAGCGGCTTCCCGGCCGAGGTTGCCTCACGATGACAGCCCGTCCATCGTTATCGCCGATGCCGGCGGACAGAGCGGTGCGGAATGCGATCCAACAGAGTCGGATCAGTCGTCATCGCCCTTGCTGCGCTCGTCGGTTTTGCGCCGCAGGCCGGTGCACAAAACGGCGCCCCGCCGAGCTGGAAGGGAGGCTATCGCTATGCCTTCGATGGCGGCAAGACGGCCGGCGGCTCGGCCATCGCCGTCACCTGCGATCTCGTGATCGTGCCGGGTGCCGCCCGCGGCGGGTGTCTGCTGTCGGTGAGCGGCTTTCAGAGCGACAAGCGCATCGTCTGCCACGCGACCGGCGACGCCAGGTCTGTCGACGTCGCCTTCCACGGCTACGAAGACGGCAAAATCGTCAACAGGTACGGCGTCGCCGTCTACAAGCCAGGGCAGACGTTGCTTACGCTGAAGCGCGACGAGAATGGCGAGTTGCAGACGAAGTGGGACGGTTTTCGCCCGGATCTACCTGCCGACGCGGCCAACCCGGGCCGCTACTTCCGATTGGTCGAAAAGTAGTCGGCCGGTCTGTGCCGGTCCACGCGGGCAAGAGCTGTAGTGAAGGGGAGAGGGCTACCGCCGGAGCTTGGCCCACTCCCCTCGATACCTCGCCGCGAGGACGAGGAAAGCGCGAGTGCTACTCAGCCTTGCGCTTCACGATTTCAAGCGTCTTGGGATCGAGCTTCAAGTCGGACTTCTTGCCGTCGGCGCCGATGGCGTCGTCGACTTCGATGAAGCCGTCGTCGAGCTCGATCTCCTTCCACTTGGTGAAACCCTCCTTCTTGAGGATGTCCTCGACTTTGGCCTGCTGATCGGCCGGCAGCTTCTCGTCGGCCAAAGCGGGGGCCGCGAAGGCGAGCGAGAGGGCGAGGGCGGACAGGCCGAGCGTGCGAACCAGCATGGGAGGTCTCCGAAAGGAAATGGGAACGGCGTTCGAACGGTCCGGCGCCCCGAGGGTTCCAGCGTCCGGCTCGGTATGCCGACAGCCTTCATTGTCATGGCGGGACGCCACGCCTAAGCTTACGGCCCGGGGCAGGGGGTAGCATTTCGCCATGGTCACGCGCGTCGCCACCGTGGCCTTCGAGGGGATCGAGGCGCGGGCCGTCGACGTTCAGGTGCAGATCGCGGCCGGGATCGTCGCCTTCAACGTCGTCGGGCTGGCGGATAAGGCGGTGGCCGAATCACGCGAGCGGGTGCGCTCGGCGCTGATCGCCTCGGGTCTGGCGCTGCCGGCCAAGCGCATCACCGTAAACCTCGCCCCGGCCGACTTGCCAAAGGAAGGCTCGCATTACGATCTGCCGATCGCGCTCGCCGTGATGGGTGCCATCGGCGCCCTGCCAGCGGACGCGCTTGCCGGGTATTGCGTCCTCGGCGAATTGGCGCTCGACGGCACCATCACGCCGGTCGCCGGAGTTTTGCCGGCGGCGATGGCCGCGAACGAACGCGGGCTCGGATTGATCTGCCCCGCTGCCTGCGGGCCGGAGGCGGCCTGGGCCGCGGGCGACATGGACGTCCTGGCGCCACGCTCGCTCATCCAACTCGCAAACCACTTCAAGGGCAGCCAAGTGATGGCACGTCCGCAACCGGCCATCGCCGCCGCCGGCGGCCCGCTTCCGGACCTGCGCGATATCAAGGGCCAGGAAGGTGCCAAGCGCGCTCTGGAGATCGCGGCGGCAGGAGGTCACAACCTGCTCATGAACGGTCCGCCCGGGGCCGGAAAATCGATGCTCGCCGCACGACTTCCGTCGATCCTGCCGGCTCTCAGCCCGCGCGAGCTCCTCGAAGTCTCGATGATCCAGTCGGTGGCCGGGCAGATCAAGGGCGGCGCGCTCTCGAACCGCCGGCCGTTCCGCCAGCCGCACCACTCGGCCTCCATGGCCGCGCTCGTCGGCGGCGGGCTTAACGCGCGGCCGGGCGAGATCTCGCTCGCCCATGGCGGCGTATTGTTTCTCGACGAGCTCCCCGAATTCGTGCCGCAGGTGCTCGATTCGCTTCGCCAGCCGATGGAGACCGGCGAGGTCATGATCGCCCGCGCCAACCATCGCGTGACGTATCCGGCCCGCTTCCAGCTCGTCGCCGCGATGAACCCCTGCCGCTGCGGGCAGGCGCTGGAGCCGGGCTATGCCTGCCGGCGCGGGCCGAACGAGCGCTGCATGGCACAATACGGGGCCCGCATCTCCGGCCCACTGCTCGACCGGATCGACCTGCGCATCGAGGTCGGAGCGGTCACCGCCGCCGACCTGATCCTGCCGCCACCCGCGGAAGGCTCACGAGAAGCCGCCACCCGCGTCGCCGCCGCTCGCGAGCGCCAGACCGCCCGCTACGCCGAGCGCGACCTCGGTTCCGCCATGACCAACGCCACCTGCCCGGCGACGGTGATCGAGGAGGTCGCCGCGCCTGATGCCGAGGGTACCACCCTGATCCGCAACGCGGCCGAGACGATGCGCCTGTCGGCACGTGGCTTCCACCGCACGTTGCGGGTGGCGCGCACTTTGGCCGATCTCGACGGCGAAGCGACGGTGCGGCGCCTGCATCTGGCGGAGGCACTGTCCTATCGGGCGCGGGCGAGCAAGCCGGCCGCCACGTAGCGGCTCCGTTGCTTCGCAGCGTGCGCCACAGCGGCGGAGGCTCACCCCGCTACGAACGACCCGTTGCTCTGGTCGAAATCCAGATACGCCGTCTCGATCACGATTTGCGTCCGGCTGATCACCTCCAGCTTGCGCAGGATCTCGGAGACGTGGGCCTTCACGGTCGAGTCGCCGACCTGGAGTTCGTGGGCGATCTGCTTGTTGAGCTTTCCCTGACGGATCATCATCAGGACGCGCATCTGCTGCGGCGTAAGCAGGGCGATCCGATCGGCGAGGGGCGTCTTCCTGGCGCGTGCCGGGGTCGTCTCCGGGATGCCGGCGAGGTTCGGTGGCATGAACAGGGCGCCGTTCATCACTTCGGAAATTGCACGGGTCAGCGTCGCCTTGTCGACTGCCTTCGGCACGAAGCCGGCGGCGCCGTGGTGCAGCGCCTCGCGCATGATGCGCGGCTCCTCGAGCCCCGAGACGATCAGGATCGGGATGCGCGGAAATCGGGTGCGGATGGTAACGAGGCCGTCGAAGCCGGTGACGCCCTGCATCGAGAGGTCGAGCAGCGTCAGGTCGATCGCAGGCGTCCTGGCCAGCACGTCGCAGGCCGCGCGGATGCCGTCGGCTTCGAGCAGGTTGGCGTGCGGGAAGGCGAGATGGATCGCGCTCGCGAGCGCTTCCCGGAACAGCGGGTGATCGTCGACAATGAGAAGCTGCAAGGCGACGCCCTCCGGCCGGGCGTCGATACCCTCGCCCGTGGGCAGCATATCCCCGTGTGACGCAGACATCATCTCGTTCGCGCGGGCGGTCTGCATGATCGACGGCACGCCCACCTGGAGATTCGTCGGAAAGCCGGTTCGGAAAAGACCTCGGCCGTACGGCGGGCGGCTACCTTGCCGAGGTCGTCGTGCGTAGTCGGAGCGTGACGAGGCCCAGGGCCTCGTCACGCAGTTTCGAAGGAGCGCGTTAGCGCGTGGCGACCTTCTTGGGCAGCTTGAAGGCCCAGAAGCTGCCGCCCTGGTTGATGCCGGCGGTGGACTTGGCCACCTCGCCACCCCAGAGCGGCACCGCGCCGCCCCAGCCGGCGGTGACGCCGACCCACTGCTCGCCGTCCTGCTCCCAGGTGATCGGGGAGGAGACGACGCCGGTGCCGGTCTGGAACTTCCAGACTTCCTCGCCGGTCTTGGCGTCGAAGGCCTTGAGGAAGCCCTCGGGCGTACCGGTGAAGACGAGGTTGCCGCCCGTGGTCAGGACGCCGCCCCAGAGCGGAGCCTTGTTCTTGTAGTTCCACACCACCTTGCCGGTGGTCGGGTCGATCGCCTTCAGCGAACCGATATGGTCGTCGAAGACCGGCTTGATGGTGAAGCCGGCACCCAGATAGGCCGCGCCCTTCTTGTACGAGACGGCCTCGTTCCAGATGTCCATGCCCCACTCGTTGGAGGGTACGTAGAACAGCTTGGTCTCGGGGCTGTAGCCGATCGGCATCCAGTTCTTGCCGCCGAGGAAGCTCGGCACCGCGAACACGGACTTGCCCTTCTTCTCGTCGCCCTCGGCCTTGGCCGGGTCGCCGGGACGGAAGGCCGGATCGTAGTCCGGACGGCCGTCGTCGTTGATCTTCTTCGCCCAGGTGATCTTTTCGACGAACGGGCTCGCCGAGATGAACTTCCCGTTGGTGCGGTCGAGGACGTAGAAGAAGCCGTTGCGGTCGGCGGTGGCGCCGGCCTTGATGGTCTTGCCGCCCTTGTTGAGGTCGAACGGCACGAACTCGTTCACGCCGTCGAAGTCCCAGCCGTCATGCGGGGTGGTCTGGAAGCCCCAGACGATCTCGCCGTTCTCGGGGTTGAGCGCGATGCGCGAGGCGGTCCACTTGTTGTCGCCCGGACGCAGCCAGGAGTTCCACGGACCCGGGTTGCCGGTGCCGAAATAGATCAGGTTGGTCTCGGGATCGTAGGTGCCGCCGAGCCACGTCGCGCCGCCGCCGTACTTCCACATGTCGCCCGGCCAGGTCTCGTTGACCTTGCCGGTCATCGTGGATTCCTTGCCGTTCAGCGTGCCCATGTGGCCTTCGATGACCGGGCGCTGCCAGACGAGTTCGCCGGTCTCGGCGTTGCGGGCCTCGACGCGGCCGACGATGCCGAACTCACCGCCGGACACGCCGGTGATGACCATGCCCTTCACGATGAGCGGCGCGGCGGTGTAGCTGTAGCCACCCTTGAAATCGTCGATGTCCTTCTTCCAGACGACCTTGCCGGTCTTCTGGTCGAGGGCGACGAGCTTGGCGTCGAGCGTGCCGAAGATGACCATGTTCTTGTAGAGCGCGGCGCCGCGGTTCACGACGTCGCAGCAGGGCAGGATACCCTCGGGCAGACGGGCTTCGTACTGCCAGAGCTTCTCGCCGGTGCGCGAGTCGATGGCGTAGAGGCGCGAGTAGGAGCCGGTCACGTAGAGGACGCCGTCCTTCACGAGGGCCTGGCTCTCCTGGCCGCGCTGCTTTTCGCCGCCGAACGAGAACGAATAGGCCGGCACGAGACCCTTGATGGTCTCCTTGTTGATGGCCTTGAGCGGGCTGTAGCGCTGGGCCTGCGGGCCGAGGCCGTAGGAGACGACGTCGTCAACGGTCTTGGCGTCGTTCAGGATGTCCTGATCGCTGACGCCGCCGGACGCTGCGGCCGCCTTCTCGGGCTCCTTGGCTTGCGGGGCGGACAAGGCCGCCGCGCCGACGAGCAGGGCGAAGGCCCCGGCCGCCGTCAGAAACTGGTCACGCAATCTCATGACATCTCCTCCTCTGGATCATCTGGCTGCCGGGGAGCTGAAACTCCTCGTTGGTCGAACGGCATGCCTCGCGCTGGACGTTAGTCAGAGTCGGCAATACAGGTTATTGGCCATAAGTATAAGATGAGAGTTATTAAGCTCGTACCCGAGCAATAAACGCAAAAAAAACGAAGTCTTCTCGCAGCCGACGCCGGCAGCGAAAGTCTTCGTCCGTTTTTTTTGCTTGGTCCTGCGAGGTGGGTTGTTCAGTATCCCTTCGGCGCCGAGAACTCGACGCCATGTTTGTCGAAGATCGCCTTCAGAGTGCCGTTCTCGGTCATCGCGGTGATTGCGTCGCCGACGGCATAGGCGAGGTCGCGCGAATCGCTTTTCACGGCGCCGCCAAGGTCCCAGGTCAGCTTCACGGGGCCGCCGAGCCGGAGTTCGCGGATGCCGATCTCGTCTTTCGAGGACTTGGCTGCGAACAAGGCGGACTCGATGCCGGCACGCGATCCGGCAAGGATCGGGGCGTCACCGGCGAGGAACGCCTTCGCAGCCTCGTCGAAGCTCTTGAAGTGCTTGAGGTTCGGCCGGAGCTGTCCGCCCTGGGCGGTGAGCAGCATCGCGTCCGAGGCGCTGTTGCCCTCCACGTCGATCGCGGCGGTGCCGATGTCGCCGACCGTCTCGAAGTTCTCGACGGCGCTCTTGCGCACGGCGAAGGCGAGCCTCTGGTCATAGTAGGGCCGCGTCATGAAGATCTGCTCGTTGCGGATCGCGAGCAGCTTGTCGACCGGCACGTGCAGCATCAGGTCGCCGAGCTGCGATCCGGCGAGATCGCCCTTCCAGAGGTTCAACCGAAAGTCACCGTCGACGTTCTCGCCCGCATCGACGAGGCGGATCTCGGCCTTGACCTTCAGGGCCGCGGCCAGCGCCTCGGCCAGGTCGACCTCGATTCCGTAGGGCTTGCCGTCCTTCAGATCGGAGAAGGGAGCATTCTGTTCGTAGAGCACCACCCGCAGCGTGCCATCGCTAGCGACCTCGTCGAGAGGGCGCGCCGCGACGGGCGCCGTCGCAAGGGCGACGGCTGCGACAGAGAACAGGAACCCGCGGACCATGGACCGTGTGCTGTGAGCCATCACCCTCGAGCCGCTCACTGTTCCTCGTGCTTCGATTCGAGGTAGCTGCGGATCGCCCAGAGGCCCTCCTGCGACAGCACCCCGGCGAAGACCGGCATCTTGGTGACGCCGTTGATGATCGCGCCGTGGGTCACGCGCTCCTTGAACCACTCGTCGCCCTCCTTGCCCTTCTCCAGATAGCGCAGGTCGGGGGCGAGGCCGCCGGAAATGACTTCGAGGCCGTGGCAGCGGGCGCAGTTCTGGTTGTAGCCCGAGGCACCGATCTTGATGGCCTGCGCGTTGCCGCGATACGGGTTCTCGTTCTTCCACTCGTCGCCGAGCTTCTCCAGGCCGTCCGTCTTGATCTCCTGGGGCTGGACGTCGCCGTGACTGAAGACGGCGCCACTCGACACGATGAGCGTGGCCAGCACGCCTCCGACGAGCGCAAGCTTCTTGGTCATCTGCGATGTCTCTCCCTTGACGGCATCTCGGACGGCTCTGAGTCCGTTCACGCCGTGAACATGGTGCGTCCTTCACCCTCGCGGGCCGTCGCACTTTCGATTGCTTCCACGGTAGCAAGCACAGCGGGGCGAACCCATTGTGCTTTGGTACTAGCCAGCAGGCTCATCTGCCGTTCGATCCTGGGACAACTGCCGATCGGTCCCCGCACCTTGGTCCAATGTCGCATCGTCGACCCGCGCCGTATCGTCGTCGCCAAATGATGAAGACGGGGCGGGAACGAGATCTGCCGAGATGCAGGCGGGCGTTATGCTGATGGCCGGCCGACGGACCCGCGCCAGCGCGCCCGGGCGCCGCATCGTGCCCGGCGCCCTTTGGATCTTTGCCCTCGTCGCCATTCTCGGTGTCCTGGCCGCGCCGGACGCGCAGGCGCTTTCGCCGACGGGCGAGCCCCTGGCGATCCAATACATCGAACGCCGCATCGAGCGGCCGTCGCCGCTCAACAACGAGGACCCGGTCCCCGACGACGAGGGCCTCAAGGGGGCCGAACTCGGAATCAGGGATTCGAATGCCACAGGGCGTTTCGTCGGGCTCGGCTTCGCGCTGAAGACCACCGTGGTCGAGCCGGGCGCCGACATCCGCGCCGCCTTCGCCGAGATCGCCAAAGCCGGCCCGCCGCGCTTCGTCGTGGTCAACGCCCCGGCCGACGATGTGTTGGCTCTGACGGATTCCGAGGAGGGGCGGGACACCGTATTCCTCAACATCGGTGCCACCGACACCCGCCTGCGCGACGGCGATTGCCGGGCACGGCTTCTCCACGTCATCCCGTCGCGCGACATGCTCGCCGACGCGCTGGTGCAGCTTCTCGTGTTCAAGCGCTGGACGCGGATGCTGCTCGTCTCCGGCCCGAATCCCGGCGACGGCCTGTACGCCGAGGCCCTGCGGCGAAGCGCCAGAAAATTCGGCGCGAAAGTCGTGGCCGAGTCGCGCTTCGACGCCCACGGCGCGGACATCCGCGACAGCGCGTTGCGCGAATTCGCCCTGGTGACGCGCGGCCCGGAGCACGATGTCGTCGCGGTAGCCGACGAACTCGGCGAATTCGGCACGAACCTCGTGTTCAACACCGCCTCTCCGCGTCCGGTGGTCGGCACGCAGGGCCTGACGCCGGCGGCCTGGGGCCGCGCCGTCGAGGCTTGGGCCGCGGTGCAGTTGCGGGAGCGCTTCAAGAAGCTCGCCGGCCGCAGCATGCTCCCCGTCGACTGGGCCGGCTGGATGGCCGTGCATGCGGTGGGCGAGGCGGCCGTTCAGCTGAAATCCGGCGATCCGGCCGCGATCAAGGCATTGATGCTCGGCCCGAAATTCGAGGTCGGCGGCTTCAAGGGCCGGTCGCTCAGCTTCCGGTCCTGGAACGGCCAACTGCGCCAGCCGCTCTACCTGCTCTGGCCCGGCGCCGTCGTCGCGGCCGCCCCGGTCGAGGGTTTTCTGCACCGGCGCACCGAACTCGACACCCTCGGCCTCGACCAGCCCGAGAGCGCCTGCAAGGCCATGGGAGGATAGGATGATCCGCCGCACAGTTGCGGGCCTGCTGGCAGTCGGCATCCTCGCGCCGCCGGCCCTCGCCCACGAGATCTACGTCACCAACGAGCGCGACAACTCCGTCTCGGTGATCGATACGACCACCTACGAGGTGACCCGCACTTTCCCCGTGGGCCGTCGCCCTCGCGGTATCGTCTTTTCGAAGGATGGCAGTCGGCTCTTCGTGTGCGCCAGCGATTCCGACGCCGTGCAGGTGCTCGATCCGGCGACCGGCAAGCTGCTGCACAACCTGCCCTCCGGCGAGGACCCGGAGCAGTTTTCCCTGGCGCCGGACGGCAGGACTCTCTTCATCGCGAACGAGAACAACGCCACCACCACCGTCGTCGACGCCGATTCGCGCAAGGTGCTGGCGCAGATCGACGTGGGCATCGAGCCCGAAGGCATGGCTGTCAGCCCCGATGGCACGATCGCCGTGACGACCTCCGAGACCACGAACATGGTTCATTGGATCGACGCCAAGACCTTGCAGGCGGTCGACGCGACGCAGGTCGAGCAGCGCCCGCGCCACGCCGAGTTCAGCAAGGACGGCACGCGGCTCTGGGTGTCGTCCGAGATCGGCGGCACCGTCGCCGTGATCGACGTCGCTACCCGCAAGGTGATCGAAACGATCCGCTTCGAGGTGAAGGGCGTTTCGGCCGACCGTATCCAGCCCGTCGGGATCAGCCTCACCGAGGACGGCCGCTACGCGTTCGTGGCCCTCGGCCCATCCGACCGCATCGCGGTCATCGACGCCAAGACCTACAAGGTCGTGAACTACATCCTCGTCGGCCGCCGCGTCTGGCACACCGTGCTGACGCCCGAACAGGACCGGCTGCTTACCACCAACGGCGTCTCCGGCGACGTTACCGTGATCGACGTGGGAGCCCTGAAGGCGATCAAGAGCATCAAGGTCGGCCGATTCCCGTGGGGGGCGGCGGTGCGGCCTGCTGCAGGTGAACCGGCGGCCGGGGACAAGAAGTCGGCCGGCGCGGCGGAGTAGCAAGGCGTCCGGAGCGACGCGCGCGTCGATGAACTCGACGCGACCCGATCGATCTGGTCCGATTCAGCTTAACCGTCAGGTCACGCCGCGATCTGCTGCCGCGCCGCCGTCTCGGCGGGGCCGTTCTCGACATACCGGTCGGTCTCTGCCTTCGACATCGGCTTGCCGAACAGGTAGCCCTGGCCGAAGTCGCAGCCCTGGCCTTCCAGCCAGTCGAGGCTGCCGGAGCACTCGATGCCCTCGGCGGTGGTCACGAGCCCAAGACTCGACCCGAGCTTGATGATCGCATCCACCAGCTTGGCGCGCTCCTCGCTCATGGTGATGGTGTTCACGTAGCTGCGGTCGATCTTGAGCTTGTCGAACTTGAGCTCGCGCAGGTGGTAGAGACTCGAATAGCCGGTCCCGAAATCGTCGAGTGCGACGCGCACGCCGAGATTCTGCAGTGAGGTCAGGGTCGCGCGCGTGGCTTCGAGATCCTGGATCAGCGCGCTCTCGGTGATCTCCACCTCCAGGCGGTTCGCCGGGAAGCCGGTCTCGTTGAGGATGGCCAGAATCTGCTCGGCGAGCCAGCGGTCCTGGAACTGCTGCGGCGCGATGTTGATGGCGAGCTGGAGGTGCGAGGGCCAGTTCGCCGCATCGCGGCAGGCCCGGCGCAGCAGGTCGTAGCAGAGATCGCCGATCATGCCGGTCTCCTCGGCGACCGAGATGAACTCGCTCGGCGGCAGCACGCCGCGCTCGGGATGCCGCCAGCGGGCGAGCACCTCGAAGCCGGTCAGTTCGCGGCCGGGCAGCGCCACGACGGGCTGATAGAACGGTTCGATGCGCCCCTCGTTGATTGCCTCGCGCAGGTCGCGTTCCAGCAGGGCACGGGCCCGCAACTCCTCGTCCATCGCGCTCTCGAAGAAGCGGTACGTCCCGCGGCCGTCTTTCTTGCCCTGGTACATGGCGAGATCGGCCGCGTGCAGCGCGGATTCGGCGTCGCCGACCGCACCGCCAGCCAGCGCGATGCCGATGGTCGCGCCGACCTTCAGCTCCGAACTCTGCCAGGAAATCGGGGCGGAGAGGGTCGTGATCACGGCCTGCGCGAGCCGGGCGATCGCCTCGCTGCCGATCGATGACGGCAGCAGCGCGGCGAACTCGTCGCCCCCGAGCCGCGCCGCGATGCTGCCGGGCGGAAGGACCTGTTCCAGGCGCTCGGCGACGGTGCAGAGGACCACGTTGCCGGCGGCATGGCCGTAGAGGTCGTTGATCGGCTTGAAGCGATCGAGGTCGATCAGCAGTACGGCGGCGGTCGCGCCTTCCGGACCGTGCCGGAACGCCGTGTCCACGCCTTCGACGAAGCGGCGCCGATTGGCGAGGCCGGTGAGAGAATCGTGACGCGCCACCGACGAGGCCTTCGCTTCGGCGAGGTCCCGCTCGACTATCGCCTTGCGCAGTCTCAGCGACTTGTGGACGCTCGCCACGAAGGCGGCGATCCCGACGAAGAAGCCGAGCATCACGATGTCGGACAGGCCCTTGTCGATCATTACTTCATCGAGCAGCCGGAACGCGCCGAGCTGGATTCCAACGACCCAGCCGCAGACGCCGATCATCATCAGGCAGAGAAGCTCGTAGAACTCCGTTTCGCCCCAGCTCGCTCGCTTCGCCACGCGGTGTCTCCCTGCTTGATTTGAAGGAACGGCCGGCGCGATTAACATAGGTCTAACGCGCCGCTCGTCGGAGGCCGAGCCGGTCGCTCCGGGGCGTCGAACTGTCTAAATGGTGACTGAAGGCTCAACGGCCGGCACCGCATCCGCTCGCCTTCGCACGGAGACTTGAGCTTTCGGGACCGGTCGACCATCCCCAGGTGCCTCGATGCTTCTCTCACTGCCGACCGGGCGCTGCGATTGCCAGATTTTGGCGATACGGACATATAGTTCGCAGGAGAGGGTCGCCGGACGGCCCCCGCGCGGGAGCGAGACAGTGGTGCAGGGAACGCAGATGCGCGCGCATCTGTGCGGGATCCAGACGGCCTGGACGGATGCCTCCGACGCGCGGGAGGCCGTCTGCGCCGTCGCAGCCATTCTCGATCGCACGGCGATCGGACATCTGCTCGTCTTCTTCGCGCCCGCTTACGCCACCGCTGACCTCACCGCGGCGATCGCCGAGCAGTTTCCCGGCGTCGGCCTCGCCGGCTGCAGCACCTCCGGCGGCATCTGCCCCGCCGGCGCCATCGATCGCGGCTTCGTCGTCATCGCCTTCCCGCACGAGGGATTCCGCATCGTCTCAGACGTCCTGACCGAAATCGACCGACTCGACGTCGAGACCACCGCATCGTCCGTCAGAGCGCTGCGCCGCACCCTCGACCAGAACCGGCCCGACCGCGATCCCGGCCCGCGCTTCGCGCTCTCGCTCATCGACGCCCTGGCGAATGCCGAGGAAACGGTCGTGTCCGCCGTCGCCTGGGCGCTCGACGGCATTCCCCTCGTCGGCGGTTCGGCTGGCGACGACCTCGCCTTCGCCGGCACCGTGCTGATCCACAACGGCGCGATCCACACCAACGCAGCCGTGCTGATCCTCGTCGAGACCGATTTCCCGATCCGGATCTTCAAGAGCGACAACTTCGAGCCGACCTCGCAAAAATTCGTCGTGACGGCCGCATCCGAAGAAAATCGTCGGGTCCACGAACTGAATGCCGAGCCCGCCGCGCGCGAATACGCCATGGCGGTCGGACTCGACCCCGAGCACCTGACGCCGATGAGCTTTGCGGCCTACCCGCTCGCCGTGAAGATCGGCGGCGAGTACTATTGCCGTTCGATCAGCCGCCTCGACGAAGACGGCTCGCTGACCTTCTTCTGCGCGATCAGCGAGGGCGCGGTGCTGACGCTGGCCCAGCCACGCGACATCGTCGAGGCGACCCGTGCCGAACTGGCAAGCCTCGATACGGCGCTCGGCGGCATCGACGTGGTGATCGGGTTCGACTGCGTGTTGCGACGTCTCGATGCGGAAAGCCGGCAGGTGCACCACAAGATCTCCGATCTCTACCGCCACTACGGTGTCGTCGGCTTCGAGACCTACGGTGAGCAGTACCGCTCGATGCACCTCAACCAGACCTTCACCGGGATCGCGATCGGCCGCGGCCGCTCCGCCTGATGTCGGCCAGAGATGCCATCGCGACGGCCGAGCAGCCCGAGACCGTCGCGGCGCTGGGCCGACGCGTGTACAAGCTCGAACGGATCAACGCCTCTCTGATGGCCCATGTCGAGCGGGCCATGGACCAGCAGGGGGGCGCCTACTCGCTGTTCCAGACGGCGATTACGCTGGAGGGTCGGGTCCGCTCCCGTACCGAGGAGCTGACCGCCCTGATGCACAGCCTGGAGCGCTCGAACGAGGCGCTTCAGGCGGCCAAGGAAGAGGCCGAGACCGCCAACCGCTCGAAGACCCGCTTCCTCGCCGCCGCGAGCCACGACCTTCTGCAGCCGCTCAACGCCGCCCGCCTCTCGCTCTCGGCGCTGACCGACCTCGCACCGAGCCCCGAGGCGCAGACCGTCGCCGGACAGGTCGAGCGCGGGCTGCAGACCATCGAAGACCTGATCAAGACGCTGATCGATATCTCGAAGCTCGATGCCGGCGTGGTGCGGCCTGTCTTGAAGTCCGTACGGCTCGCCGACCTCGTCGCCAACATCGAGGCGAGTTTTCGCCCGTTCGCCGCGCGCAAGGATCTGCGCCTCGTCACGCGCTGCCGCGACGTGGTGGTCGAGACAGATATCTTGCTGCTGCAGCGCATCCTGCAGAACCTCGTCTCCAACGCCGTCCGCTACACCGAGACCGGGGGCGTTCTGATCGCCGTGCGGCGCCGGGGCAAGCAGTGCCGCATCGACGTGGTCGATACCGGCCGCGGGATTCCGGCCGCTGAGCAGTCTCTGGTGTTCGAGGAATTCTATCGCGGCAGCAAGGATACCGACGACGCCGATGTCGGCTTGGGCCTCGGCCTCGGCCTGTCGATCGTACAGCGCATGGCCTCGGCGCTCGGCCACACGATCACGCTGCATTCGCGGGTCGGCCACGGCACCCGGATCACCATCGACCTGCCCTGCGGCAAGGCCCGGCCCGACGCGCAAGTCCGCATCGCACCCGTGGCCACCACGCTAACGGGGGCCCGCGTCCTCATCGTCGAGAACGACGCCTCCACCGCCGAGGCGCTGGAGCGGCTGCTGACCAATTGGGACGCCCAGGTGCGCACCCACCGCGACCTCGCCGGCGTCGCCGAGGCGCTACGCGCCGGCATGAAGCGGCCCGACGTGATGATCATCGACTACCACCTCGACGACGGCGGCTGCGGCCTCGACGTGGTGGCCTACCTCCGCCGCACGCAGGGGTGGGTGACGCCGGTCATCGTCACCACGGCCGATTACAGCGGCGAGATCGAGCGGCAGGTCATCGAAACGGGCGCCGAGTTCGTTCACAAGCCGATCAAGCCGGCGCAACTGCGCTCGCTGCTCGCCTACATGCTCGCCTGAGCGGCAACCGCGCTCTGGACGAAATCGGGTGGCCTGTGCCATTCAGCACTGACGGCACGTCCGAGCCTCTCGACCGTTTTGCGAGGTGACGGCGCTGCCGAATGCGGGCGTGGTGGAACTGGTAGACGCGCCGGATTCAAAATCCGGTTCCGCAAGGAGTGTCGGTTCGATTCCGACCGCCCGCACCACTTCTTTTCTGATGTATTTCTCACCATCCCACGCCGGCCGATCACCGGATTTGGCGGTCGACCTGTCAACGGCGCTTTACATCGCCCGCGCGCGGCGGTTGGATGCGTCTTGAGAACGGCTGGACGATGACGCCAGCGGCTTCGGAGTGACCCAGGCGTGTCCGGGACGGTTGTGCGATCGGGCGAAGCATCGTGACCGCGGGTCTCGCTGGGGCTGCCACCGCCACCGTCCCGCCCGTCTGGGCGCCCCCCGTCGGCGAGGCGGTGGCGCGGGATTTGTGCACCGATTGCGGCATCTCCCGGACGGACGACCCAAAACGCTGCGGCCGGGCCTGTCAGTTCATCAGGCCGGATTACGCGGCGCTGGAAAGCCGAGTCCACGGCCGGCCTCGTGATCCGGAGCGGATCGACGAGCGCTTTTTCGGCCCGTTCCGACGGATGCTGCGGGCGAGCCTCGTGCGGCCTGTCGCGGGCGCGCAGTGGACCGGGATCGCGACACGCCTCGCCGAGCGCCTGTTGGAGACCGGGGCGGTCGATGCCGTGCTGACGATGGCGCCGGATCCGGACGATCGCTGGCGGCCGGTGCCGGTGCTGGTCACCAAGGCCGAAGGCTTGGCCTCGTGTCGCGGCATGCGGATGGGCTACGCGCCGCTGCTGGCACTGCTCGAACCGGCGCGCGAACAGGGCTACCGCCGGCTCGCGATCATCGGCATCCCTTGCCAAGTCTACGCTTTGCGGGCGTTGGAAGCGGAACTCGGCTTAGAACGGCTCTACGTCATCGGCACACCCTGCTCGGACAACACCACCACCGAACGGTTCCATGACTTTCTCGCGCTGCTCAGCGAAGCGCCCGAGACGATCGTCTATCTCGAATTCCGGGCCGATTATCACGTCGAACTGCGCTTCGCGGACGGCCGCGTGAAGGAGATCCCCTTCCTGCAATTGCCGATCTCGCGATTGCCGCCGGACTTCTTCCCGCTGACCTGCCGGACCTGCGTCGACTACACCAACGTCCTGGCCGACATCACCGTCGGCTACATGGCCGGCCAGGGCGAGCAATGGCTCATCGTGCGGAACGCGCGTGGCGAGGAGCTGCTCGACCTGCTCGGCGACGAGGTTCGCACGCAGGCGCCCGGCAGCGCCGGCAAGCGCCAGGGGGCCGTGAAGGGCTTCATGGCCAATGTGGAGCGGGCCGCCGGCGGACTGCCGCTGCGGCGCATGCCGGATTGGGTCCGGCCCATCGTCGGCTGGATGATGCCGCGGTTCGGGCCGCGCGGGCTCGAATTTGCCCGCACCCGCGTCGAGATGAAAGCGGTCGAGACGGTGCTGCACCTGCGCCGCGAGCTTCCCCGGCGCCTGCGCCACATGGTGCCGCCGCACGTCTGGGCGCTGGTCGAACCCTATGGGCTGACGCCGGATGCGGACGAGTTGCCCCGCGGCGATGGGCGTCTCGGCAAATCGTGAGGTTTCGGAGATGCAGGGCATGACCACGACGGCCCGGACCTATCCGGCTCCCTCGGCCGTGCTGGAGCTTCTCAAACCTGTGACGTGGTTCCCGCCGATGTGGGCTTTCGGCTGCGGCGTGGTCGCGTCGGGCGTACCGCTCGCCGGCCATTGGGGCATCGCCTTTGTCGGCATCCTGCTCGCCGGGCCGCTCGTCTGTGCCACAAGCCAGGCAGTGAACGACTGGTACGACCGCGAGGTCGACGCCATCAACGAGCCGGACCGGCCGATCCCGTCCGGGCGCATCCCCGGAACTTGGGGTTTTTCGATCGCGGTGGCGTGGACGGGGCTTTCGCTTCTCGTCGCGGCGAGCCTCGGGCTGTGGGTCTTCGTGGCGGCGATCGTCGGGCTGGCGCTAGCCTGGGCCTACAGCGCGCCGCCGCTGCGGCTGAAGCGGAACGGGTGGTGGGGCAACGCCGCCTGCGGGCTCTGCTACGAAGGCCTCGCCTGGGTCACCGGCGCGGCGGTGATGATCGGCGGCGCCCTGCCGCCGGCCCCGACGCTGATCCTCGCGTTGCTCTACAGCGCGGGTGCCCACGGCATCATGACGCTCAACGACTTCAAGTCGGTCCGGGGCGACCTGCAGATGGGCATCCGCTCGCTGCCGGCGATGCTCGGGCCGGAACGCGCGGCACGCGTCGCCTGCTGGGTCATGGCCGTGCCGCAGGTGGTGGTGATCGGGCTCCTGCTCGCCTGGGACCGGCCGATCCAGGCGGGAATCGTCATCGCCTTCCTGATCGGACAGATCGTCCTGATGCGGCGCTTCCTGAAGGCGCCGACGGAGCGGGCGATCTGGTACAGCGGCTTCGGCGTGCCGCTCTACGTCTTCGGCATGCTGGCAAGCGCTTTCGCGGTTCGCGGGATGGTGCCGTAGCGCGGCATCGTCCGTTGCTTCCCCGACGACGAATGATCTATCTCCCCGCGACACCGACAAGAAATCAGGAGAGAACGCCATGGTCCTCATCAGCGTGATGTATCCAGCCGGAGCCGGAACCCGCTTCGACATGGATTACTATCTGAAGACGCACATGCCGCTGGTCAGCGAGCGCTGGTCCTCCCAGGGCCTGCATGGCTACGAAGTGATCAAGGGCGTCGCCACCCCGGACGGCACCCCGCCGCCCTTCCAGGTGATCGCGCTGCTGCGTTTCGAATCGGCCGAGGCTTTCAAGGCGGCCGCCGAGGCGAACGGCCCGGAGATCTTCGGCGACATCCCGAACTTCACCGACACCCAGGCCGCCGTCCAGATCAACGACTTCGCCGAGTAGCGCGGACCTTCAACCGATGATCGACATCATCCAGCAGGTCCGGGGGAGCAATCCGGCGCTCCCCACGACCATCATCGTGCTGCGCGCGGATTCCCGTGCGCTGGCCGATCCCGAAAACCTGACGCCCGAGGCGCAGGCCTGGGTCGACGAGAAGACCCCGGGCGCCCGGCTCTCGCGGGAATCGGTCCTGCTCGCACCCTATCCCGGAGCGATGCCGACCGAGCGCAAGGTCACGGTGCTCGCGTTCTCGGATGCGCGCCACCTCGCGGCGTTCGCGACCGCCTGGACGGCCGATCCGATCCCGGAGGGCGAGGAATGACCCTCAGGCCGCGCGCAGCGCCTGGATCGTTCGGATCGTGCCCCGGCGCAGCTCCGTGAGACGGTAGATCAGGGGGCCGAGATTGTCGCCGGAGTGGCAGGCGGTCTCGACCTCGCGGCACAGGGCCGAGAGGCCAGCGAAGCCGAGGATGCCGGCTGCCGAGATCATGGCGTGGGCGTCATGCGCGAGCTGGCCCCGGTCGACGATCGCGTTCTGCCGCAGGTCCATCGCGTCGAAGCGTGTCCGCAACTCGGTTTCGAGCAGCATCAGCAGCGACTGCGTACGCTCCGGCCCCATCCGATCGCGGATGTTGGCGAAGGCGTCGGCGTCGAGGATCGTCTCGCCGCGATCGATCTCCGCGGAAGGGGAGGCGTGTTCGCGGCGGCGGGCGCGCTCGCGGTCGACCCAGAGATCGATGGCCGCGTAGAGCTCCGGCCGCTTGAACGGCTTGCCGACATGGTCGTTCATGCCGGCATCCTGCAGGTCGTCGACCTGCCGCGGCAGCACGTTGGCCGTCATCGCGACGATCGGCACCTGTCCGGCATGGCCGGGCATGGCGCGGATCAGGCGGGTCGCGGTCAATCCGTCCATACCGGGCATCTGCACGTCCATCAGGACGAGATCGTAAGGCGTCGGCCCATCGGCCGTCGCCTGAACCCTGGCGACAGCATCTGCGCCGTCCTCCACGATGTCGACCCGGTAACCCCTGATCTCCAGAACCGCACGCGCGAGTTCCTGGTTGATTCGCACGTCCTCGACGAGGAGCAGGCGCACCGGCGCCTCGCCATCCTCGAGTTCCGACGCAGCCTGCGCCGCGGCGACGGGGGCGGGCACGGCCCTGGGCGATAGGTCCGGCACGCTCTCGCGGCGCGGCAGGGCCAGGGTGAACCAGAAGGTCGAGCCGATGCCGGCCTCGCTCTCGACGCCGATCTCGCCGCCCATCATCGTCAGCAGATGTCGGCAGATGGCGAGGCCGAGCCCCGAGCCGCCGAAGCGCCGGCTGATCGAGCCGTCCACCTGGCTGAAGCGCTTGAACAGCCGCTCCAGCTGTTCCGGTGCGATGCCGATGCCGGTATCGGTGACCGTGAAACGCATGGCTTCGGCGGTCTCGCCATTCGGCAGGGCGCGCTGGCCCTCGTGCGTGACCGCGAGCGTCACCGAGCCGGCCGGCGTGAACTTCACGGCGTTGTTCAGGAGGTTGAGCAGCACCTGCCGCAGGCGGCTCGCATCGCCGAACACGAAGTCGGGCAGGCTCGGATCGACGCTGCATGCGATGGCCAGCGGGCTCTTGAGGGCGCTGCCACGCACGATCGAAACCGTGTTGTCCACGAGGACGTGGAGCGGGAAGGCGATCGGGTCGAGTTCGAACTGGCCCGCTTCGATCTTGGAAAAGTCGAGGATGTCGTTGACGACCGTCAGCAGCGCCGCGCCGGAGCCCTGGATCAGTTCCAGCCGGTGCCGGTCCTCCGGACTGTGCCGCCGCCCTTCGAGGAGGAGGTCCGCGTAGCCGAGGATGCCGTTCAGCGGCGTGCGGATCTCATGGCTCATCGCCGCGAGGAAATCGCTCTTGGCCTCACTGGCCCGCTCGGCCTCGACGCGGGCCGCTTCCGCTGCCGCGGTCGCCGCCTGGAGCGCGGCTTCCGCGTGCTTGCGTTCGGTCACGTCGAAGCTAAGGCCGACCATGCGGATCGGCCGGCCGGCGTCGTCGTAGAGCGCGCGGCCGCAGACATGCATCCAGCGCTCGGACGCACCGGCGATGATCCGGTACTCGGTGACGTAATCCTCCCGCAGCTCGACGGCCCGGCGGATCGCATCCCAGACGATGCTCCGGTCGTCGGGATGGACCATGCCCGTCCAGGCCGAGGACGGAATTGCCAGGGGACCGTCGTCGGGCAGGCCGTAGAGCCGCTGGTGTTCGCGATCGAGGGCGACGACGCCCGTCTCCATGTCGTAGTCCCATGCGCCCGCGTCGGCGGCTTCCTGGGCGAGGCGCAGGAGATTGCCCGTCTCTTCGAGCCGCTTCTGCGTCGTGATGATGTCGTCGACGTCCAGCGCCGTACCGAGCCATTCCGCAGCCGCCCCGTCCCGAGCGGGCGCGATCGGGATCATCACGATCCGGTGCCAGCGATACACCCCATCGTGCCGGCGCAGCCGTACCTCGACGTTGAACGGCGTGTCGGCGATCCGCGCCTCCCGCCATGCCGCGTCCAGGAGGCTGGCATCGTCGGGATGGGCCCGATCGCGGCGGTCGGCCCGCTCGTGACCGATCGGCCCGTAATAGGTGTTGAAGCAGGTGTTGGCGTAGGTCGCCCTGCCATCCTCGGTACGCGCCGCCCAGACAAGAAGCGGGAGCGCCTCGGCCAGGATCCGATACCGGGCCTCGCTGCGGGCGAGGGCGGCTTCCGCGGCTTTCCGCTCGGTGATGTCCAGAACGGTGCCGAACAGGCCCATGACATGGCCGCCGGGGCCGGTCTCGCAGATCCCGCTGACCGTCACGTCGCGGATCTCGCCCCCGGGCCGGAGGACCCGCGCCTCGTAGGCGTAGCCGGTGCCGTTGCGTATGGAGTCCTGTACGATGGCTGAGACCCGCTCGCGGTCGTCGGGATGGTAGATCTCGCTCAGCGCGCTGCCGAGCAACGGGATCGGTGCGCCGGGCTCGAGACCGAGGATGCCATAGGTGCCGTCGGACCAGACCGGCTTGCCGTCGGCCAGCGCGACGCGCCAATGTCCGACATGCGCCATGCTTTCGGCCAGCGTCAGGAGGCGGTTCGCGTCGCCCAGGGCCGCTTCCCGCATACGCAGCTGCGCCGCCTGGGCCTCGATCACCTGCTCGCGGGCCATGCGGGCCGTTGCCTCGCGCTCACGCGAGCTGTTGGCCTCGTGCAGGCGCAGATGGGCGACGACGATCTCGGCGAGGTCGCGCAGGGCTGCGACGTCATCTCCGGAGAAATCTCGCGGCCTCGTATCGATGAGACAGAGCGCTCCGATCCTGATGCCGGAGCGCAGGATCAGCGGCGCGCCGGCGTAGAAGCGGACATTGGCCTCGCCGGCGACCAGTGCGTTGGCGGCGAACTGCGGATCCAGACTGGCGTCGGTGACGACGAGGACGTCATCGCTGCGGATGGTGTGGTCGCAGAAGGTTGCGGCCCGCGGCAGGTTCTGCGGGATAAGATCGCACGGCGTCTTCAGCCACTGCCGTTCGGCATCGACGAGCGACACGAAAGCCGACGGCACGGCGAACATCCGCTGCGCCGTTCGGCAGACGGCCTCGAAATGTTCTTGTGAGGGGGTGTCCAGGATCTGCAGGGCATAGAGCGCGGCGAGACGTTCCGCTTCGCCGGACGGGCACGTGCTCACCTGACAAGTCCCCCGGCATGCCGCATCGGGTACGCGCTCTGGTATTTTTCGCGCCACCGTTGGCGTGATCGATAATTAACGATGATTAAGCAGCCGTTAACGGCCGCGGTTCGGCTCGTGGAGTGTGTTGCCTCCGCGCGAGCCATTGCAATCGCGCCGCCTCCAACCCCCAGACCATGCCGAGCAACATGTAGACGTGGCGCCACTTTTCGATGTCGATCTGCATGGCCTGCAGGAAGAACATCAGCAACGCCGGCCACACCACCTGTGCCTGCGCCCGCAGCGGCGTATCGCGCAGCGTCAGCCGGAAGCCGATGAACGCCGTCGCCAGCACGAGCACGATGAACACCGCACCACCGAGCCAGCCGCCATTGGCAAAGCTTCCGATATAGGAGTTGTGCGGCTCCAGCTGAAAGATCAGCCGCCAGTGCATCGGTCCCATGCCGAAGGGAAGCTCGAGCAGCATGACGATGCCGCGAAGCTGGTTTCCGAAGCGCCCGGTCTCGCCTTCGTCATAGTCCTGCGTCACCGCGGCACGGCTCTCGAACATCTTGGCGATGTGGTCGACCGAGAGCAGCCCGATCACCGCGACGATCCCGATGGCGATGGTGACGAGCGACAGGGTGACGATGCGCCGACGCAGGGGACCCGAGTCGCTGGTGCGGTAGACCGAGAGGATCATCAGCCCGGTCGCGATCACCGTTCCGCCCCAGGAGCCGCGGGAGAACGACAGGAAGATGCCGGCGAGGATGATCAGCAGCCCGGCGAACGACAGCAACGGCCGCCGCGCCGTGCCCGTGAGCAGCGCATGCATCAAGTAGAGCGCGCCGAGCGTGAGGAACGAGCCGAACACGTTCGGGTCCTGAAACGTGCCCGACGCGCGGCCGTATTTGTAGAAGAGATCCTCGATGCCGAGAACCTGCATGTAGCCGACGATGCCGAGGCAAGCTGAAAACACGCAGCTCGCGGTGTAGGCCTTGAGCGCCAGTTCCATCCGGTTCTCGGTGTCGTCCGAGAATAGCATCGCGAAAAAGATGCCGGTGATCACGAGATAGATGAGCTGGATCGTCCAGGTTACTGGGAAGGGCTCGGCCAGATACGGCATCAGGCTGGTGCCGATCGCCATGAGATAGAGCAGCAGCAGGCCGACGAGCGGCATCACGCCACGGTGCAGCCGGATGCCGAGGGCAAGCCAGAGCGCCATCGTCGGGAAAGCAATGACGTCGTAGGGCGCGACGTCGGAAAATGCGAAACAGGCGAAGAAGATGAAAGCCGCGAGCAGCACCTTCGCCAGCCCCATGAGGGCCGCGACGATCGGGATCTCGGCCCAGGCGCCCGCGCTTCCACGCGAGGACAGGGTGGCGGCCGTGGACGGCATGGCTCGACGCGCTCCGCGGACCGCCCGACGCAACATCCGGAACAGCACCCCGCATCGGGCGCCGTCCCGCTCACACGCGGTCCCGTACAGGCTTCGATGACAGCATCGAATGGTTGAGATTCACGAAATATCGGACATGGTCGCGCCCTTGCCGGTCTGTGTTGGGGCCGTTCCGCCACCGCAAGCGTTACCTCCTCTTTAGGAGGCCGCATGAAGAACCCCGTGATGAGCTTCTGGCTCTCGTCCGCCAACCAGGCCGCCGGATGGTGGATGGGCCACGCCGCCAATGCCGTTCGGGCGCAGCAGCGTGCGGCGGTCAACGAGATGACGAAGGCCGTGACCGGCGCCAAGCCGAAGCGGAAGAGGCGGGTGAAGCGGAAGGCAGCAGCCCGGCGGTAAATCCGATCCGGCCAAGCCGCTTCCCGACGGGCCGGCTTCGTTCCGTCGAACGGAGACCTATCGCGCTGCCGTCTTGGCTGCCAGCGCGCAGTCATGGTCGAGCAGACGTTCGGCGTGACTGTCGGCAGCACGGTAGGCGAGCAGGTAGGCGCCCCGGACCGGATCGTCTGCCGACGTTTCGATCAGCGCGAAACTCGTTCTGCGCAGGTCGTGCGACCCTGGCAGATGGGCGAGAGCCGCGAACGGGTTGAGGTCCTCCAGAGCCGTTTCCGGGATCATCCTCCCGTAGTAGCGCTCGTGTTCGAGCGGAAAGGGCAGAAGACTCCATTCGCGCGTGAAGGCGCCGGCATGGGATCGAAGGATTGCACGGACTGCGGGCTGAACGCAGTCGAGATGGATGTGCAGTTGGTCCTGCGAACGACCGCCCCGCGAGTTCACAGCCATCCCCACGTTGCGGAGGTCGAGACGGCCGTTCAGGGAGTCCGTGACGTAGTGCCGGGACCCCATCGTGGCCCGCCAGTACGCCGCGCCTGCGGCGGAGCGCAGGGACATGTCCTCCAGGCCGACGATTTTGGCTATCGGCATCACCACCACCTCCGTCTTCAGAAGCGGGGCCTTCAGCACTGCGAAGCCGGGCGTGGCGGCATTCCCGAGGTCGACCCGGAGACACGGAAAGGGCTTTCCGAAGGTGGACTGGGCTGCGACGCAGGTTCGTGTGACCACCCATAGCGTGTCGCGCGTCACCTCGGCCGCGGCGGCACCGGCGACGACGAGCAGAGCGAGCGAGGCGAGGGCGGCGCGCATGAGACCCTGTAGCATCGTGCCGGTTACGAAATCAGAGTATCGCCGACAGGTGCGGCCCAGGCAGGCAGCGGCCCAAGAGCCGTCTCACGAAACCAATCGCCACGCCCGCCGTTCGCCACTCTGGAAACGGAGAGCATGATGGACCGGGAACGCGACCGCGACGCGGCGACGAGTTTGATTGAGGAGCACGACGAGAAAGTCGGCAACGACACCCGGGAGCGAGAACGTCCGGGGCAGGGCGACCCAGCGAGTAAACCCATCGATGGCCAGAAGCCGCCGCCGACGACCAAGAAAAAGTCCGGCGGGGACGAGGCACAGCCGAGTTCGGATCCGGGGCCATTCGCACCCCGCTGACGATCCGGCCTCATAGAAGGAGCCGTCGCGCACGGAGTGCGACGGCTTCGATAATCAGTGAGGGAACGGCTCTACACGCCGCACGACAAAAACCCCGCACGAATCGCCTCCGGGTCGAGCTTGCGCCCGATGAAGACCGCCCGCGACACGCGGGCCTCGTCATCCTTCCACGGACCCTGAAGGTCGCCGTCGAGGATCTGGTGGACGCCCTGGAAGACGAAGCGCTGCGGCTCGTCGGGGAAGGCGACGATGCCCTTGCAGCGCAGGATGTCCGGCCCCTGGACCTGGGTCAGGGTCGAGATCCACGGCATGAATTTTTCGGGGTCGACCGGGCCGTCGATCTTGGCCGAGACCGATTGCATGTCGTCGTCGTGGTGATGGTGATGGCCCTCTTCGAGGAAGTCCGGTTCGATGTCGAGGATGCGGGATAGGTCGAAGGCGTTGCGGTCGAGCACCTGATCGAGGGCCACGTCGCAGCGGCTGGTGCGGTGGACCTTCGCGTATGGATTGATCGACCGGATCAAGCCCTCGACGCGGTCGAGGTCGGCCGGCTCGACGAGATCGGCCTTGTTCAGCAGGATCACGTCGGCGAAGGCGATCTGGTTCTTGGCCTCGGGCGCGTCCTTGAGGCGGTCCGCGAGCCAATTCGCATCGGCCACCGTCACGACGGCGTCCAGACGGGCGGCGCTGCCGACGTCCTCGTCGATGAAGAAGGTCTGCGCGACGGGGGCGGGGTCGGCGAGCCCGGTGGTCTCGACGATGATCGCGTCGAACTTGCCGCGCCGCTTCACCAGCCCGTCCATGATCCGGATCAGGTCGCCGCGCACCGTGCAGCAGACGCAGCCGTTGTTCATCTCGAACACTTCCTCGTCGGCGCCGATGACGAGGTCGTTGTCGATGCCGATCTCGCCGAACTCGTTGACGATCACGGCGTAGCGCTTGCCGTGGTTCTCGGTGAGGATGCGGTTCAGGAGCGTCGTCTTGCCCGCACCGAGATAGCCGGTAAGCACCGTGACGGGGATCTTTTCCGAGGTGGGACGCGCGGTATCGGACATGAGGACTCGTCGGGCTGTGGCAGACAGTGGATGACGTAGCGAACCGTCATATTGTGTCATCGGGCGCCGGATAGAAGGCATCCCGCAGCGGGCGCATACGGCGTCCGCCGTTATTTCCAGCCATGCCCGAGCTGCACTTGCCAGCACAGCCCAAGCTTGGCAGTGCGAGGCGGCGTAACACGGCTTTCGTCAGGCCTTCGAACGACGCCGAGCAGCCTGCCTTATAGAAGCCGAAACAAGCGGTTCTGTGATTCGCAGGCGCCGCTTCGTTTCGCTGATTCGCACCCGATCGACGACACCCGCGGCATCGCGACCTTGAGCCCGAGACCGAATGGACGCGCGCACACCCGTTGAGCCCGAGGCGGATTCCGCCCGCGCGTATTTCGAGGCGACGCGCGAGCGGCCCCGCCGCGCGTCGATGCTCACGCTCGGCCTCCTGCTGTCGGTGGTCGTCGCGCTCGTCGCCGCCGTCGCCATCTGGCCGCAGCCGGTGCGCGATCTCGCCGAGAAGTCCCTCGCGCTTGCGCAGGACATGATGCCGGGAAAGAGCGAGCCCAAGGACGACGAGGGCGCAAGATCCGCCAAGAGGAATGCCGCCGCGGGCGAGCGCGTCTTCCGGCCGACGAAGGAACAGCGGACGGCCTTGGAGATCAAGCCGGTCGCATTCGTGACCTTCCGGCCGGAATACTCGGCGGAGGGCCGTATCGCGGTCAACGAGGACGACAACGTGCCCGTCACTTCGCCCTATTCGGGCCGCGTGACCAAAGTGCTGGCCCGCGCCGGCGACGACGTGAAGGCGGGCCAGGTCCTCCTGACCATCGAAGCCAGCGACATGGTTCAGGCTCAGAACGACTACCAGGGCGCGCTCAACGGCCTGGACAAGGCCAGGGCGCTCTACAAGCTCGAACAGAACATCGCCGTGCGCCAGCAGGAGTTGTTTCAGGCCCGCGCCACAGCGCTGAAGGACTACGAATCGGCGCAGAACGACGTCATCGCAGCACAGAGCGACCTCAAGACCGCCGAGGCGACGCTTCAGGCCGGCCGCAACAAGCTCAGGCTGCTCGGCAAGACCGACGAGGAGATCTCGGCCTTCGAGAAGGCCGGCCGGATGAGCGCCGAGACCGAGGTGCGCGCGCCGATCGCCGGCACCATCGTCCAGCGCAAGGTCGGCGTCGGGCAGTACATCTCGTCCTCCGGCGACCCGCTCTTCGTGATCGGGGATCTCTCGACGGTGTGGCTCATCGCCAACGTCCGCGAGAGCGAGGTGCCGAAGGTGCGCATCGGCCAGGAGATCGACGCCCGCGTCGTCGGCTTCCCGCGCACGATCTTCCGGGCCAAGATCAGCTACATCGCCACCAGCCTCGACCCGGCGACGCGCCGGCTCGGCGTGCGCAGCGAGCTCGACAATCCCGACCGCTCGCTCAAGCCCGAGATGTTCGCGAACTTCACCATCGTCACCGGCGGCGACCGGTTCTCGCCGAGCGTGCCGAGCGCGGCCGTCGTCTACGAGGGCGACAAGGCGCATGTCTGGGTGTCGCGACCCGACGGCGCCATCGAAGCGCGCGATGTGAAACTCGGTCTGACCAACGGCGACAACGTCCAGGTGGTCGAGGGCCTCAAGACGGGCGAGGAGGTCGTGACGCGCGGCGCCATCTTCATCGACCGTGCGGCGACCGGCAGCAACGCGTCCTGACGATCGGACTGAGGGCGCACCATGAACAGTCTGATCGTCTTCTCCCTCAAGCAGCGCGTACTGGTCTTCCTGCTGTTCCTGATGACCCTCGGGATCGGTTACGCAAGCTATCTGCAGCTCAACATCGAGGCCTATCCGGATCCGGTGCCGCCGCTCGTCGACGTCATCACGCAGTTGCCGGGGCAGTCGGCCGACGAGATCGAGCGCTACATCACGATTCCGCTGGAGGTGCAGCTCGCCGGCATCCCGAACGCAACGGTCGTCCGCACGATCTCGCTGTTCGGCCTCTCCGACGTGAAGGTGCAGTTCAACTACGAGTTCACCTACCAGGAGGCGCTGCAGCGGGTGCTCAACCGCCTGTCGCAACTTCCGCCGTTGCCGAACAACGCCCAGCCGCAGATCTCGCCGACGAGCCCCGTGGGCGAGATCATGCGCTACAAGATCACCGGCCCCGCGGGTTACACGCCGACGGACCTCAAGACGCTTCAGGACTGGGTGCTGCAGCGCCGCTTCAAGGCGATCCCCGGCGTCGTCGACGTCACCGCCTTCGGCGGCAAGGCCAAAGAATACGAGATCGCCGTCGACCTCAACCGGCTCCAGGCCTTTGGCCTGACGCTGGTCCAGGTGATCACCGCGCTCAACAATTCGAGCATCAACGTCGGCGGCCAGACGCTGAATGTCGGCGAGCAATCGGCCGTCGTGCGCGGCGTCGGCCTGATCCGCGACATGGACGACATCCGCGAGACCATGCTGACGCAGGTCAAGGGCGTTCCTGTTCTGGTCCGTCACGTTGCGGAGGTTCGCGTGTCGAGCGCGCCGCGCCTCGGCATCGTCGGCCATGACGGCGCGAGCGACATCGTCGAGGGCATCGTCCTGATGAGCCGCGGCGGCGAGAGCCTGCCGACCCTGCGCCGGGTCGAGGCCGAGATCGAGCGGATCAATGCGTCCACGATCCTGCCACCGGGCGTGAAGATCGAGCGCATCTACGACCGCAGCGGGCTCATCGAGACCACGACGCACACCGTGATGCACAACCTCGTATTCGGCGTGGTGCTCGTGTTCGTGGTGCAGTGGCTGTTTCTCGGCTCGCTCCGCAGCGCGATCATCGTGGCGGCGACGATTCCGTTCGCGCTGGGCTTCGCCATCGCGATCCTGGTGATCCGCGGCGATTCCGCGAACCTGCTATCCCTCGGCGCCATCGATTTCGGGCTGATCGTCGATGCGACCGTGATCATGGTCGAGAACGTATTCCGGCACGTCGCAGAGCCCGAACACAGCGAGGGCCAGACACCGCCGGGCGGCCTGACCGGGCGGCTCGGCATCATCGGCATCGCCGGGGCCGAGGTGAACCGGGCGATCTTCTTCTCGGCGACGATCATCATCGTCGGCTTCCTGCCGCTCTTCACGCTGACCGGCGTCGAGGGCCACATCTTCGGGCCGATGGCGAAGACCTACGCCTACGCGCTGATCGGCGGCCTGCTCGCGACCTTCACGGTCTCGCCGGCACTGGCGGCGCTGATCCTGCCCAATCACGTCGAGGAGCGCGACACGCTCATCGTGCGGGCCATGCGCTTCGGGCACGTCATCGTCCTGCGCCTCGCCCTGAACCACAAGGTGATCGCCCTCGGCCTGATCGTCGCGGTGCTCGCCGCCGCCGGCATCGCCAGCAAGACCCTCGGCCTGGAATTCCTGCCGAAGCTGGAAGAGGGCAACCTTTATATCCGAGGCACCATGCCCGGCTCGATCTCGCTGGAGGCCGGCAATTCCTATGTCGAGAAGATCCGCGGCATCGTGCGCGAGGTGCCGGAGGTCGTCACCGTGCTCTCGCACCAAGGCCGTCCGAGCGACGGCACCGACGCGACCGGCTTCTTCAACGTGGAGATCCTGGCGCCGCTGAAGCCCATCGACGAATGGCGCAAAGGCGTCACCAAGGAAGAGATCATCGCCGATCTCCAGAAGAAGTTTGCGGCTGATTTTCCGGGGATCGAGTTCAACTTCTCCCAGTACATCGAAGACAACGTCCAGGAGGCAGCCTCGGGCGTGAAGGGCGAGAACTCGGTCAAGATCTACGGCAGCGACCTCGAAGAGATCACCAAGGCCGCGAACAAGATCAAGTCGGTGCTCGCCACCGTCGCCGGCGTCGAGGATCTCGCGGTCTTCACCTCCCTGGGTCAGCCGACGGTGCGGATCGACGTCGATCGTCGCAAGGCGGCGCGCTTCGGGCTGTCGCCCGGCGACGTGAACACCACCGTTCAGGCCGCCATCGGCGGACAGGCGGCGGGCGATCTCTACGAATACGGCTCGGACCGGCACTTCCCGATGCGTGTGCGCCTCGCGCCGGAGTATCGCCGCTCGCTCGAGACGATCCGCAACATCACCATCGGCGCGCAGCAGGGTGACACCGTGGTGCAGGTGCCCCTCTCCGAGATCGCCAGCGTCGACCTCGTCTCCGGCGCGGCCTTCATCTACCGCGAGGACCAGGAGCGCTACATCCCGGTGAAATTCTCGGTACGCGGGCGCGATCTCGGCAGTGCGGTGATCGAGGCGCAGGAGCGCGTTGCACGGGAGGTCGAGCTCCCGGCCGGCTACCACCTCGAATGGGTCGGGCAGTTCACCAACCTGCAGGACGCCGTCGCGCGCCTGTCGGTGGTGGTTCCGATCACGCTCGCGCTCATCGCCCTGCTGCTCTACGTCAACTTCGCCTCCGTCGTGGACATGCTGCTGACCCTCAGCGTGATCCCGATGGCGATGATCGGCGGCATCTTCGCCCTGGTGTTCACGGGCACGCCGTTCTCGATCTCGGCGGCGATCGGCTTCATCGCGCTGTTCGGCATCTCGACGATGGAGGGCGTGATCCTGCTCGCCTACTACAACCAGCTCATCGACGAGGGGCAGGCGCGGCGGGACGCCGTCTGGAACGCCGCCAACATCCGCATGCGGCCGGTGATGATGACCTGCGTCGCGGCCTGCGTCGGCCTGCTTCCGGCCGCGGTCTCCACCGGTATCGGCTCGCAGGTACAGAAGCCGCTGGCCCTGGTGGTGGTCGGCGGCATCACCCTGGCGCCAAACCTCATCCTCGTCGTGGTGCCCGTCCTGATCTCCCTATTTTCCCGTCGCCCCCCCCAAAGGGCAGCCGAGGGGCAGGGCGCTCACCGGCATGCGGCTGCGGCCTGATCGGGCGCGTCCCGTGATGCACCGGCAACAGGCCGCCGAAAGGCTTCGGCGCGCGCGAAGCTTCGCGTTGACTCCGCTCTGCCGTGAGCGCCTGTGCAGTGCGACGACACGGTGCGGATCGCCGGACGAGGGCATGACGGCAGCCACGCAGACATCGAAGCGCCTGCGCTCGACCGTGGCCGTTCTGGCGCTGGCAGCCAGCCTCGGCGGCTGCGCCGTCGGCCCAGATTTCATGGCGCCCGCCGATCCTCCGGTGTCCGGCTATACCAAGGAACCCCTGCGCGATCCCCGTGCCGCCAGCGGCGTGAAGACGAGCCAGGGCGGCTCGGCCGATCAGGACTTCGTGAAGGGCGCGGACATCCCTGGGCAATGGTGGACGCTGTTTCGTTCCCCGGCCCTGAACCGGCTCGTCACCGAAGCGCTCGCCAACAACCCGTCCCTCGATGCGGCCCAGGCCTCGCTCCGGATGGCCCGGCTGAACACCGAGGCGCAGCGCGGCACCCTGTTTCCGCAGGTCGGCTTCAACGGGCTCGCGTCGCAGCAGAAGGCGCCCGGCGGCGAGCTGCAGGGCCCGCTGAACGATCAGCGCCAGCTCACCTACAGCCTGTTCACGCCTCAGGTTCAGGTCGCCTTCGTGCCGGACGTTTTCGGCGGCAACCGCCGGCAGGTCGAAGCGCTCGAGGCTCAGGCCGAAAACCAGCGCTTCCAGCTGGAAGCCGCCTACCTGACCTTGACCACCAACGTCGTGCTGGCCGCGATCCAAGAGGCGTCGCTGCGCGCCCAGATCGACGCCACCAAGAAGGTGATCGCGGCGCAGACCGAAGTCCTCAACCTCTACAACAAGCAGCTTTCCCTCGGGCAGATCGCCGGAGCCGACGTGCTGCAGCAGCAGGCCCAGCTCTCCGTCTCGCAGCAGCTTCTGCCGCCGCTCGAAAAGGCGCTGGCGCAGCAACGCAACTTGCTGACGGCGCTGGTCGGGCGCCTCCCGAGCGAAGAGGTCTCGGAGACTTTTACGCTCAGCGCGCTCCGCCTGCCGACGAAGCTCCCCGTCAGCCTGCCATCCATGCTGGTGCAGCAGCGGCCGGACGTGAAGGCCGCCGAGGCTCAGGTGGAGCAGGCGAGCGCCGGCGTGGGGGTCGCGGTCGCGAACCGGCTGCCCCAGTTCAACATCACCGCCGCCGGCGGCTCGAGCGCCGTACGGATCGCCCAACTCGCGAGCTCGGCGGCGTTCTTCTACAGCGTCGTCGGCACCGTCGCCCAGCCGCTGTTCGATGCCGGCACCCTCTTCCGGCGACAGCAGGCCGCGGAAGAGGGACTCAACCTCGCTCAGGCCCAGTACCGTCAGGTCGTGCTTACCGCCTTCCAGAACGTCGCCGACGTGCTGCGTGCCCTGCAATCCGACGCCGATGCCGTCGCCGCCGCCACAGCCGCCGAGAAGGCCACGGGCGAGAGCGTCGGCCTCATCCGCAAGCAGTTCGAGGCCGGTGCGATCAACAGCGCCCAGTTGCTGATCGGCCAGCAGGCCTACCTCTCGGCGCTGGTGACCTCGGCCACAGCGCGGGCGAACCAGTATTCGGACACGGTCGCCCTGTTCCAGGCTCTCGGCGGCGGCTGGTGGAACCGCGTGGACGTGAAGCCGCCCCGCCGGGACAACGATCCGGCGCCGTTTCTATGAACCGGTTGGTCTGAGGCTCTCCGCCAGCGCCGTCAGCGTATTCCCGAACCCCACCGGCCCCGCCAGCAACCGCTCCAACAGCAACGCCCCCTCCAGCGTCGCCACGACCATGCGTGCGGACGCAGCCGGGTCGACGCTCGCGCGCACGCTGCCGTCGGCCACGCCTTGACTGAGGATCTGCTCCAGCCACGCGATGTGCTTGTCGAAGAAGCGGGCGATGTCCGCGCGCAAGGCCTCGGGCAGCGTGTCGAGTTCCACTGCAAGCGCGGCGCAGAGGCACCCCAGCCCCTTCTCGACGCCGGTCAGGTAAAGCCGGCCATAGGCTTCGATCCGCGAGACGCCGTCGGCGGTCTCGTCGAGGATCGCCGCCAGGGCTTCGTCGTAGCGTGCGTCGTAGGCAGCGACGAGTGCTAAGGCCAAGTCTTCCTTGGTGCGGAAATGATGGTGAATGCTCGCCTTGCGGATACCCACGGCGTCCGCCAGATCGGCATAGCTGAAGCCGGAATAGCCGCGACCCCGCACCAGGATCTCGGCCTGCATCAGCAATTCGCTGCGTGTGTCCCTCATCGTTCGCTGTCTATGTTCATCACGCGCGCTTGATCGTTGATCATGCCTAGCACTGTCTCTCGGCTCTTGACCAGAACTCTGGCTACCTACTAAATGGTAGAAAGACAAGACGGAGGAAATGGCAGATGGTCGCGCCCGCTTTCGGCGGTACGCTGGTCCGTGCCCAATACGCCCGAGGATCGGCACGATGAAGGGATTCGCGAGCCGCCGCGAGGCGTTGTTCGGTGGATTCTGCCTGTGCTGTCTGCCGACGCTCGGCCGTTCGGCCGAGGGCTTCGCGCTCGACGAGGTGGGGCCGGGCATCTTTATCCGGCGCGGTCCCGACGCCGAGGCCAGCCCCGAGAACAACGACGCTATCGCCAATATCGGCTTCATCGTCGGCCGCGATTCGGTACTGGTGACCGAGTCGGGCGGCAGCCGAGCCGACGGTGCCTGGCTGCGCGGCGAGATCCGCAGGCGCACGGAGAAGCCGATCAGCCACGTGGTTCTGACTCACGTCCATCCGGATCACTGCTTCGGCGCCTCGGCCTTCAGCGAGGACAAACCGGTCTTCGTCGGCCATCACGTCCTTCGGAGCGCCCTCGATTCACGTGGTGAATTCTATCGCAAGCGGCTCGAAGACCTCCTCGGGCCCGAGAAGGCCGGCAGCGTGGTCTATCCGACCCTGGAGGTGAAGGATGGCGCCGAGATCGATATCGGCGGCCGTAAGCTCGTCTTCACCGCTCACGGTACGGCCCACACCAATTGCGACCTCTCCATGCGCGATTCGGAGAGCGGCCTGCTGTTCCCGGCCGACCTGCTGTTCGTCGGCCGCATCCCCTCCCTCGACGGCAATTTGGTCGGCTGGCTGAAGGAGATCGAGCGTCTGAGGGGTTTTGGCGCTACCCATGCCGTACCGGGCCACGGCCCGACGCGGGTCGAACTTGCCCCCGCTCTCGCCGACCTCTCCCGCTACCTCACGGCCCTGCGTGACCAGACCCGAAAGGCCGTCTCGTCCGACGTCTCCATCGAGAAGGCCTCCAAGACCGTCGCCCACGAGGAACGGGACAACTGGGCGCTGTTCGAAACCTACAATCCGCGGAACGTTACGCAGGCCTACAAGGAACTGGAGTGGGAGTGACCCGTACGGCGACGTGCCGACATCCCAGCCATCGAAAACTGCACTAGATTCGTCAGCACTCAGGAGGACGCCATGAAAGCCTTGATCCTAGCACTCAGCCTTTCGCTGTCGGCGACGGCGCTCGTCGCGGGCACGGCTCACGCCGCCGGTGCGTCGGACACCGACCAGGAGCGCGCCGAGCGCTGGAACGATCTCAAGAAGGAGCTCTTCGCCGGCAAGACGATCGAGCCGAGCGAGACGATGGTGAAGATCGATGCGCCCAAGCGCGCCGAGGACGCCGCGCTGGTGCCGATCACCCTGACCATGCCCGAGAAGGACAAGGTGAAGAGCCTCTCGCTCGTGATCGACGACAACCCGACGCCGTATGCCGCCCACTTCACCTTCGGGCCGGCCGCCGATCCGGGCGAGGTCAAGCTGCGCGTGCGCATCAACAACTACACCAACGTCCACGCCGTCACCGAGACGACGGATGGCAAGTTCTATGAGTCGGTCGGCTTCGTGAAAGCCTCCGGCGGTTGTTCGGCCCCGATGGGCATGAGCGACGAGGAGGCCATGAAGGGCATGGGCGACATGCGCATGAAGTTCGGCGAGGCCACCCCCGGCAAGCCGGCCGAAGCGACGCTGATGATCCGCCACCCGAACTTTTCAGGGATGCAGATGAATCAGGTCAGCCGCGACTACACCCCGGCCCGCTATATCCAGAAGCTCGACGTGTCCTACGGTGACAAGCTGATCTTCCACATGGACGGCGACATCTCCATCGCCTCGAACCCGGTGATCCATTTCGGCTTCAAGCCCGAGGGCAAGGGTCCGATCAAGGTCGTCGCCTCCGACAACCAGGACGGCCGGTGGGAGAAGAGCTTCGAAGCACCGTCGCCGAGCAACTGATGTCCGCTCTGCATCGGCCTCGCGTTCTTCGGCCCCTCGCGGTCGCTGCATTCGCCGCCCTGCTCGGGGCGGCGGGTCCGGCGGACTCGCCGGTGAACGTGCCGGAACCGACAGGGCTCTACGACGGGCCGCAGCACGGCTACACGCCGCCGACGCTCAAGGGCGCGACGGTGGTCGACCTTGCCGCCCTCGCCGCGCTGATCGCCGACGACAAGCCGGTGCTCCTCGACGTGGTGCTCGCCGATCGCAAGCCCCAGGGCCTGCCGCCGGGCACGCCGTGGCTGCCATCGCATCGCTCGATCCCCGGCGCGGTCTGGCTGCCGGGCGCAGGCGTCGTGCCGCTGACGCCCGAGCAGGAAGCGGAGTTCTTCAGGCGCATCGCGGAGCTGACCGGCGGCGACAAGGCCAAGCCCATCGTCACCTTCTGCCGTCCGGAATGCTGGGGCAGCTGGAACGCCGGCAAGCGCTTGGTCGCGGCTGGCTACAGTCGCGTCCACTGGTGGCCGCTCGGCGTCGAGGGTTGGCAGGACACGTACGACACTGCGGTGGTGAAGGCCGACAAGACGTGGACATACATCGCCGACGAGAAGGCGACGCCGCCTGCCGAGCCGCAGCGCTGACGGTTAAGGAATTGGACCGATGCTTACGCGCCGATCGCTCATCGTTACTGCTTTGTTGTCATCGATGGCGACCTCCGCCTTCGGAGCCGCCCCGATCCCATTCGATCAGGCCGCCTTCGACGCCGCACAGGCGGCGGGCCAACCGGTACTGGTTGCGATCACGGCGCCATGGTGCCCTATTTGCAAGGCGCAGAAGCCGATCCTGGCCAAGCTCGGCACCGGTGCCCGCTTCGGCAGTCTCGCGATCTTCGAGATCGACTTCGATACGCAGAAGGCCTTGGTCCGTCGTTTCGATGCGCGGAGCCAGAGCACGCTGATCGCCTTCAAGGGTCGAGACGAGGTCGGGCGTTCCGTCGGCGAAACGCAGGCGGAATGGATCGAATCTTTCCTCGAGAAAACCCTCTAGCCTCCGCGGTCGGAGGCGCTCGTCCCAATGCCCGTCCGATCGTAGGCCTGCGCCTAAAAATTCAGCGAATTCAAAACCATCGCCGCGAATATGGCTGTTGACACCTGCCGACTTGTGGCGGAAAAAAGGCCGCCCGGAGACGGCCCGAAGTCTAGGGAGGAAACGCCCGAACAAGGGCAAGCGGGACGGTTCGCCGTACCACGCATGTGATGCAGGCCTCTCCGGGCTGCTTCCCACATCGACAGTCTTCGTTGCAGCCGATGCGCGGTGCCGCCATGGCGGTGGAACCCGTGTATAATACTGTCCCGCAGGCAACGGCGTCGCAACCGAGTGGGCTGCGAGGCAGGCGAGGCAGGAGAGCATGTCGCAATTGGTTCAATCCCGGCGTGTCAGGCCGGCCGATCTCGACCGGCACAAGGCCGAAGGCCGCAAGATCATCGCCCTCACCGCCTATCACGCGCACACGGCGGGCATCCTCGACGCCTATTGCGACTTCATTCTCGTCGGCGATTCCCTCGGCATGGTGATGCACGGCATGGAATCGACCCTGCCGGTTACCGTCGACATGATGATCGTGCAGGCCCAGGCGGTGATGCGCGGCACCAGCCGGGCGCTGATCGTCGTCGACCTGCCATTCGGTTCCTACGAAGCGAGCAAGGAACAGGCCTTCCACACCGCCGCCCGCGTCATCAAGGAGACCGGCGCCGGCGCGATCAAGATGGAGGGTGGCGCCAAGTTCGCCGAGACGGTGTCGTTCCTGGTCGATCGCGGCGTGCCGGTGATGGGCCATATCGGCCTCACCCCCCAATCCGTGAACACCATGGGCGGCTTCAAGGTCCAGGGCCACACGCCCGAGAGCCAAGAGTCGCTGATGGACGACGCCGTCGCGATCAGCCGGGCCGGGGCCTTCGCCATGGTGATGGAGGGCATCGTCGAACCGGTGGCGCGCACCATCGCCGCGTCGCCGGAGGTGACAGCGCTGACGATCGGCATCGGCGCCAGCGCCCAGTGCGACGGCCAGATCCTCGTGCTCGAAGATATGCTCGGCCTCTCCGACCGCGCCCCGAAATTCGTGAAGAGCTACGGTGCCCTGCGCGGGCATATCGAAGATGCGGTAAAGGGCTACGCCGAGGACGTGCGCGGCGGCCGCTTCCCCGCCATCGAGCACACCTATCCGCCACGGAGCTGAATCGACCGCCGCCTTGACGGGCGAGGGCCGATCGGGCATTCACCCACCCGAATTCCGGCCGGGTTCCAACCCGGCCTTTTGCGTTTCGCCCGAGCGGAATGCGTTCACCCACCGCTTCAGGGGCACAGCGCCATGGCCAAGGCCGTCACCGTCAAGATCAAGCTCATCTCGACCGCCGACACGGGTTTCTTCTACGTCACCAAGAAGAACTCCCGCACGCAGACCGAGAAGCTGACGATGCGAAAGTACGACCCGGTCGTGCGCAAGCATGTCGATTTCAAAGAGACGAAGATCAAGTAATTTTGGCTGCAGAGCCGCTGATCTGTCAAAGCCGCCCCTTCGCAGGGCGGCTTTTTCGTTCGTTCGACGCAGCGGGAATGTGCCATCGGCCGTTAAAGGCTGCATCGACAGGCTTCGTTCGCAATGACGAAGCGGCGTCCACACTCTCGCGAATGAGCGTCCGCCCCGATCCGGAACACGACCAGCTCCGCGACGGAAATCACCGAGACCGGCGCGAATGTCGATCGGAGTTCGGGTTGTGGCCCAAGGGCCGTTACGAACCGCGAATCGGCGGGCTCGTCCGGCCGGCGGGTGACGGCCGAGGTTCGGCGGGGTATATTCGGTAACCAAGAGACGAGGGCGCGCGGTTCGGGGGGAACCGGTGCGGTCGTTCCCGTCATGCGTTTCTCCGCCCCCACGATTGCCGACAGCGATGCCGTTCTCGATCCTCGATCTCGTGGTGCTCGGCATCGTCGTGATCTCCGCGCTCCTCGCAGCGGTGCGCGGCGTGACGCGCGAGGTGCTGGCCATCGTCGCTTGGGTGGTGGCCGGCGCCGTCGCCTGGACATTGCATCCCATGCTGTTGCCGACGGTGAAGCAGCACGTCACCAGCGACACCGTGGCGCTCGTCGCCTCGATCGCCGCGATCTTCCTTGGCACCCTCATCGTCGTCTCGATCATCACGGTGAAGATCTCCGACATCGTGCTGGACTCGCGCATCGGCGCGGTCGACCGCTCCCTCGGCTTCCTGTTCGGAGCCGGACGCGGCTTCCTGATCTGCGTGATCGGTTGGGTGTTTCTGGCCTGGCTCGTCCAGGGCAAGATGCCCGAATGGGCGGCCCAGGCGAAAAGCCGCCCGTTTCTGGAGAAGTCCGGCGACGCCCTGGTGGCCCAGTTGCCGGCCAACCCCGAGGGCTTCCTGAAGAACCTGCGCAAGCCGAAGGGCGACGGCACCGGCGAGCCTGCCGAGCCGCCGGCCGAGACCGAGACCGGCGGGCAGCGCCGGAGCGACGCGGCGCCTGCCACGCCGGCACCGGGACGCTGATCTGCGTGCAACCGTTCTTGGTTACGACTGCAAGGCCGACTAAGTAGCGCTTCTTCAGTTCAGCCCGGAGCCCGGTTCCGGCAACGAGGATTCGGTATCGGCATGCCTGCACACGGCGCGAGCGTCCCCGATGCCGAGATCGACCGCGATCCGCTCGGCGAGTACGGCGATACGCTGCGCGAGGAGTGCGGCGTCTTCGGCATCTTCGGCCATGACGACGCCTCGGCCGTCACCGCGCTCGGGCTCCATGCCCTGCAGCATCGCGGCCAGGAGGCGGCCGGCATCGTCTCGTTCGATGGAAAGGTATTCCACTCGGAGCGCCGCCAGGGCCTCGTCGGCGACAACTTTTCCGATCGCGGCACCATCGAACGCCTGCGCGGGCGGGCCGCCATCGGTCACGTCCGGTATTCGACCACCGGCGGCACGATCCTGCGCAACGTCCAGCCGCTCTTCGCCGAACTGGCGAGCGGGGGGCTCGCGGTTGCACATAACGGCAACCTCACCAACGCCCTCTCGATCCGCCGCGATCTCGTCCGCGACGGCGCCATCACGCAGTCCACCTCCGACACCGAGGTGGTTCTGCACTTGGCCGCCCGCAGCCGAAAGCCGCGTATCGTCGAGCGCTTCGTCGAGGCGCTTCAACAGATCGAGGGCGCCTACGCGATCGTAGCGCTCACCAACAAGAAGCTCATCGGCGCCCGCGACCCTCTTGGCATCCGTCCGCTGGTGCTCGGCGAACTCGACGGCCGCTACATCCTGGCCTCCGAATCCTGCGCGCTCGACATCATCGGCGCGCGCTTCGTGCGCGACGTCGAGAACGGCGAGGTGGTGGTGATTTCGGAAGAGGGGGTCGAATCGATCCGCTTCGCCGAGCGGCAGCCGATGCGCCCCTGCATCTTCGAATACATCTACTTTGCTCGGCCGGATTCGGTGGTGAACGGCAAGAGCGTCTACGGCATCCGCAAGAGCATCGGCCACGAACTCGCCCGCGAGGCCCCGGCGGACGCCGACATCGTCATTCCGGTGCCGGATTCCGGCGTACCGGCGGCGCTCGGCTTCGCGCAGGAGGCGAGGCTGCCCTTCGAGATCGGCATCATCCGCAACCACTATGTCGGGCGCACTTTCATCCAGCCGACACAGACTGTGCGCGAACTCGGGGTGCGCATGAAGCATTCGGCCAATCGTGCGGCCGTCGAGGGCAAGCGCATCATACTCGTCGACGACAGCCTCGTGCGCGGCACCACCTCGATCAAGATCGTGCGCATGATGCGCGAGGCCGGCGCCCGTGAGGTCCACTTCCGCATCGCCTCGCCGCCGATCACACACCCGGACTTCTACGGGATCGACACACCCGAGCGCGAAAAGCTCCTGGCTGCAACCTACGATCTGGAGGGCATGCGCGACTATATCGGCGCCGATTCCCTCGCCTTCCTTTCGATTCCCGGCCTCTACCGTGCCATGGGCGAGGAGGGCCGCGACGCAACTTGCCCGCAATATACCGACCATTGCTTCACCGGCGATTACCCCACCGGCCTCACCGACCTGCAGATTGCTGGCCCGAAGCGGTTCGCGATGCTGGCGGAAGCGGATTAGTGGTGCTGCCATCCCGTCATTCCGGGGCGTCGACGGCGAACCCGGAATCTACCCGAGATGCTGCGCTCAGTCATGGATTGCACGCCTCCGGCGCGCCCCTTCGGGTCCGGGTTCCGCTTCGCGGCCCCGGAATGACTGTGAGAGCTTGATCCCTCCGATGATCGAAACCTCCAAAGAACCGCTTGCCGGCCGTGTCGCCGTCGTCACCGGCGCCTCGCGCGGGATCGGCCGCGCGGCCGCGCTGGCTTTGGCCAAGGCTGGCGCGCACATCATCGCCGTGGCGCGGACGCAGGGTGCGCTGGAAGAACTCGACGACGCCATTCAGGCCGTCGGGTCCAGCGCCACGCTCGTCCCGCTCGACCTCACCGATTACGACGCCATCGACCGCCTGGGCGCCGCCATCGACGCGCGCTGGCAGAAGCTCGACATCGTCGTCGGCAATGCCGGCATCCTCGGCGCGCTGATGCCGCTCGGGCACATCACGCCAAAGGTCTGGCAGCAGACGATCGACGTTAACGTCACCGCCAACTGGCGTCTGATCCGCTCGCTGGACCCGCTGCTGCGCCGCTCCGACGCCGGTCGCGCGATCTTCGTGACGTCGGGTGCGGCCCACAAGTGCAAGGCCTATTGGGGGCCATACTCGATCTCCAAGGCGGCGCTCGACGCCATGGTTCGCACGTACGCGGCCGAGACCGAGACCACGCCGATCCGCGCGATGCTCCTCAGCCCCGGCCCGCTCCGCACCGCCATGCGCCGCTCGGCCATGCCGGGCGAGGATCCGGAGACGCTGAAGACGCCGGAGGATCTGGCGTCCAGTTTTGTAATCCTGGCCTCGCCAGCTTGGACGGAATCCGGAAAGATCTTCGATTTCCCGACCGGGCGGCTTTTTGGATTTCGGCCGCCCGAGTGACGTAAGCGCGCGAAAGCTGGGCTGCCAGCCTCCTTCCGACCATCCCCCTTCATCCAAAGATGCTGCCGTGAAACGTTAGCCTCGAAGGAGGGCTCCAGCCGAGACTGTGGGTCTTGGAGGTCTCATTCGCGGCCACTACGTGGCGCCTCGAGATGAGTGGGTCTGGTTGGATCGCCGGTGCGTAGCCGAACCTTTGAGGACCCATCATGATCGACGTCCGCTGCATCTGCGCCATCGGCCAGCGGGGCCAGCTCGGCCTCAACGGCCAGCTCCCTTGGGAGGGCAACACCGATCCGCTCTTCGTCGAGGACGTGACGCGATTCTTCGCGCTGACCATGGGCCACGTCCTGATCGCTGGCCCCAAGACCATCGGCTCGGTACCTGAATTCGCCTTTAAGGACCGCACCATCGACGTGATCCGCTCGCACGAGGACCCCGAGCATGTGCTCGCGCGCTACCCCGGCCGCCGCATCTTCGTCGGTGGCGGTATCTCCGTCTGGAACGTCTACGCGAAGTATATCCAGCACTGGGACGTCACCCGTCTCCCCTACGACGGCGAGGCCGACCGCTGGTTCGATCCGGCCTGGATGGTGGGCGGTCCGCTACGCTCCTGAACCGAACCTTCTCCGCGCACGTTCCCCGAGCCCGGCTGAAGCCGGTCGTCCAGGGGAGGGCGTGTGATGGCCGGCCACAGCTACCGCTTCGGCATCGAAGAGGAGTACTTCCTCGCCGATGCCGAGACCCGCGGCACGCCGAGGCGCTCGGTGAAGCCGTTCCATGTCGAGGCGGCGGAGCGGCTGCCCGAGATCGGGCGCGAACTGCTGCAGTGCCAGGTCGAGGTCTGCACGCCACCCTCGACCGAGTTCGGCCCGGCCCACGACGTCCTGCACCGGCAGAGGCGGCAACTCGGCGAGATCGGGCGCGAGCACGGGCTCATGGTCTTCGCTGCCGGGACGCATCCGGTGGCGGACTGGGCACGGCAGCTGCCGACCAAGGGTGACCGCTATCGCGGCATCCTGCGGGACGTCGGCCTCGCCGGGCGGCGCAGCTTGATCTGCGGCATGCACGTTCATGTCGAGGTCGAGAATCCCGAACACCGCGTCGGCCTGATGAATCGGCTGCTGCCGTTCCAGCCGCTGCTCTTCGCCCTCTCGGCCTCCTCGCCGTTCTGGCAAGGCAAGCCCACGGGCCTCGCAGCCTACCGCCTCAGCGCCTTCGGCGAGCTGCCGCGCACCGGACTGCCGGACCTGATCGCCACCGAGGAGGACTATGCCCGCTACGTGCGCATCATGGTCAATGCAGGCTCGATCCAGGATGCGAGCTTCCTCTGGTATTCCCTTCGCCCGTCGATCAAGTTCCCGACGCTGGAGCTGCGCATCGCCGACAGCTGTACCCGGCTCGACGACGCCCTCACCATAGCCGCGCTT
Organism: Methylobacterium haplocladii; assembly: GCF_007992175.1. Lineage (GTDB taxonomy): Bacteria > Pseudomonadota > Alphaproteobacteria > Rhizobiales > Beijerinckiaceae > Methylobacterium > Methylobacterium haplocladii. The sequence goes on along the minus strand of NZ_BJZT01000001.1, from coordinate 58,182 downwards.
TTCCGCTGCCTCGTGCGCTGCGTCGAGCGGAGGCCGGATCTCAATGCGGGCCTCACCGGCGTCTCGCGGGCGCTGGCGCAGGAGAACCTGTGGCGGGCGCAGCGCAGCGGCATCGAGGCCGAGCTGATCGACGAGGCCTCGGAGCAGGCGTTCGCCTTCGCCGACATGCTCGATACGGTGCTGTCGCTCATCGCCGACGATGCCGAGGCGCTCGGCTGCCGCGACACGGTAGAGGGCGCGCACCGCATCTTGCGGGACGGCACCAGCGCCGACCGCCAGATCGCTACGTTCGAATCAGCGCGCGGTGTGGAGACCAGCAACCGGCAAGCTCTCGACGCCGTCGTGGACTGGCTCGCGGAGACGACGCAGGGCGCGTAATCCGTTTTCATCCACAGCCCGATCGGCCGGCCGATGCCGATCTCTTGTCCCAACGTCCCAAACGCCAGCTTGGCCGTTGAGATCGGGTGCACCGAACCTTAGCAACGAAGAACGGCCCGACCTCCGTCCAGGCGAAGGCCGGACGCAACGCGTGCTTCGGGGCTATCATGAAGAAACTTCTGTTTTCGGCCGAAGGCCGGATTGGCCGCGGCCAGTTCTGGAAGGCCACCATCTTGCTGACGCTGGCCATCCTGGTCGTCGGGCTCGCGGCGAACCTGGGTATTGCCCAGCTGGTTCCCAATCAGGCCGACGAGGCCGGCAACTACTCGGTGGACGGCGCTGCCGCGGTCCCGTTCATCCTGATCAACCTGGGCCTGTTCATCGTTCCCCTCTGGGCCGGCATCTGCCTCGGCATCAAGCGGTATCACGACCGCGGCAAGCCGGGGATCTGGCTGCTGATCATGTTCGTGCCGTTCATCGGCGGCCTCTGGTATTTCATCGAGACCGGCTTTCTGCGTGGCACCATCGGTCCGAACCAGTTCGGTCCCGATCCGGTCCCCAATGCCGGTGCCGGCACCCCGGTCGCCTACGCCTGAGCCGAAGCCTCGGCCGGCCGGAATGCACTTCGGCCGGTCAACCCTTGTCGAACGGATTTTTCGTCGTCCGCAAGCTCAGCCGGATCGGCGTGCCGGGCAGCTCGAAGGCCTCGCGGATCTCGTTGACGAGATAGCGCGTGTAGGATTTCGGCAGGGCGTCGAGCTGGTTGCCGAACAGCGCGAAATGCGGCGGCCGGGCCTTCACCTGGGTGGCGTAGCGGATCTTGATGCGCCGGCCCGAGACTGCCGGGGGCGGATTGCGCCCGGTGGCACTGCTGAGCCAGTCGTTGATCTTCGAGGTCGAGATGCGACGGCTCCAGACTTCGGCCGCCGACGTCACCGCCTGCATCAGCTTGTCGAGACCTTCGCCGGCAAGCCCGGAGAGCGGCACGACGGCGACGCCGCGGACCTGCGGCAGCAGGCGCGTGCAGTCGGCTCTCAGCTCTTTCAGCAGGCCCGGCTGGTCGGCGACGAGGTCCCACTTGTTGAGGCCGATCACCAGGGCCCGGCCCTCGCTCTCGACGAGGTCGACGATGGTGAGGTCCTGCTTCTCGAACGGGATGGTCGCGTCGAGCAGGATCACCACCACCTCGGCGAAGCGCACGGCGCGGATGCCGTCCGAGACCGCGAGCTTTTCGAGCTTGTCGTCGATGCGGGCGCGGCGGCGCATGCCAGCGGTGTCGTGCAGTTTGATCCGCTGCCCGCGCCATTCCCAATCGAGCGAGATGGAATCGCGGGTGATGCCGGCCTCGGGGCCGACCAGCAGGCGCTCCTCGCCGACCATGCGGTTGATCAGGGTCGACTTGCCGGCGTTGGGACGTCCGACGATGGCGACGCGCAACGCCTTGCCGCCGGGGCCGTCCTCGTCGTCGTCGTCGTCGAGATCCGGCAGCACCTCCTGCAGGGCGCTGTGGAGTTCGCCGACGCCTTCGCCGTGCTCGGCCGAGAATGGGATCGGATCGCCGAGGCCGAGGGAGAAGGCGTCGTAGGCACCGGTCAGCCCATCCCGGCCCTCGGCCTTGTTGGCGATGAGGATGACGGGGCAGCCCGAGCGGCGCACCATCTCGGCGAAGGGCCGGTCGGCCGGTAGAATGCCGGCGCGGGCATCGATCACGAACAGCACGACATCGGACTCGACGATCGCCGCCTCGGTCTGCAGGCGCATGCGGCCGGTCAGCGAGTCGGCCGCGGCATCCTCGAGACCGGCGGTGTCGATGACGCGGAACTTGAGACCGCCGAAGGCGACGTCGCCCTCGCGGCGGTCGCGGGTTACGCCGGGGCGATCGTCGACGAGGGCAAGCTTGCGGCCGACCAGCCGGTTGAACAGGGTCGACTTGCCGACGTTCGGGCGGCCGACGATCGCGACTGTCGGCAATTCCATGGTGGTTTCAGTCTTCTGGTTCTGCGTCAGGTCTTTCCTGACGATGTCGAAAAATCCGCCGTCATTCCGGGGCTCGCCAACGGCGAGAACCCGGAACCCAGCCGTGCAACGACGCTGGGCGTCGCGCTCGATCGTGGGTTCCGGGTTCCGCTGCGCGGCCCCGGAATGACACGGGGAGGATACGTCTGCTGCTGCGTATGTCAGAAAGCGACGGCTTGAGCCATGCCGTGCGTCAGCGGGTCATCGGCGGGGGCGCCGCGGCGTCGGGCTTGGCCTCCGTCACGGTGACCGGGCCGCCGGATACCAGCGCCTCGTAGACCTCGACCCGCTGGCGCAGGCCCTGCGGGGTCTCGGCATCGCCGGCGATCTGGTCGAACCAGCGGCCGGCGGCGGTGTAGTCGCCGCGCTTCAGCTCGGCGAGGCCGAGCATCTCGCGGGCGGTATGACGGAAGGCGCCGGTCGGCGCGGCGAGGCCCTGCAGGCTCGTCAGCGCAGGCGCCGGATCGGCCAAATCGAGGCGGATCAGGCTCGCGCGAAGACGTGCCAGATCGCGCAGGCCGTCGCCGAGCGCCGTGTCGGCGGCAAGCTTGTCGTACTCGGCGGCCGAGGCTGCGGCGTCGCGCTTCGACAGGTCGGCGGCGGCGCGGAAGCGGGCCAGGATTCGGTAGCCGGCGGTGCCGTCCCGGCTCAAGGCTTCGAAGGCCTTGTCGGCCTCGGGACCGCTGCCGGCGGCGGCGAGCTTGGCGGCCTTGTCGAACTGCTCGGAGGCGGTCTCGGCACGCACCAGCTGGTCGTGCTGCCAGTAGCGCCAGCCGCCGACGCCGGCTGCGATCAGTACCGCGACGGCGATGATCAAGCCGCTATAGCGCTTCCAGATCGCCGCGATCTGATCCCGGCGATAGTCCTCTGCGACCTCGCGAAAGAACTCGTTGTTTTCGGCCATTCCGTTCCGGGCGCTCGTTTGGGGCGATGCCCGCCTCAACCACTCTCAAGGGGGCGCGCCTAGCACGGCGGCCCGGCTTTGGCGAATGGGGAAACGCAGCGCTGTTTGTCATCGCTTCGCTGCGCTCGTGATGATTTGCGGCGAAAGTCGAAGCGGAAACACGCGTCGACCGTGTGCGATCAGCGCGGTACGCTACGCGGCGTGTAGACGAACGGCTGTCCCGAGGCGCGCTCGATCATCCGCGTTCCCGAGGCGCCGATGATCACGATCGTCGCCATGTCGGCGGTCGCCTCGCGCGCGGCATCCAAGGTCAGGACGCAGATCGCCTCGTCCGGCCGCGAGACCGCACGGGCGAAGATGACCGGCACGGTACCCGCGCGGAACTCGGCCGCGAGACCGAGCGCCCGGCCGAGCTGCCACGGACGTGCCGACGAGATCGGATTGTAGAGCGCGACCACGAAATCCGCCCGAAACACCGCCTCCAGGCGGGCCGTGATCACGTCCCACGGCTTGAGGTTGTCCGACAGCGAGAGCGCGCAGAAATCGCCGCCGAGCGGAGCCCCGAGCCGAGCTGCCGCCGCTAGCATTGCGGTGATGCCGGGCTCGACGACGATGTCGAGGTCGCGCCACTCGAGCTCGCCCTGCTCCACCGCCTCGAACACCGCCGCCGCCATGGCGAAGACGCCGGGATCGCCGCCCGAGACGACGGCGACACGCCGGCCCGAGGCTGCCAGTTCGAGCGCGTGGCGCGCACGGTCCACCTCGACACGGTTGTCGGTGGCGTGGCGCACGAGTCCGGGCCGCTCCGGCACGCGGGCGACATAGGGAAAATACCCGATCAGATCATCGGCCTGCGCCAGGGCCTCGCTCGCCGCGACGGTCAGCAGACGCGGGTCTCCGGGGCCGAGTCCGATGACGGTGACGGAGCCCCGGCTCACGGCCGACGGCCCTCTCCCGGAACCAGCACCATGGAGAAGTACGGCGCCTTGTCGTCGCTCTTCTCGGCGAGTGGCTGGATGCTTTCGCCGGCCATCGTGCCCCGCTCGACATAGACCGCACGGGCGAGAAGCCCCGTCGTCGAGAGCGCCGCACGCACCTTCGGCAGATGGCGGCCGAGCTTCATGATCACGGCGGCGTCGGCCTCGGCGAGACGGGCGACGAGCTTGTCCGCCGGCAAGGTCGCCGGCAGCACCGTGAGCACGTCGTCGCCCCAGGTGATCGGCGTTCCGGCCCGCGTCCAGCAGCCGGACATGCCGGTTACGCCGGGGATCACCTCGATCGGGAAGCGGCCTTTCAGCCGCCGCCACAGGTGCATGAACGAGCCGTAGAAGAACGGGTCACCCTCGGACAGGATCGCCACGTCGCGCCCGGCGCCGAGATGGTCGGCGAGCCGCGCGGCCGCGTCGTCGTAGAAGGCGGCGAGCGCCGTGACGTAATCGGCGTGATCGGGCGCGATCTCGGTGGTGTAGGGGTAGATCAGCGGAAACTCGCGGGCGGCGTCCTGCACGACGGCGTCGGCGATCGTGCGGGAATTGCCGCGCCGGCCCTTCTTGCAGAAATGGACCAGCACCGGTGCACGCTCCAGCACCCGCAGGGCCTTCAGCGTCAAAAGCTCCGGATCTCCCGGCCCCATGCCGACGCCGTAGAGCGTGCCGGTCGCGACGGCGCGGGGCGCGTCGTCGGCGTCGAGCCCTATGGCGTCGATGCGCGCGTTGGCCTCCATCACTCGACCTCGCAGGCCAGCGCGTTGACGGCCGCCGCCGTCATGGCGCTGCCCCCGCGGCGGCCATGCACCACGACGAACGGAACCCGGCCGTCGCGGGCGAGCGCCTCCTTCGACTCTGCAGCGCCGACGAATCCGACGGGAATGCCGATGACGGCCGCCGGCGGCCCGACGCCCTCGTCGAGGAGTTCGAGCAGGCGGAACAGCGCGGTCGGCGCGTTGCCCACGGCGACGACGCTGCCCGGCAGATGCTCGCGCCACAATTCCATCGCGGCGGCGGAACGGGTGGTGTCGAGCTGGACGGCGAGATCCGGCACGCTCGGATCGCCGAGGGTGCAGATCACCTGGTTCTTGACTGGAAGCCGGCTGCGGGTGACGCCGTCGGCGACCATGCGGACGTCGCACAGGATCGGTGCGCCGTTGGCGAGCGCCCGTGCGCCGGCCTCTGCGAAGGTTTCGGACATCTCCACATCCCTCGGCAGGTCGGTCATGCCGCAGGCGTGGATCATGCGCACCACGACGCGCTCGGCAATGCCCGCGAACCGGGCTAGGTCGGCCTCCGCGCGGATCATGGCGAACGAGCGCGCATAGATCGCGCTGCCGTCGCGGATATACTCGTGGCGGGGCCGCATCGTACTCGAAATCCTGGAACTCATGGCCCAAACGCCCCGGCTAAGGACTGCGCCGGATCGGCCCTCCTTACGCGGTCCAGAGCCGCCTCGAAAGTCAGGCTCGGCGCGTGCCCGCCATCCCCGGGCGCGCCATCGAGGACGACGCGATAGCGTCCGCCTTCGGCCACCAGCGTGAGGCCGGCCTTGCGCGGATGTGCGCATCCCTTGGCGCAGCCGGAGACGTGGGCGAAGAGGCCGCGCGCGGCGAAAGGGGCGAAGGCGGTTGCAAGCTCGCCGGCATGCCGGGGCACCGGTGTGGTGCCGGACGCGCAGGCAGGGGCGCCGGGGCAGGCGGCGACGGCGCGGCGGGGGTCTGCGGACTCGGTGATGATGCCGGCGGCGGCGAGGGCGGCGCGGGTGGGTTCGGCCTGATCTTCGCGGACGAAGAGGACGAGGCCGCGGTTGGGAGTGAGGCGAATGGCGTCCTGGCTGGCCGGGGCTGCGCCGAGTCCGGCGTGATGATCTTCGGATTCACCCCCGTCATTTCGGGGCTCGCTGCGAGCGAGAACCCGGAACCCACCCGAGACGCAGTGCCCAGTCGTGGGTTCCGGGTTCCGCTGCGCGGCCCCGGAATGACGGGGGTGGGTTTCGACGTCGCTTGATGATGCCTCACCGGCCTGAAGGGCCGCGACGGCATTGAGGTTGTCGGCGGTGCAACGTCCGAAGGGGGCCTCGACGATGATGGCCGTCAGGCCGGAGGACAGAGCGATCAGGCCCGGTTCGGGCGCGCCGGCAAAAAATCTGCCCCCCCGGCGGGGGAGGGTGCCATCGGAGAGGGCGGGAGAGAGGTCGGCTCCGCACGCTTCGGCACCGTCGCTCCCCTCTCCCGACCCCTGCTGACGCAGGGTCCACCCTCTCCCGCAGAGGGGAGAGGGGGATGCGCGCGAGGGTTCAGCGTGAGCGGTGAGGAGCTGCACGCGCTCGGAGTCACCCAAATCGCGCACGCGCCGCCGTCCGGTGGCGACGAAGGCATTCAGCACGCGGCCGACAGCTGCCGGTGCGTCGTCGATGGCAATCTCAGCGCACCAATCGGTCCCTGTCTCGGACGCCAATCCGATCGCGACCCGCGCTGCTCCGGTCGCACTCAGAAAAACGTCCGCCTCAGCCGCGCCGAGCCCCCAGCGGCCACCGCCATCGATCGCCACCAGCGTCTTCGCAGGCAGGCCCGGCACCGTGAGCCCAACGTCTTCGATGGCCCGCGCCAGAGCCAATACGTCGATAGCCTCGTCCGCATCGAACCCGGCGAGCGCGCTCGCGAGCGTCAGCCGCTGCGGCCCGCCATCCGAGCGGACGTCCGCGAGGCCGAAATCTGCGAGCCACGCGGCAAGCGGTGGAGCCGTCCCCTCGCTCACGCCGCGGATCTGCAGATTTCCGCGGGCCGTGATGTCGACATGGCCGTTGCCGTAGCGTCGCGACGCCTCGGCGACGGCGCGCAACTGCGCGGCGCTGAGAACGCCCAACGGTGGATGCACCCTCGCCAAAAGCCCATCGCCGGTGGGCATCGGCCGCGCCAGGCTCGGGCACCAGCCGCGTCGCGCCGGATCGTCGGGGCGGCGACGGCGCTCCCCGCTCACTCCGCGGCTTCCTGCATGAGGATTTCGGTGGGCGCGGCGTTGCGGCGGCTCTGCCAGAGGCCGCGCTCCCGGAGTTCGTCGAAACGGTCGAGGATCGCGCGGGTGGCGTCGGGGTTGGCGGCCCGCAGGCGCTCGAACACGTCGAGATCGCCGATCCAGGCGGCGTGCAGCCGGTCGAGGTCGGGGCTCGAGACGGCATCGGTCGTGGCCGCGAGCACGAAGACCGCGTCGATCCCCTGCGCCAGCTCCTGCGCGCCGCGCCAGCCGTGGCGAAGCTGGCCGTCGATCCAGCGCGGATGCGCGAGCCGCCCGCGGACCAGCCGGTCGACATCTTCGCGGGCCGTGCGCGTGCGGGGCTTTTCGGGATCGGACACGTCCAGGCTGTAGAGCGCTGGCGGGGCCGTTTCGCGGCCGGCGGCGACCGCAAAAAATCCGCCCATGGCGTCGGCCGCGGCATCGCCGTCGAGGAGATCACGCTCGGCCACGTCGAAGGCGTGGACATAGGCGTCGGCCTGGGCGACGCGCTCGGCAAAGCCGTCGTCTCCGGTTTCGGCGCTACCGCCGAAAGCGTGCGTGGTAGCGTCGAGATAGGCTTTCCCGAGATCCTTTCGCTCCGCCCAAGTGCCGTCGAGCGCGGTCTCGGCGGCGCCCGCTCCGTAGCGGCCGGGGGCCGAACCGTAGACGCGGGCAGCCGACTCACCCCGGCGCCGGGATGCGGCCAGAGGGTTTTCACAATCGTCCTCGTCGCGTTCGGCGACGGCGCGAGCGGCGCGGTCGATGAGTGCCAGCGTGTCCGGAAAGGTATCGCGAAACGCACCGGAGACACGGCAGGTCACGTCGATGCGCGGTCGGTCGAGCACGGCGAGCGGCAACACCTCGAACCCGGTGACGCGGGTCGAGGCGTTGTCCCAGAGCGGGCGCACGCCCATCAGCGAGAGGGCGTGGGCGACGTCCTCGCCGCCGGTGCGGAGCGTTGGCGAGGCCCAGAGGTCCATGACGATCCTGGCCGGATACTCGCCCTCGTCCTGCAGGTAGCGGCGCACGACGGCGTCGGCGGCCTTGGCACCGAGCATGGTCGCGGACCGTGTCGGCAGGCTGCGGGGGTCGAGGGTGGTGAGGTTGCGCCCCGTCGGCATGACGTCACTACGGCCACGCGAGGGTGAGCCGGCGGGGCCGGGCGGTACGAAGCGTCCATCGAGGGCCGCCAACAGCCCGGCGCGCTCGGCTTCGGCGCAGCCCTGCATCGCCGCTGCGGCATCCGCGCCGGCACGGCCAAAAACATGGAGGCCGTCGCGGATCGGCGTCTCGCCCAGATCGCAGAGATGCGCGTCGAGCGCGGTCAGCGCATCGGCCATCGGCGTATTCGCACCGACCCCGGCGCCTTCGAGCAGCCCCGCGGCGGTGGCCTCGTCGAGGATCGCGGCGGCGATCAGGGCGGCGCGGCGCGGATCGAGCACGCTGGCCGACGAGTATTCTTCGACCAGCTCGCGCAACGCCGCTGCCTCCGGCGTGAGGCCCGACGCCTCGACGCTCGGCGTCAGGTGCCCAAGGGTGATGGCACCGAGGCGGCGTTTCGCCGGCGCGGCTTCGCCGGGATCGTCGACGATGAAGGGATAGACCACCGGCAGCGCGCCGACCGCCCGCGCCGGCCAGCAGCCGGGCGAGAGCGCCACTGCCTTGCCGGGCAGCCACTCGGTGGTGCCGTGCGTGCCGAGATGGACGAGGGTGTCGAAGCGGGTGCGCAAGGCCAGATAGAACGCGAGGTAGGCGTGAGTCGGCGGCTCGTCGGGGTCGTGATAGCCGGTCTTGCGATCGGCTGCCCGACCGCGATTGGGCTGGAGGAAGAGTGCAAGCGTGCCGCCACGACCGTTATTGCGAGCGGAGCGGGGATCGGCGCCGATCGTCCGAAATCGGAAAGCGCCCCCGCGACAAACCGGATCGTCCTCCGGCTCGCCCCATCGCGCGGTCAGCTCCTCCCGCGAATCGACCGGCAGGCTCTCGAGCCAGGTCCTATAGGCATCGAGCGACACCGAAAACGGCGCCTCGCCCCCGGTCAGCGCCCGCATCAGCGCATGTTCGTCCGGAAGCGTTGCAGCCGCATACCCCGCCTCAGCGAGATCCATCGCGATCGCCCGCGCACTCTCCGGCGTGTCGAGCCCGACCGCATAGCCGGCCCGGCCGCCGCGCGCCGGATAGTCCGACATCACCAGCGCGATCCGCCGTTCCGAGCGCGGCGTGCGGGCGAGACCGATCCAAGCGGCCGCGCGGTCTGCCAGCGCGGCGATGCCGGCAAGATCGGCCACAGCGCGGCGGCCGGCATAGCCGTCGACGGCGTCGGCTTCCTCCTTGAACGAGACCGGAAAGCCCGAGAGACGTCCGTCGAATTCCGGCAGGGCGACCTGCATGGCGAGGTCGGCCGCGTTCATGCCGCGAGCAGACGCCATCCAGGCCTCACGCGAGGCACCGACGGTGTAGGCCTGCAGCACCGGGCAATCGGCCGCGTCGAGGACGAAGCCGGCATCCTCGCGCGCTGAAAAGGCGGTGGCTGCGATGACGATGTCCGGCCGTCGCGCCGCGATGACGGCGCGCAATGCGGGCACGACGTCCGGATCCTTGAGGCTCGAAACCGCAACCGTCACGCAACCGATGCCGCGCTCCCTCAGCGCGGCGATGATCGCGACGGCAGGTCCGGTCTCGCCGGAGAGCACGGCCGAACGGTAGACCAGCAGCATCGCCGTCGGCCCCGGTCCGGCGGAAGCCAGAGCTGTCTCGACAGGGAAAGGTCCGCACCCGGGGCACCAGGGGAAGCCGCGCGGGAGCGCCTGCGGCGGATCGTACGAAACAGGTTTGCCGGCTTCTGCCGCGAGGCGGCGGAGGAGGTTGCGCAGGTTGGCGATGCCACCGGCGCGAAAATACGCATCGAGGGTTTCGGAGACGTCCAACGGCACGGTCGAGAACGCGTCGAGCCGCAAATCCGGCCGGTCGTCGCCCGGAAGCACCGCGAGCTTGACACCATGGGCACGGGCCGCGGCGGCAGCGCGCTCGATGCCGTAGCGCCAGTAGTCGAGCCCGCCGAGGCAGCGGATCAGGCAAACCTTCGCCTGTGCGATCACGGCATCGACGTAAAGGTCCACCGACATCGGGTGGCGCAGCTTCGCGAGCTTGGCGAGCCGCAGGGTCGGCAGTGCGGGCTCGGCGGCATAGGCGTCCGCGATCGAGGCGAGGTCGCTGTCGGTGAAGGACAACACGACGATCTCGCCCGGGCTCTGCCCGAGATCGATCGCCGCTTCGCCCTCGTCGAGCGAGACCGTGTCGACACGCAGGAGGTGCATAGGCCTCTATATCATCCCGCCAGGGCCGCCGCGACGGCTGCCTGGTCAAACCCTTTCAGCCCGATCACCACCAGCTTGCCATCTCGCTGCTCGCTCGGCTTCCACGGGCGGTCGTAGTGATGGGCGATGCGGCGGCCGACGCCCTGGACGACAAGGCGCATCGGCTTGCCGGTGACGTCTGCGAAACCCTTGATGCGGAGCACGCCGGGAATCTCGGCCGCCTTGGCGACGCGGGCGGCGAGATCTTCGGCGGTCTTCGTGTCGGCGATAGCCATGGCCACGGACTCGAAGTCGTCGTGGTCATGGTCCTCACCCTCGCCGTGATGCGAGGGGCGGGCGTCGAGGTCGTCCTCGGCGGCAGCCTGCATGCCGAGGAGCACGCGCGGATCGATGCGGCCGTGCTCGGTCTCGACGATCTTTACGGCACGGGGCAGGTGTTCGAGGATTTCCGCGCGGACCTTGTCGCGGGCGGCCGCGTCGATCAGGTCGGCCTTGTTCATGACGACGAGATCGGCGCAGAGGATCTGGTCCTCGAACACCTCCTCGAGCGGGTTGTCGTGGTCCACGGCCTGATCGGCGGCGCGCTGGTTGGCGAGCGCGGTCGGATCCTCGGCGAAGAACCCGGCGGCCACGGCCGGCGCATCGACCACCGCGATCACGCCGTCGACGGTGACGCGCGAGCGGATCGCCGGCCACTGGAAGGCCTGCACCAGGGGTTTCGGCAGCGCGAGGCCCGAGGTCTCGATCAGGATGTGCTCGGGCGGGTCGGCCCGGTCGAGCAGGGTGTTCAGCGCCGGCACGAAATCGTCGGCGACCGTGCAGCAGATGCAGCCGTTCGGCAGCTCCACCACCGAATCCTCGTTGCATCCCTCGATTCCGCAAGAGGCGAGGAACGAGCCGTCGAAGCCGAGATCGCCGAATTCGTTGACGATGATGGCGAGCCGCCGGCCGGCCGAGCGCTCCATCACGTGGCGCACGAGCGTCGTTTTTCCGGCTCCGAGGAAGCCGGTGATGATGGTGCAGGGAATCTTTTCGACGATGCTCATGATGCGTCCGTGTCGGGTTGCGCGCTCGCGAGCGGCGGGATGCGGGCGACGACGCCCTTGCGGAAGGCCTCCGGCCGCTCGCGCCAGGGCACGATGCCGTCCTCGGTGCCGGCATAGAGGCCGATGCCGGCGAGGATCGTGGCGGCCGAGGCGTCGGCATCGAGGTCGCCGTAGACGTAGGTCCAGCGGCCGGGCGAGGCGACGGCGACCGTACAAGGCCGCTTGCAAACCGAGAGGCATGGGATGCCCTCGACCCGAAGTTCCGGGGCCATATCGGCTGCCTGATCTCGAAGCGCCGTGAGCAGCCGTGCGCCGGCGGTTCGCGTGGAGGCATCGCCCGATGCACGGCAAGTCGTGCAGACGTAGAGGACCGCCTCGCTGAGGCCGGACTGGTCAGGCATGCGAGCGGTTCCCGGACGAAGCCGCCTCGCCGAACAGCCGCCAGGCCCAGCCATAGGCCAACCCGATCACCGCCCAGAAAATCAGGCTGACGCCGAGGGAGCGCGCCGCGAACTGCGCGGCGTAGGCTGCCGGCAACTTCGAATCCGTATCGACGACGAGCGGCGCACCGGCCAGATGCGGAGCCACGATGAGCACGATACCGCCGGCGATCGTGAGCGGCACGCGCCGCACCGCGATGAGATAGAGACCGAGGCCGGTGGCCACGACGGTCATCAGCCACCAGGCCTGACGCACGCCGAGCGCCGCGGAAGCCATGCCGGGTAATTCCGGCGGCAGGCCTATCGCCGGCGCGAGCGCCACCGTGAGAAATCCGGCGATACCGAGGGCAAGTCCGGTCTCGGGGGAAGGCTCTCGCTTCAGTGCCAGCATGACCGCACCAAGCAGCAGCGCGTAGCCGACTCCACCGACGAGGGTTGCAAGACCGGTATAGGCCATGCGCTCGAGCCCGGGACTCGGCTCCCACTCTTGCGCAGCGCCAGGATCGCCGTGGCCGTGCGCGTCGCCGTGAGCCGGCATGATGAGGCGGGCGAAAGGCGACGACAACGATGCCTGCTTGCCGGCCTGCTCCTCGTAGACTTCCGCCTTGAGGATCAGCGGCGAGGTCAGGGCGAATTGCAGGCCCGTCGCGACGACGGCCGCAAGAAAGCCGGCGACCAAGGCCGCCGACAGCAATCGGATGATCATGATGGGCTGTCCGGCATGAGTGCGCTCCGCGCCGAAGCGGATGCCGCTTCTGCGCAGGGGTGCGCGTCAGAACGAGAGGGGAGCTGCGCGCACCGATCCAGCGGGACCGGGCAGCCTTCCGGTTCCGTCAGTGACAGGGGAAGTTCTGCGTGTGCCGGAAATCGTGCGCGGCGTTGTGCAGGGCCATGGCCGGGGCGAAGCCCGTCATGAACACGAGACCGAGACCTAGCAGGACTGCGATCACGATCGCGCGGGTGCTCTCGCTGGCGGAGGCAGAGGTCTGGGTGGAAGCGGTGGTCGTGGACATCTTGCAAACACTCCGGCCGCCCCGCCGGCGGCATCGAGAAAACGGGGGACGGCAGGTCTCCTGGCTCGCGGGTCGATGCGCCTGCCGCCTTCCCGGACTTGCCTTGCCGCATTCTCGGACGACGAACCGGGGTTCACTCCGTCTGGAAATGCTCAAGTCCAGTGGATTCTGGCAGAAACTCGCCGCTCACAGTTGCGGGGGCAGCCGCGGGTTCGAGGCGAACCTCTCACCGCATTCCCTTTTCACCCCGTCTCCAGGGCACCGTCCGCCTCTCCATAACCGCTCGCGGGCGCGCGCACAACGATCCCCAGGGCCGTTCCCGCGCGCCGCCCGCCGAAAGAGCGCGGGTGGCGAGGGCGCGGCACCACTGGGCGCGCACGTTTCATGTCGGGATTTCGTCCCCGCAGGGTTGGCCGTCGTTCGTAAAACAGAAGATATGTGACGAATATACAAAATTTACACTTAACATATCATCAATTAAAAAAGTACATGCGCTCGAAATTTCAGATTCTGTGCGCTCCCAGCCTCCAGCGTAACAGGAATGAATTTGGCTAAGCAAGCTTTCATAGAGCAAGAGGCTGTTGCGAAGCGGCGGGTCGATATAAATCTTCTCCGTGCCGCCGCTTTGTGTGCTGCGCTCCTGCCCTCCGCAGCCCTGGCGCGGTCCGCCGCGCTGCCGGGCATCACCGTCGGCCTGCCGACGGGCTGGCAGGTTCCGACCGGCGTCCAGATGAACGTGACATCGAGTTTTGCCGAGCGCGGGACGCTGCCGCGGGACAACCAGGGCAACAACAACCTGGCCGTCTTTCTCTGGGCGACACCCTGGACCGTGCTGGGAGGGCAGCTGCGGTTCATCCAATCGTTTCCGTTCAACGCTGTCAGCCCGCAGGAGGGGCCATGGCAGGCGGGTCTCGCGCAGCCGTTGACGACGGCCCAAGTCGCCTGGAAGATCGGCGACAATCTCGGCGTCAGCTACTTCCTTGGCGGCTTCTGGCCGAGCGATACGCTCTTCGCCCTCCGATCGGCCTCGATCGCCCAACGCTTCGCGATCAGCTACGTCGGCGATGGCTGGAACCTGACGGCCAACCTCCATTACGGCACGATGCTTGACGACATCTCGCCGACCGGCGTGTTCTATTCCGACTACATGAACCTCGACCTGACCGCGACCAAGCGCTTCGGCAAATGGCAGGCCGGTGCCGTCGCATTCGGCTCGACCGATCTGCCGACCGGCCGGTTGGGCTACCGGCATGTCGGACAGGTCGCGGTAGGCGGCCTCGTCGGCTATGCGTTCGACAAATTCACCATCCAGACGTTCGTCACCCGCGACATCGCCCAGCGCAACCTTGGCGGAGAGGAGACCCGCGCCTGGCTGCGCGTCCTCGTCCCACTCTGGCGGCCGGAGCCGGATCAGGTGCCGAACCGCGTCTCGGTGAGGCGCAACAGCGCCGCGCAGTGAGCTCGCGCACCACGAACGATCCGCTTTGACCTTCGGGTCCGCGCACGGCAAGGGAGGCGGATGACTGCAACCGCCCCTCGCATGACTCTGGTGCTTGGCGGCGCCCGTTCCGGCAAGAGTCGCTACGCGGAAGCGTTGATCGAGGCCGTCCCCGGCCCGTGGCTCTATCTCGCCACGGCACAGGCCTGGGACGACGAGATGCGCGCGCGGATCGCCCTTCATCGCGAGCGGCGGCCTGAAGGCTGGAGCACGCAGGACGTGCCGCTGGCCCTGGCTCAGGCTGTCGCCGCCGCGCATGGCCCGGTGCTCGTCGACTGCCTGACGCTCTGGCTGACCAACGTGATGCTCGCCGAAGCCGACCTGCCGGCCGCCGTCGACGGGCTCCTCGACGCGTGCGCTGCCGCGCGCGGTCCGCTGGTGCTTGTCGGGAACGAAGTCGGCCTCGGCATCGTGCCGGACAATGCCCTCGGCCGCCGCTTCCGCGACGAGGCCGGGCGGCTGCACCAACGGCTGGCGCACCAGGCCGACCGCGTCGTCTTCATGGTCGCGGGCCTGCCGCTGACCGTCAAACCCTCTCCCGAGAATCCTGGAGCCTCCGCATGAGCGACGACGAAGCCCGCCATCGCGAAAAGATGGGGAAACGCAAGGCTGTGCAGGACGCCGAGGTCGCGGAAAAGACCATCGAGAAGGGTCTGCTCATCGTCCATACCGGTCCCGGCAAGGGTAAGTCGACGGCGGCTTGGGGCCTGATGCTGCGGGCCCTCGGCCGCGGCTGGCGCGTGGGCGTGGTGCAGTTCATCAAAGGCGCGTGGGACACCGGCGAGAAGCACGCGATCAAGGCGTTCGGCGACCAGATCGACTGGCACACCCTTGGCGAGGGTTTCACTTGGGAGACCCAGGACAAGGCCCGCGATATCGCCGCCGCCGAGCATGCCTGGGCCGAGGCACAGCGCCTGATGGCCGATACGAGCATCCGGCTCGTCATCCTCGACGAACTCAACATCGCGCTACGCTACGACTACCTCGACCTGGGGACGGTCGTCGCCGCCTTCCGCGCCCGCCGGCCGGATCTCCACGTCGTCGTGACCGGCCGCAACGCCAAGCCGGCGCTGATCGAGGCCGCCGACCTCGTTACCGAGATGGGGAGCGTGAAACACCACTTCTCGGCAGGCGTGAAGGCGCAGGAGGGGATCGAGTTCTGAGGGAAACGCCGATGGGTCATTCGGCTCCCGGATGATAAGGGGAGCGCCCCCGAACGGCCTTCTGTCCTCCCGAGCACAGGAGAGCAGGGGGCTCACGCGAAGTCTTCGCTTTCACACAGAGGCCCTATGACGCGTGCCCTCATGATCCAAGGCACGGGTTCCGACGTCGGCAAGTCGCTGATCGTCGCCGGGCTGGCGCGTGTGTTTACCCGTCGAGGCCTGCGGGTCCGGCCATTCAAGCCTCAGAACATGTCGAACAACGCGGCCGTGACCGCAGACGGCGGCGAGATCGGCCGGGCGCAGGCACTGCAGGCGCGGGCCGCGCGGGTCCCGCCCTCCGTTCACATGAATCCGGTGCTGCTGAAGCCACAGAGCGATGTCGGCGCGCAGGTGATCGTGCAGGGGCGGATGGTCGGCACCGCCAAGGCACGGGAGTATCAGAGCTGGAAGCCGCGCCTGCTCGCCTCGGTGATCGAGAGCTTCGAGCATCTCGAGGGCGAGGCCGACATCGTGCTCGTCGAGGGGGCCGGCTCGCCCGCCGAGATCAACCTGCGCCGGGGCGACATCGCCAATATGGGCTTTGCGCGCGCGACGGGCACGCCGGTGGTGCTCGTCGGCGACATCGACCGCGGTGGCGTCATCGCCAGTCTGGTCGGCACACGGGCCGTGCTCGAGCCCGACGATGCCGCCATGATCCGCGGCTTCATCGTCAACCGGTTTCGCGGCGACCCGACGCTGTTTGCGGACGGCATGGCGATGATCGCGACGGCCACCGGCTGGACGCCGTTCGGGCTGGTGCCGCATTTCCACGCCGCGGGGCGTTTACCGGCCGAGGACGCGATGGCGCTCGCGCCGCCGATTGCACGGATAGGGCAAGGCGCCGTCGTTGCGGTACCCATGCTGCCGCATATCGCGAATTTCGACGATCTCGATCCGCTCCGGCAGGAGCCGCGCGTCGAAGTGGTCTGGGTGCGCCCGGGCGAACCGATCCCAGCCGGAGCCGACCTCGTGCTGCTGCCAGGCTCGAAGACGACGATCGACGATTTCCTGTTCGTGCAGGCGCAGGGCTGGGACATCGACATCCGTGCGCATGTCCGCCGGGGCGGCCGCGTGCTCGGTCTCTGCGGCGGCTTCCAGATGCTGGGCAGCCGCATCGCCGATCCGGACGGCATCGAGGGCGAACCGCGAACGATCGCGGGTCTCGGGCTCCTCGACATCGAGACCGTGATGACGGCAGCCAAACGCCTCGTCGCCGTCACCGGCACCAGCGAGCCGGACGGGGTGCCGTTCAGCGGCTACGAGATGCATGTCGGTGATACGGACGGGCCGGATGCTGCCCGCCCGCTGCTGCGCTTCGCCGATGGCCGGGCCGATGGGGCCGTTTCCGCCGACGGCCGGGTGTTCGGCACTTACGTCCACGGATTGTTTTCCGACGATGCCCAGCGGGCGGCATGGCTGACGCGGATCGGCGCCGTGTCCGCCGGCGCGTCCTACGAAGCCGGCATCGAGACCGTGCTCGACGCGTTCGCGGACCACCTCGAAACGCATCTGGATTGCGATGGATTGCTGGCGCTGGCGAGCGTTCGACCTGTCGCAGACCCTGGAAGGTCGAGCTAGGGTCGGGACGAAGAGAACGGGAGTCCGATCGAATGGTGTTCAGATGCGCTGTTGTCGTGCTCGCGAGCCTGGCGGCGACGCCCGCTGCGGCCGTCGACTATCGCTGGGTCGTCGGAACCGGGCAGGGGAGTGTCGAAGCCAGCATCCGCAACAAGGCCGGCGGCAACTTCATCGTCTTCTGCGGCTCCGGCACCGACGAGCGTCGCTCAGGGATCATTCTGGAAGGCATCGCCGACACCGCGTCCAAAGGGAAACCCCTCGACGTCCAGGTCGTGATCGACGGCAAGAGCTTTCCGTTCTCCGTGACCGACGGCTACGGCCCGGTCGCGGCGCGCGGTGACCGCCTCATGCTGCAGAATCTGGCCCAGGCGCTCTCGGCGAGCCGGCTTGCGGAGTTCACGATCGAGTACCCGAGCCTGGACAAGTCGGAGCGCTATTCGCTCCTCAGCGTGCGCGATGCCCTCAAGGAGAAGAAGGGAACGATCGTCACCCCCTGCCTGTGACCGGACCGCCCGTCACGTTAGCATGACGAGAAGAGCGGTGCCGGCGAGGCCGAACAGCAGCAGGCACGCCGTCCGGTAGAGCCTCAACGCCCGCTCCACGTCGACCGGCCCGGCCTCGGGCCGACCATCGCCCATCCACACATCCTCGACACGCGTTTCGCCATAAACCCGCGGGCCGGCGAGGCGCAGGCCGAGGGCGCCGGCCATGGCTGCCTCGGGCCAGCCGGCATTCGGCGAGCGATGGTGGCGGGCGTCGCGGCGCACGGCCTGCCACGCCCTGCGCGCCGAGGCGTCGCGGTGGATCGCGGCGGCAGCGACCAGCAGCAGCGCGGTAAGCCGGGATGCGGGCAGGTTCACGAGATCGTCGAGGCGGGCGGAGGCCCAGCCGAAGGCTTCGTGGCGCGGGGTCCGGTGACCGATCATGCTGTCGGCGGTGTTGATCGCCTTGTAGAGCACGCCGCCCGGCAGGCCGCCGAGGCCGAGCCAGAAGGCCGGCGCGACGACGCCATCCGAAAAATTCTCGGAGAGGCTCTCGATCGCGGCGCGGCAGATCCCGGCCTCGTCCAGTGTCTCCGGATTACGGCCGACGATCATCGAGACGGCAAGCCGGCCGCCGGCCAGCCCGCCGTTCGTCAGGTCGCGGGCCACGCGGGCGACGTGGTCGTGGAGGCTGCGCTGCGCCGGCAGGCTGGCGGCGAGGAGTGCGAGGAGCAGCAGCGATCCCGGCCGGCCTGCACAGGCCGCGACGACCGTTACGACGGTCGCCGCCGACCCGCAGATCGCGAGCAGCATCGCCAAGCTGACAACCCCGGCCGTCCGGCGCCGGGCCTCGCCTCCGCGGTTGAAGCCGGCATCGAGCGCTTCGATCAGCCGACCGATCCAGGTGACAGGGTGGCCGAGCGCCCTGTAGAGGCGATCCGGATAGCCGGCCGCCGCCTCGATCGCCAGCGCGAGGCACAGGATCGCGAGCGCGTCGGGCGGGTGGGTCAGGCTGGTCCAAGGCATTGCTGTGTCAGCGTTTTCCGCAAACGACGCGGATTTTATGGGGGAGCGTGCCCCGCCAGGGACCTTCCATGGCGGCGATCTCGACGCCGCCCGTAACCTGTTTCCGAACGCGCCGGAGCCCTGGCTCGACCTGTCCACCGGGATCAACCCGGTCCCCTATCCGCTGCCGACCTTCGAGGCCAGCGCCTTTCAGCGGCTTCCGTCCGCCTTCGACCTCCTGGCCCTGAAGCGTGCCGCGGCCACCGCCTACGGAGCACCGGGACCGGAGCACGTCGCCGCCGCCCCTGGATCGCAGATCCTCATCGAGACTCTTCCGCGGCTCAGGTCCGCATCCCGCGTCGCCGTCGTCGAGCCCACTTACGCCGAGCACGCGATGGCTTGGCGTAGGGCAGGCCACGCCGTCGAGACCGTGGCGGAGGTGCCTACGGCGGAGCGTTTCGACGTCGTCGTCGTCGTCAGTCCGAACAATCCCGACGGGCGGATCCACGCCGCCGACGTCCTCGTCCGATCGGCGTCTACCCTTGCGGCGAAGGGCGGCCTGCTCGTGGTCGACGAGGCTTTCGCCGACCTCGAAGACGAGGGGACGGCGGGAGCCGAGTTCGGCCCGAGTGCCGTGCGCCTGCGATCGTTCGGCAAGACCTATGGGCTGGCCGGCCTGCGCCTCGGCTTCGCGCTGACCGAGCCGGCTCTTGCCCGGCGCATCGAAGCCGCCCTCGGCCCCTGGGCCGTCTCGGGGCCGGCGATCGCCGCCGGCCTCGCGGCTTTACCCGATACGGCGTGGCTGGGAGAGGCCGCCGCGGCGCGGGCGCGGGATGCGGCACGGCTCGACCGGATGATCCTTCGCGGGGGCGGGCGGATCGTCGGCGGGACGGTGCTGTTTCGGACCGCGACGTTCGCGGACGGCCCGTCGCTGTTCCGGCGTCTCGGTGAGGCCGGCATCTACGTTCGTCGGTTTCCCGAGCGGCCGGCACAGCTCCGCTTCGGCCTGCCGCCGGACAAAGCCACGTGGTGCCGCCTGTCACGGGTGCTCAAGCCGGTTTAGCCCGGCCTCCGAACCAGGACACCACGAGGGCGCCGAGGGCGAAGGCACTGCCGACGAGGCAGACGCCGGGCCATCCGGCCATCAGGAAGGCCCGCGAGCCGGCAAAGGCCCCGATCGCGCCGCCGATGAAGACCGAGGTGAACAGCACGGTGTTGATCCGTCCCCTGGCTCCGGCGACGAGGGCATAGGCGCGGGTCTGGTTGGCGATGAGCGCCGCATTGATGCCGAGATCGATCAACAGGACGCCGATCGTGATGGCGGTCAGCGACCACGTGCCGCCGGCGGCCAGCACCGCGAAGGCGGCCAGCACACACAGGCTTCCGGCGATCACCACGGGACGCGCGCCGCGCCGATCGCTGTAGCGGCCGGACAGAGGCGCGACGATCGCGCCGGCCACGCCGATGACGCCGAACAGGCCCGCACCGGCCGGCGAGAGATCGAAAGGCGGGGCTTCGACGAGCAGCGCCAGCGTCGCC
Organism: Methylobacterium haplocladii; assembly: GCF_007992175.1. Lineage (GTDB taxonomy): Bacteria > Pseudomonadota > Alphaproteobacteria > Rhizobiales > Beijerinckiaceae > Methylobacterium > Methylobacterium haplocladii. The sequence continues at coordinate 37,781 of NZ_BJZT01000001.1, read as the reverse complement.
CAGAACGCGTTGAAGCTCGCAAAGAGAAGCCCCTGCGACAGGCTGGCATTCTGCAGCACCGGCTGCGAACGCAGGATGTGAAGCAGCGACGTCATGAGCGCGCGGTAGCGCAGCCGCTTCGTCGCTGAGGTCGGCAGGGTCGCGGCCGCGATGCCGGCCATGGCGACGGCAACGACGGCAGCCGCGAAAAAGACGGTGCGCCAGCCGTGATGCGCGCCGACGAATCCGCTGACGGTCCGTGCGAGCAGGATGCCGCAGAACAATCCGGTCATGACTTGCCCGACCATGCGCCCGCGGGTCGCATCGGGCGCGAGTTCGGCGGCGAAGGGCACGGCCTGCTGCGCGGCGGAGGCGAGGATGCCGATGGCAAGGCTCGCACATCCGAGCACCGTGAGATTCGGGCTCGACGCCGCGACGAGAAGTGCCACGGCCAGACCCAGCAACTGCCCGATGATCAGGCTTCTGCGCGGCAGGGCGTCGCCGAACGGTACGAGCCCGAGAATGCCGAGGCCATAGCCGACGAGACTGGCCGTTGGCACGACGAGGGCGGCTCGGTCGCCGAACTCGCCCACCAGCAGCGCGAGCAGAGGCTGATTGTAGTAGATGTTGGCGACCGCACCGCCAGCGATCAGGGTGAGACCGAACCGGGTTCGGACGGTGAATCCATGCGCGTCATCGCGCAGGGTGCCGGTCACGAAGTGGCCGTGGCGTTGGCCGGTCGAACCCGGGACATGGCGTGACGAGAGTTCGCGAGACTGGACATCCTGCTCGGCTATCGGGCTCGTCGCGGCGTCGCAAGGCACGCTGAGCCGCCGCCCGCGTATTACGGCCGTTGATCAATTCTGTGTGTCGGCGAAGAACCCCTTGGTGAAAAACACTTTCGAATCGCCAAATCACCCCCATATTCAGCGCTCTGCGGGACAAAAGGAGCCGTCCGCACCGGCATCGTCCGAGCCTGTGTCGCAGGGTCGCTCCTCTCGCCGCAGATCGCTGCTCGCAGACATGGAGTTGTGCGTGTCCAACTACCGCATCCATTTCGCCAAGGAGATTCTCGGCGTTCCGTTCACCGTCGGCTCCGTCGAGATCGCCAAGGCTCGCGATCCGGACCGGGCGCTGCGTGCTGCCGAGATCCGCTTTGCCCGCCAGCATGGCCTGGTCGACTGGCGCGAGCGTGCGGACACTGCCGACATCGCTGCCCTCGGCGACGGCAGTCGCGGCTGATCCACTGAGGGAATGGCAACAGTGCCCGCCATGTGCTGGCCGAAGTCGGCTCGAACCATTAAACTCCCCCGCTGAGTAGGACGGCCACTCCTTCGTCCTGCTCGGTGACCGGAGCCGAAGGGTCGGGCGGCGTTTCATGGCGGCGATCTCATTCCTCGGCGACTTGCTTCAGACGATCGGTGATCGTGGACGCGACCTGATCGCGTTCGGCCGCGGCGAACTTGCCCGCGCCGACACTGCCGCGGACCTGTTGCGGCTTTGCGAGGATCTGATCTCCCGGCGCGGTGAGGCGTCGGGCGTCGCCCTCGCCCGTCTGATCCTCGAACGCTACGCTGCGCTCCCACAGGAGGAGCGGCTCATCTTCCTGAGGCTGGTCGCAGCCGAGTTCGATGCCGACCATGAGGCCGTCGACGAAGCCATCGCCGCCTACAGGGCCAACCCGACCCGCGCGCAACTGGGCCTGCTGCACGAATCGGCCGAACCGCGGGCGCAGGAACTGATCCGCCGGCTCAACCTCGCCCGCGGCGGAACGCTGGCGCTGGTGCGGATGCGGCAGGACCTTTTCGTGCTGCGCAAACGTCTGAAGCAGGAGGAGGCCGACCCGGATCTGATCGATGCCGCGGGCAGCCTCGACAGCGATTTCGAGCACCTGTTTATGTCGTGGTTCAACCGCGGCTTTCTGGTGCTGCGGCACATCGACTGGAGTTCGCCGGCCGACATCCTCGAAAAGATCATTCGCTACGAGGCGGTGCACGAGATCGCGGACTGGGACGACCTGCGCCGGCGTATCGAGCCGCCGGATCGGCGTTGCTACGCCTTCTTCCACCCGGCCCTTCTCGACGAGCCGCTGATCTTCGTGGAGGTGGCGCTTACCTCGGGGATCGCCGCCTCGATCGGGCCGATCCTGGCGAACGAGCGCGAGCCGCTGCCGATGCGTTCGGCGACGACTGCGATCTTCTACTCGATTTCGAACTGCCAGCCGGGTCTTGCCGGTGTCACGTTCGGCAACTTTCTGATCAAGCAGGTGGTCGAGGATCTGGCGCGCGAGATCCCGACGCTGAAGACCTTCGTCACGCTCTCCCCGGTGCCGGGTTTCCGGAACTGGCTCGATCGCGAGCGCGGCTCGGATGCGCCCCAGGGCCTGACGCCCGAGGACGTCGAGACGCTGCGCCTGCTCGATTCCGACACGTGGCACCGCGACAAGACGAAGACCGAGGCGTTGCGCCGGGCGATGCTGCCAGCGGCTGCGGCTTATTTCCTCCGCGCCAAGAACGCCAAGGGCCGTCCGGCCGATCCGGTGGCGCGTTTCCATCTCGGCAACGGCGCGCGGCTGGAGCGCGTGAACTTCCTGGGCGACACGTCGCCGAAAGGGCTCTCGCAATCCTACGGCCTGATGGTGAACTACCTCTACGACCTCACGGCGATCGAGAAGAACCACGAGACCTACGCCAATCTCGGCACGGTCGCGGCCTCGTCGGCCGTCAGCCGGGAGTTGCGTGCGAACCTGCCGCCGCCGCGTACGCTCGTTCTCACGGAGGCCTGAACGACCGCCGGGGTGTAAAGCCCGTGTCGCGCCGGCTGGGCAGTCTAGACACGTTCGCATCTGTCATGTCACAGAGCGCCGCTACGCGCATGCGGTCGGGTGACCCCGGGTCGCATTGTCCGCAGCGACGCGATGGTGTCTGCCGTCACGTCAGGCTGACATCCTGCGCGAGGCTCGCTAGGCGCCGTACCGGCACGAGACCGGTCGGGCTGCCCGGCGAAACTTCGGCGCCTTCTCCGTTCGGAGCTTGAGTCTTGGCGAACACTTCGGCCACCCCTGCCGCCGCGCACGATCAAGACGGCAGCCGTCGCGACTTCCTGTTTCTCGCGACCGGCGCGGCCGTCGCCGTAGGGGGCGCCTTCGCGGCGTGGCCCTTCGTCTCCTCGATGCGGCCCGACGCTGCGACCATCGCCGCCGGTGCACCCCTCGACGTCGATCTCGCGCCGATCACCGATGGCCAGATCGTCAACGTGTTCTGGCGCGGCAAGCTGATCTTCGTCCGCAAGCTGACCGCGAAAGAGGTCACGGACATGAAAGCGATCCCGCTCTCGGAGCTCTCCGACCCCGCTCCGTTCGATGCCAGGGTCAAGTCCGGTCACGACCAGTGGCTCGTGGTCTACGGCAACTGCACCCATCTCGGCTGCGTGCCGATCGGCCACCAGGGTAATTTCGAAGGCTGGGCCTGCCCCTGCCACGGCTCGCAGTTCGATGCGGTCGGCCGCGTCCGCCGCGGACCCGCTCCGATCAACCTGCCGGTACCGCCTTACACCTTCGCTTCCGACACCAAGGTCCGGATCGGCGAAGAAGGCGGCAAGGCCGCAGCTTGAACCCAAGATACGCGGACACGATAAGCGGAGCTGAGCGGGTCAACCCATGAGCGCGCACGCCACCTCGACCTACGTTCCCAAGAGCCGCATCGCGAAGTGGTTCGAGTCGCGCCTGCCGCTCGTCGGTTTGGTGCACGGCTCGTTCATCGCCTATCCGGTTCCGCGAAACCTCAACTACTTCTGGACTTTCGGTGCGATCCTGTCGGCCTTCCTCGGCATCCAGATCGTCACCGGCGTCTGGCTGGCGATGCATTACGAGCCGTCGGCCGGGGCTGCTTTCGAGAGCGTCGAGCACATCATGCGCGACGTGAACTACGGTTGGCTGCTGCGCTACGCACATGCCAACGGCGCCTCGATGTTCTTCCTTGCGGTCTACGTCCACATCTTCCGCGCTCTCTATTACGGATCGTACAAGGCCCCGCGCGAGGTGCTCTACCTGCTCGGCGTCATCATCTACCTGCTGATGATGGCCACCGCCTTCCTCGGCTACACCCTGCCGTGGGGCCAGATGAGCTTCTGGGGCGCCACCGTCATCACCAACATCCTCGCTGCGATCCCGGTCGTCGGCGACTCGATCCAGAGCCTGCTCTGGGGCGGCTATTCGGTGGGCAATCCGACGATCAACCGCTTCTTCTCTCTGCACTATCTGCTGCCGTGGATGATCGCCGGCGTGGTGGTGCTGCACGTCTGGGCCTTGCACGTGACGGGTCAGAACAACCCGGCCGGTATCCCGATCAAGTCGAGCAAGGATGCGGTTCCGTTCACGCCCTACGCCACCGTGAAGGACGCGTTCGCGACGGTCGCGTTCATGATCATCTTCGCGTGGTTCGTCTTCTACCAGCCGAATTACCTCGGCCACGCCGACAATTACGTGCCGGCCAACGCCTCGGTGACACCGGCGCACATCGTGCCCGAATGGTACTTCCTCCCGTTCTACGCGATCCTGCGCGCGGTGCCGGACAAGCTCGGCGGCGTGATCCTGATGTTCGGCGCGGTCATCATCCTCGCCTTCGCGCCATGGCTCGACACCTCGCGGGTCCGCTCGACGAATTACCGCCCGGTCTACAAAGTCTTCTTCTGGGTGTTCGTGGTGAATGCGATCCTGCTCGGCTGGCTCGGCGCCAAGCCGCCGGAGGGTGGCTACGTCATCGTCGGCCGCATCTGCACCGTCTATTACTTTGCCCACTTCCTGCTGGTGATGCCGCTCTGCGGCCTGTTCGAGACGCCGAAGGCGCTGCCGGGCTCGATCCTCGAGACCGTCACCGGACCAGGCCAGACGGGTTGGGACGGGCGCCAGGGCGGCCAGCCGCAGGATCCCGACAAGGGCATCCCCGACTGGGCCATGCCCGATGCAGTCAAGCGTAGCTGAGCGGCGGGGACACCCAATGATGCGTTACCCCAGCCTTATCGCTGTCGGACTTCTGTCTGTCGTCGGCGTCGGCCAGGCCTCGGCCGAGGAGCACGGCCACAATCCGCCCCGTCAAAAGTGGAGCTTCGCCGGCGTGTTCGGCAAGTTCGACGAGGCGCAGCTTCAACGCGGCTTTCAGGTCTACAAGGAAGTCTGCTCGAACTGCCATTCGATGAAGCTGGTCCGCTTCCGCAATCTGGCGGAGGAGGGCGGCCCAGGCTTCAGCAAGGAGCAGGTCAAGGCCTTGGCCGAGACCTATCAGGTCAAGGAAGAGAACGACAAAGGTGAGGTCGTGGACCGTCCCGGCCGCGCCGCCGACGGCTTCCCGCCGATGTATCCGAACGAGAAGGCGGCCGCCGCCGCGCATGGCGGCAAGGCGCCGCCGGACTTCTCGGTGCTCGCCAAGGCCCGCACCTACGAGCGCGGCTTCCCGGCCTTCGTCTTCGATGCGCTGCCGCTGACCGGTTACTCGGAGCAGGGCGTCGACTACATCCACGCCCTCCTGAACGGCTACGGCGATGCGCCGGAAGGCAAGGAGGTCCCCGACGGGACCTACTACAACAAGTATTATCCGCAGGGTCAGGTGATCGCCATGCCGCCGCCGCTCAGCGACGGTGCCGTGACCTATCCGAAGAACGACAAGGGCGAGCCGGTCGCCCCGGAGACGACCGATCAGTACGCCAAGGACGTCGCGGCCTTCATGGCCTGGGCGGCCGAGCCGCACATGATGGCCCGCAAGGCTCTCGGGTTCCAGGTCATCCTGTTCCTGATCCTGCTTTCCGGCCTTCTTTATTACGTAAAGAAGCAGATCTGGAAGCCGCTCGGCGGCGAGGTCCACGGCCTGCAGCCGGAACTGCACAAGACGTTCTGAACCGGGTATTCTCGGCTTTCAGCGATCGACGAACGGGCCCCGCGCGGGCCCGTTTGCTTGCGCGGTATCGCCCGCAGCGGCAATACGCGGGAAGCATAGCGACGAAGAGAATGGGGATTGGCCATGACCGCAGCGGTTCTCGGCGTGATCGGCGGCTCGGGCGTCTACGACCTGCCGGGTCTTGAAGACATTCGTGAGGAAGCGATCGCCTCCCCCTGGGGCGAGCCGTCGGATGCCGTCCGTATCGGACGGATCGGGCGGACCCAGGTGGTGTTCCTGGCTCGCCACGGACGCGGCCATCGGCTCTCGCCGTCCGGCATCAACTACCGCGCCAACATCGACGTGCTGAAGCGGGCGGGCGTGACCGACCTCGTCGCGATCTCGGCCTGCGGCTCGTTCCGTAACGAACTGCATCCTGGCCTCTTCGTGCTCGTCGACCAGTTCGTCGACCGCACGCACGGCCGGGCCTCGTCGTTCTTCGGCAACGGCTGCGTCGCCCACGTGCCCTTCGCCCATCCCGTCGGCCCGAACCTCCAGAAGCGCATTCTTGAGGCAGCCGCAGCCGAGGAGATCACCGTCCACAAGGGCGGGACCTATGTCTGCATGGAGGGGCCGCAATTCTCCTCGCTCGCCGAGTCGAAGACCTACAAGGCCGCCGGCTACGATGTGATCGGCATGACCAACCTGCCGGAGGCGAAGCTGGCGCGCGAGGCGGAGATCACCTTCGCCACCATCGCCATGGTCACCGACTTCGATTGCTGGCATCCGAACCACGACGACGTGGACGTCGCCTCGGTCGTCGCCGTCGCCCGCGCCAATGCCGACCGGGCCGCACGCCTCGTCGCGCGGCTCGCCCGCGACTTCCCGTCGGAGCGTGAGGACTGCCCAGCCGGCTCGCATCGCGCCCTCGACGGCGCGATCATGACCGCCGCGAGCCACCGCGATCCGGAACTGCTCGCCAAGCTCGACGCCGTGGCGGGGCGTGTGCTGACGGCTTAGGCGCTGCGCAGCCGCAGCGAGCGGCTCGGTTCGCGGCCGAAGCCGCGGATGTCGAGCCGGTCGCCCGCGATCTCGACGATCGCGTAGGCGTTCTCCGCAGGCGTATCGACCATGCCGTGAAAATTCACGTAGTGGAGGCCCGCAGCCTCGGCGTAGTTGCCCGCGTGGTTGTGCCCGCAGAAATACGCCACGACGTGGGGATGGCGCGCGAGAAGCGCGGCGATCCGGCCCGAATCCCACATGTTGTGCGGGTTCGCCGGGAAGACCGGATAGTGGTTGAGCACGACCACCCGCTGGCGTTTGGCCCGCGCATCGTCGAGCACGTCGCCGAGCCAAGCGAATTGTGCATCACTGAGCGATCCATTCCACGGTTTGGCATTCTCCGCGCCTGCGGCCGCCAACACGCCGATCCGATCCTGCGCGATCGCCCAGCGCGGATCACCCGGAGGCGGCGCGAACAGCGAAACGTCGTTGCCGTCGAGGACGACGAAGCGCATGCCGCCTGCCGTGTAATCGTAGTGCGTCGCGGCGAGGCCGAGCAGGCCGGGCTGCGTCTTCAGGACGTCCGGCGCGAGCGCGTAATCGTGGTTGCCGAGCAGGACGACGTGGCGATGCCGCAGCGTCGCGTAGATCGGCAGGATCGCGTCGTAGCTCTCGGCATGCCGGTCGATGACGTCACCGAGGGTGACGACGAAGTCGAGGTCCTCTGCGTTGAACGCCGCGATTGCCGCGCGCAGCTTGCCCAAGCTGTTGCGGTAGTAGCGTTGCAGGCCGACATGCGGTTCTGCATCCGCATATTGCGGGTCGGCAACGACGCCGAAGCGCAGCGGCGCGGAACCTGCGGCCGACGCAGCGGGGAACGGCCCGGCGAGCATGGCGGCACCGCCGGCGAGAACGGTCCGTCGGGACGGCATGTCGAAATCCTGCGCGAACGTAGCGGTCGGATGGCAGCATAGCCGAACCGCCGCGCCGGGGCGTGACGATTGCGTGACCCGGAAAGCGGATACCGTTCCGTGTTTTCACGGGGCTTCGACGCGCGAAACTCTTCCCCCCGCGGCCGGAACCGCTCTAAAAGGCAGCCCCGGCCGCTCCAGCGGCTTTTTTCGATCAGGGCCCACATCAGCGATGCGCGCCGCGAGCATCAGCCGTCGTACGGCGGAGACCGACGTCAGCGTTTCGATCGCGCTCGACGGGACCGGCAAGGCGTCGATCGCAACCGGCGTCGGCTTCCTCGATCACATGCTCGAGCTCTTTGCCCGGCACGGTTTGTTCGATGTCGAGGTCAAGGTCACGGGCGACCTGCACGTCGACCAGCATCACACCACCGAGGATGCCGGCATCGCTCTCGGGCAATCCTTCGCCCGCGCGCTCGGCGACAAGCGCGGCATCCGGCGCTACGCCGACTTGCATCTGCCGATGGACGAAGCGCTGACCCGCGTCGCCGTCGACATCTCCGGTCGGCCGTTCCTGGTGTTCAAGACGGAATTCCGGGTCGAGAAGATCGGGCAATTCGACACCGAACTCGTGCGGGAGTGGTTCCAGGCCTTCGCCATGAACGCCGGCATCACGCTGCATGTCGAGACGCTTTACGGCGACAACGCCCATCACATCGCCGAGAGCTGCTTCAAGGGGCTGGCGCGGGCCTTGCGGCAGGCTGTTGCGGTCGATCCGCGTGAAGACGGTCGGGTGCCGTCGACCAAGGGCTCGCTCTAGTCGAGCGTCGTCCCACGAAACAGATGCTGCGAGCCAGGGGATCGGGATGCGCCTGCGGACCTACACCATTCACCTGCCCGAGGGCGCCCTGCGCGGCGATGCGGGTGCGCTGGATTCCGCCGCGATCGTGCCAGACGGTTTCTCGCGGCAGGCTTTCGCTTTCTCGGTGCTCTGGTTCCTGTTTCATCGCCTCTGGCTGGCGGCCCTTTTGGTATGCGCCCTGCTGGCCGCGCTCGTGATTGCGGGCCAGCTGCTTGGTATCTCGCCCGTCGCGGGCATCGTCATCTCGCTGCTGGCTTCCCTGCTGATCGGCCTCGAAGCGTCGAGCCTACGTCGCTGGACCTATGCGCGGAACGGCCGGCCAGCCCGCGACGCCGTCGTCGCCGCCTCTCGCGACGAGGCCGAAGCCAAAGCGGTGACGCGCTGGCTCGACCCGTCGGCGACGCCGCGGTCGCTGGCTCCGACGGCGGCCCGGCGGCTCGACGATTCGGTCATCGGCCTGTTTCCCGCCAGCGAAGGCCGTCGGTGACCCCTTTGACCGTTGCGATCATCGATTACGGGTCCGGCAACCTGCATTCGGCGGCGAAAGCCTTCGAGCGGGCCGCCCGCGATTCCGGCCTCGATGGAATGCGCATCCTCGTCACGGACAAGCCCGACGACGTAGCGCAGGCCGAGCGCATCGTTCTGCCGGGCGTCGGTGCCTATGCGGATTGCCGGCGCGGGCTCGATGCCGTGCCCGGCATGGTCGAAGCGATGACGCTGGCGGTGCGCGAGCGCGGTCGGCCGTTCCTCGGCATCTGCGTCGGCATGCAACTGATGGCGACCCGCGGGCTCGAATACGAGACGACGCCCGGTCTCGACTGGATCTCCGGGGACGTCGCCCCGATCGCGCCGACGGACCCTTCGCTCAAGATCCCGCATATGGGTTGGAATACGCTGACGGCGGATCGCGACCTGCCGCTGCTCGACGGCATCCCGACGGGGGACGACGGCCTTCACGCCTATTTCGTGCATAGCTATGCGCTGAAGCCGCTCGACCCCACCGACGTCGTCGCGCAGAGCGACTACGGTGGCCCCGTGACCGCGATGGTGGCACGCGACAACATCGCCGGCACGCAGTTCCACCCCGAGAAGAGCCAGCGCCTCGGTTTGGCATTGATCGCCAACTTTTTGCGGTGGCGTCCGTGACGCTCACGCGAGAGACTGCATGACTTTCGCTTCTGCAACTTATGGACGAGCCGTTTCGTGATCCTTTTTCCGGCGATCGACCTCAAGGACGGACGCTGTGTCCGCTTGATCCAAGGCGACATGGCGCAGGCCAAGGTGTTCAGCGACGATCCGGCCGCACAGGCGGCCGAGTTCGAGACGCAGGGCTTCGCCTGGATCCACGTAGTCGACCTCGACGGCGCATTCGCCGGTGCACCGCAGAATGCCTCGGCCGTGGATGCGATCCTGTCGCGTGTCACGGTGCCGGTTCAGCTCGGCGGCGGCATCCGTGAGATGCGGACGCTCGAAGGCTGGATCGAGAAGGGCGTGAGCCGCGTCATCATCGGCACCGCCGCCGTGCGCGACCCGGCCTTCGTGCACGAAGCCGCGCGCCGCCATCCGGGCAAGATCGCCGTCGGGATCGACGCCAAGGATGGCCGCGTCGCCGTCGAGGGCTGGGCGCAGACCTCGAGCATGACGGCGGAGGAACTCGGCCGCCGCTTCGAGGATGTCGGCGTGGCTGCGATCATCTACACCGACATCGCCCGCGACGGCATCCTCAAGGGTCTCAACATCGAGATGACCCTGGCGTTGGCCCATGCCGTCACGATCCCGGTGATCGCGTCCGGAGGCCTCGCCTCCATCGACGATGTCCACCGCATCCTGCAGCCCGATTGCGCGATGCTCGCCGGCGCTATCACCGGCCGCGCGCTCTATGACGGCCGCATCGATCCGCGCGAGGCCCTCGATGCGATCCGGCAGGCGCGCGCTGCCTGAGTCAGAATTCGGAAGCAACCGGCTTTGCTCAAGACCCGCATAATCCCCTGTCTCGACGTCAAGGACGGCCGCGTCGTCAAGGGCGTGCAGTTCCTCGAACTGCGCGACGCCGGCGATCCGGTGGAGTCCGCCAAGGTCTATGACGCGGCCGGTGCCGACGAACTCTGCTTCCTCGACATCGCCGCAAGCCACGAGAACCGCGGCACGTTGCTCGACGTGGTCAGCCGCACGGCCGAGGCCTGCTTCATGCCGCTCACCGTCGGCGGCGGCGTGCGTACGGTGGCGGATGTCCGCACGCTTCTGCTCGCCGGTGCGGACAAGGTCGGGATCAACACGGCGGCCGTGAAGAATCCCGAGGTGGTCGCCGCGGCGGCGGAGAAATTCGGCGACCAGTGCATCGTCGTCGCCATCGACGCGAAGCGCGTCTCGGGTCCGGGTGAGGTCCTTCGCTGGGAGATCTTCACCCATGGCGGCCGTACGCCGACGGGCATCGACGCCATCGAATTCGCGCAAGCCGTCGCCAAGCGGGGTGCGGGCGAACTTCTCGTGACGTCGATGGACAAGGACGGCACGCGGTCCGGCTACGATATCGCGCTCACCCGCGCGATCACGGACGCGGTGAACGTGCCGGTGATCGCCTCCGGCGGCGTCGGCGGGCTCGACGATCTCGTCGCGGGTGTGCGGGACGGTGGGGCCAGCGCCGTGCTCGCGGCCTCGATCTTCCATTTCGGCCAGCACACCGTCGGCGAGGCCAAGGCGCACATGGCGGCGGCCGGGCTCGCCATGCGGCTCGATCGCTGATGCCGGAGCTGAGCCGTCATCGGGGCCTGCTCCCTTGACTGAAAATAGTGCCGTAGATCAGGGTCCGACGCTGGCATTCCTTTCCGTCCACGCCCCTCAACGGACTACATGACCGCCTTTACCCTCCAGGATCTCGCCGATCTGGTCGATGCGCGCGCGGAGGCGCCGCCGGACAGTTCCTACACCGCCAAGCTCCTGTCGGGCGGCCCTGCGAAACCAGCCAAGAAATTGGGAGAAGAGGCCGTCGAGGCCGCAATCGCCGCGGTCCAGGGCGACCGGGCCGGTCTCGTCTGCGAAGCGGCGGACGTACTCTATCACCTCGTCGTTCTGCTGAAGGCCGGTGGCATCCCCCTCCACGAGGTTATGGCCGAGCTGGAGCGGCGCACGGCGCAGAGCGGGATCGCCGAGAAGGCCGCGCGGAGGCATACGTGAGCGGAGCGCCGATCCCCGCGATCGGCGTCGCGGATGCCGAGTGCCAAAACCCGGTGACCGGCGAAGGCCCGGATCGGCTTTCGCCCTACCGACTGTTCACGCGGGCCGAGTGGGCGCAGCTGCGCGCCGACACGCCGCTGACGCTCGACGTCGAGGACGTGGCCCGGCTGCAATCCATCAACGATCCGATCTCGATCGAGGAAGTGGTGGCGATCTACTTGCCGTTGTCGCGGCTGCTGTCGCTCTACGTCGCGGCGACCCAAGGTCTGTTCAAGGCGACCCAGCGGTTTCTCATGGCCGAGCGTGAGGCCAAGGCACCCTACATCATCGGTCTCGCCGGTTCGGTGGCAGTCGGCAAATCGACGACGGCGCGGGTGCTCAAGGCCCTGCTGGCGCGCTGGCCGAACACGCCGAAGGTCGACCTCATCACCACCGACGGCTTCCTGCACCCGAACGCCGAGCTGAAGCGGATGGGGGCGATGGAGCGGAAGGGCTTTCCGGAGAGCTACGACACGGCCGCCCTCCTGCGCTTCCTCACCGATATCAAGGCGGGCAGGAAGCGTGTCGCCGCCCCGGTCTATTCTCACCTCGTCTACGATGTGGTGCCGGGTGAGGAGCAGGTGATCGAGCAGCCCGACATTCTGATCGTCGAGGGCCTGAACGTTCTGCAGCCGGCGCGCCTGCCCCGCGACGGCACCGCCATCCCGTTCGTCTCCGACTTCTTCGACTTCTCGATCTACCTCGACGGCCACGAGGACGACCTGCACCGCTGGTACGTCAATCGCTTCCTGCGCTTGCGCCAGACAGCCTTCCGCAATCCGCTCTCGTACTTCCGGAAGTACGCCGAGGCGAGCGAGACCGAGGCCCTCGATATCGCCGACGGTCTCTGGGCGACAATCAACCTGCCCAACCTTCGCGACAACATCCTGCCGACGCGTCAGCGCGCGAGCCTGATTCTCGCCAAGGGCGCAAGCCACCGAATCGAGAGCGTGGCCCTGCGCCGGCTCTGAGCGAACCGGCTCATGAAACAGCCATAAAGCGTGGCCGTTCGGCCACGGCGGGCTGGAAATTGCAGCGCTTCGTCCGCTCGTCCCGCGAGAAGCTTGGCCGCGCCCTGGCCGTAGCGCCCGATTTCCCCTGCACTGCCTTCGGTCTGCCACAAGCGCAGCCGTGTTGTCGCCACACCGGTCAAGAAAAGTTCGGGTCATCGACAGGCCGTGAACAGCGGCGATTCAGGGGATAAGCGACCGATCATGCAGGGCCGCGCGAACCGCTCGCAGACCACGACCTCAGCCCACCGTTTTGGTGCCGGAGCCCGGCACGACGTCATCGCCCTGTCCAACGAAGTCGGACGCAACCACGGCAGCCGCACTGCGCTCGTCCGTTCGATACTCTCGATGACCTTGGTCGCAGGCGGCCTCAGCGCGGTTCTGCTCAATGCCGGCACCGATCTCGGCCGGGCCGAGGCCTCGACCAAGGTCGTGAGCGAGTTCGCGATGCCGAAGCCCCGCCTCCAGGCGCTTGCGCCCGAGGCGCCCGAGCCGCAGATCAGCCTGAAGGCGGCATCGAGCTTCGCCGCCGTGCACGATCTCGACACCGAACTCGGCGGCAACAGCGTCGATAGGGTCTCCTACGACTTCCTGCTCTCCCAGACCGCCACCGGCGATCCGAACGACATCCTCGAATTCGGACCGATGAAGATCCGCCGACATATCGTCCAGACGATCGTGAAGGCAGCCCAGGCCGTTCAGACCGATCCGGTCCTGCTGATGGCGGTGGCCGACAAGGAATCGAGTTTCATCACCGCGGTCCAGGCCAAGACATCGTCGGCGACGGGCCTGTTCCAGTTCATCGAGCGGACCTGGCTCGGCGTCGTGCGCGATTTCGGCCCCCAATACGGGCTCGCGCAGGAGGCGGCACTGATCACGGCCGACGGCAACGACCGGCCTGTGATCACCAATGCCGCCGATCGCGTCCGCGTCCTCGAGCTGCGCCGGGATCCATACCTGTCGGCCCTGATGGCCGGCGAGATGCTGAAGCGCGACGCAGCCCGGATCTCGCAGACCATCGGCCGCGAGCTCTCCCTCGGCGAGATCTATCTCGCCCACTTCCTCGGCCCCAACGACGCCGAGAGCTTCCTCTCGAAGGTCGTCGACAAGCCGGGCTCCGCCGCCGCCACCCTGCTGCCCGGCCCGGCAAGGGCCAACCGCTCGATCTTCTTCGGAGCCGGCTCGGGCCGCGGCCGTCGCGCCAAGAAGGCGTCGAGCCTCTCGGTCGCGCAGGTCCACGAGAAGTTCGAGGCGATGATGAGCACCCGCGGCGACCGTTACCGCGACGTGACCTCGGTCGCCGGCGTCATGGCCTACGTCGACGCCGCGAGCCAGTGACGCGGCAAGCTTTTCGCTGGCGAAAAGGTCAAGCCGACGCAACTGAGCACCGGCTGTCGACATTCATACCGAGGTGTCTGCGCGTGTCGCGGCTGCGAGGTGTGAGGAATTCCGTGCGAAAGCCGAACCCAGCGTCGCTCGACGGAATGCGCCCGAATGTCGGGCGCAGCGGCACGCACGACCCGCTCCTGCCCGGCATGCCCCTCGACCAGATCGGACAGGCGCTCGCCTCGGCCTACGACGCGCTTGTCTCCGAAGGCGTGCCGGAGCATCTCGCTGCGCTCGTTCGACGTGTGAAGCATACCGACCTCGACGTGCCCAAGCGGGCTGCGCGGCTGGCCCTCGTCGTCGAGGACGATCCCGACGTGCGCGACCTCGCGGAAGCCCTGCTCGAAGAGACCGAATTGTCGGTCGTCGGCTGCGACAGTGCCGAGCGGGCTCTGCAGGTCCTGCGCGAATGCGGAGGGGACGTTGCGCTCGTCTTCGCCGATATCCGCCTCGCCGGTCAGATGGATGGCATTCAGCTGGCGAATGCCGTCGCGACGCTCTGGCCCAAGGCTCGCCTCGTCGTGACGTCCGGCGTCGCGCCCGAACGCAGCGACGAGATTCCCGAGCGTGCCGTCTTTATCCCGAAGCCGTGGCGGGCGCTCGACGTTCTCGTCGAAGCCGGTCGGGCCTCGGACGAGCCGCCGCCTGCGGTCGCCTGACGCTCCGGCCGACGGGGTGGCGTAGCCGGGACGAGGCGCGCGGCTTGCAAGGTGGCGTGCGGATCATCGGCGAAGTCCGGTTCCGTTTCGCCGGACGAAGCCGCAGGGCCGCACTTCTGCACCTTCGTCACATCTGCAGACGGTCGCACGGACTTACGACATGGCGCCATGCCGCGCCGGCCTCCATCGCGGGACACGTTCGGCCAATGAAGATCAGGACCGGGTTCGACATCACCTTCGAGTCGGTGCAGCCGACGCCGATGATTCTGATGCTCAACGTGCATCCGTCCCGCGCGCCGGACCTGCTGACACCCGAGATCCTGGCCTTCGACCCGCCGACTTCGGTCCGGGTGTATCGCGACGATTTCGACAACATCTGCACCCGCATCGTCGCGCCGCCGGGCCGGGTGACCGTCTCCACCGATTTCCTGATCCGCGATACCGGAGAGGCCGACTTGGTCGTGCCCGAGGCGCGGCAGTCGGACGTGCAGGATCTGCCCGACGACATTCTCATCTACCTGCTCGGCAGTCGATACTGCGACACCGACAAGCTGGCGGCGACGGCCTGGTCGTTGTTCGGGAACACCAAGCCGGGCTGGACGCGGGTCCAGGCCATCGTCGATTACGTGCACCAACGCATCCGGTTCGACTATCAGCGGGCCGACGCGACCCGCACCGCCTTCGACGGTCACGAGGGCGGGGAGGGGGTCTGCCGCGACTTCGCACATCTGGCGGTGGCCCTGTGCCGTTGCATGAACATCCCGGCGCGCTACTGCACCGGCTACCTCGGCGACATCTGCATTCCGCCGGTACCGGACCCGATGGATTTCTCGGCATGGTTCGAGGTCTATCTCGACGGTCGCTGGTTCACCTTCGATGCCCGCCACAACACGCCGCGCGTGGGACGCATCCTGATGGCGCGGGGCCGCGACGCTGCCGACTGCGCGATCTCGACGAATTTCGGTGCCCAGCAGCTCGTCCGCTTCGAAGTCCATACAGACGAAGTGATCGCGGAAACCGCTGATTAGGTCTGGTGCCGGCGCGCACGACGCAGCGCTGCAAAATCGTCGAGGAGATGTGGAACCGCGTGGCTATGGTCACGCTTATACAGTCAAGATACATGCACAGGTAGGCATCCTCTCATGAAGACCCTGGCCACTGCCCTCGCCGGCGTCATCGGCGTCTGTGTTCTTGCGACCGCACCTGCGATGTCCACGCCCTACGACCCGTTCGGCACGAACGACGCGGACGATTACTACGCGGGCCAGACCTACTCCCGTGCCGGCGCCCAGCAATACGACCCCTATGCCGGCCAGTACGGCGCGTCCGCCGGGTACGGCCAGGGTGCGCAGGCCGCACCCCAGGCGCAGGTCGCCCCGATCCCGCGTGAGATGGTCCGCTTCGACCCGCGCTACACCCCAGGCACCATGGTTGTCTCGACCTCCGAGCGCCGCCTCTACTTTGTCACGGCTCCGGGCGAGGCGATCCGCTACGGCGTCGGCGTCGGCCGTCCGGGCTTCGAGTGGTCGGGCACCAAGAAGATCGTCGCCAAGAAGGAGTGGCCGTCGTGGGTGCCCCCGAAGGCGATGCTCGCCCGCCGTCCCGACCTGCCGCGCTACATGGCGGGCGGCGTCGAGAATCCGCTGGGCGCCCGCGCCATGTATATCGGCGGCACCGAGTACCGTATCCACGGCTCCAACGAGCCCGACACGATCGGTCAGGCCGTCTCCTCGGGCTGCATCCGCATGACCAATGACGACGTCTCGGATCTCTACGAGCGCGTCCGCGTCGGCGCAAAGGTCGTCGTCCTGAACTGACCGGCCCGAGCCGGCCTGACGGTTCAACCTACAAACAAAGCCCGCGCCGGTTGAACCGGCGCGGGCTTTTGGTCGGATGCGGCCGCTAAGGCACGACCCGGCCGGCCACGGTGTTGCCGCCGCTCAGAGGGGCGACCGGCGTATCGCAGAAGCAGCGCGCGCCCAGCGGCCGTGGGCCGGGCAGGGGGCAGGAGAACGGCTGCGGCCCGAGCAACCCGGGCTGCAGCGCGTCGCAGTTGAGACCGCTGAGGCGGCGCGGCGGCGGAAGCCGACGCTGCTCGTAGCGGTATTCATAGCCGCCGCGGCGCGGGGGAGGGCCATCGTAATCGCCTTCGTCGTCGTACTGGGCGCGGGCGCCCTGCGATCCGAGCGCGCCGAGAAAGATCGCGGCCGCGATGCTGAGACGATAAGCGGGACGCATGGAATCGACCTCTCTCGATGACGGATCGCCGCCTCGGAAACCGAACCGGCGCGCGTCTCGCTAGGGGCAGGGATCGGCCGAAAAAAGGCGAATCACCTGTGTGGGCACTCGCGGCAGCCCGCAAAAAAATCGGCCCCCTCGTTAGAGAGAGCCGATCGTCACGTTGGGCGTGAGGGCTGCGCTCCGCAGAGCGTGCCCGTT
This sequence comes from Methylobacterium haplocladii, assembly GCF_007992175.1. Lineage (GTDB taxonomy): Bacteria > Pseudomonadota > Alphaproteobacteria > Rhizobiales > Beijerinckiaceae > Methylobacterium > Methylobacterium haplocladii. The sequence goes on along the minus strand of NZ_BJZT01000001.1, from coordinate 20,450 downwards.
TCCGTATCGAAGCGAGGTCTCAGGCGCCCGGCTTCTTCTCGGTCGCCTTGGCAGCGGCTTCCTTGGCAGCGGCCGTGCTCTGATCGAAAGCCTGACGGGCCTCGTTCGTGCCCTGCTGGACGGCGGTCTTGGCATTCTCGGCGCCCTGCTGGATCGCGCTCTGCGCCAGGCCGCCGAACTCCTTGGCCTGGGCCTGGATGTTGGCGAACTGCGAACGGACGAACTCGGCCTGATGCTGCATCGCCTCCTGCACGTCCTTGGACCGCACGAGCTTCTGCGCGAGGTCGAAGGCCGCGTTCACGTTCTGCTCCGCGAACTCGAAGCTGCGCGACGACAGGGTCGTCGTGTTGGTGCGGGCGAGTTCGGCCGAGCCCTGAACGGTGTCGGCGGTCCGGCGCGCGGCGCCAAGGAACGAGTCGAAGGCCTTCCGGGCCTGATCGACGCTCTTCTCGGCGAAGTCGCGCATCTCGGCGGGGACTTCGTAGTTCGGATTCTGGGTGTTGCTCATTCTCGTAGCCCTCTCTGTTGCCCAACGTTTCATCATTGTGCAGTGCACAATAACATATAATTCATGCGGCGCCAGCCCCCTCCAGCGGCCGCCAGCCGCATGTTAGGGTTAAGCGTTGATTAACGTGTGTCAGATCGCCTTCGTGTCTATGACGGGGCCTTCAGAAGTTTCAGACTGAAACGCGGTCCCAACTCGTGACGCACAATTAGGCTCTTGATGTCCGACCGCGCAATGCAGGCCGACATCGGCGACGCGACGCTCGCGGCAGATGTCGCGCGCTGGGCGGCCGATCCCAGCCTCGCCCCCATCTTTACGACGCGCGACGGGATCCTTCTGGTCTTCGACGCCCGCGGCGAACGCGTGATCCATGCGTCCGACCATGGGACCGCCTTGCGGGCAGCGATCACCGATGCGGAAGGAGGCGTTGGCGTGTGGCGGCGGCTCGCCGAGCAGCTTCGATCGGCTGTTCGGTCCGAGCGCGGTGCACGTCTCGTCAAGCTCCGATTCGACACGCGTGGCATTGCCCGGCCGACCACTTGCCTGCTTGCGCGAGCGAACCGCGGCACCGACGAAGCCGTCCTATTGCTGGCACCGACGGAACCGGTGCCGGTCCTTCGCATACCCGCCACCGGTCCGCGGACTAGTGTGGTACGCGAACCGGTATCGCAAGCGGTTCCAGACGCGCCGCAGTTTGCGTCAGGGCGGTTCACCTGGCGCAGCGACGAGGCCGGAATCCTTACCCAGGTCACCGGCATCGGGTCCGACCTCGCCGCCCATCTCGCCGGGCGATCCTGGGAGGCATTGACCGAGAGCGGCGCGGTGATGGGTCCGAGCCTGCGTGCGGCACTCGGAGCACGGCGGACGTTTCGTGCGCTGCCGCTTCGTATCCGAAGGCCGGGAGCCGACCGCGAAATCGCGATCGAACTCTCAGGCGCACCCTCGGCACGTCCGGCACAGCCGTTTGCGGGCTTTTCCGGGTTCGGCGTCGTCCGTGAGACGCGTCCGCGTGAAAAGACGGCAATGATCGAACCGATGGAATCGCCGGCCGGCGAACGGCCGGTGGCGGAGTCGGGGCCAGCAGCCGTGGCCGGTTTCGCGCATCCGATCCCTCCCACGCAAGCCGACGATCGGGACGACGTAGACGTGACACTCGCGGCCGTCGGCGAAGTATCGGAGCCGCAGGCGCCCGAGCGCGAAATCACGCCGGAGCCTGACGAGTCGGCCGCAGCCGTCGACACCTTCATCGCGACCGACGAATCGACGGAAGACGCCGATCCGGCTTTTGAGGAGGCCGAAGCGCTGCTGAAAGGCCCCGACCTCTCGACGAACGAGCACGCGGCGTTCCGCGAAATCGCGCGAGCGCTCGGAGCCCGCTTCGCCGGCGACGACACGCCACTGCACGCCGAGTCTACGCTCGATCCCGAGCGGCGCGGCGCGGTGATGGCCTTTCCGGTGAGTGCGGCACGGAGCGCAAGCGCGGCGATCGACGCGGCGATCGTCTCCGCCTTGGACCGTCTGCCCGCGGGCGTCCTCATCCATCGCGACGCCGAAACGCTCTACGTCAACCGCCGCTTCCTCGAACTCGTCGACTATCCGGATCGCGGGGCTCTGCAAGCGGCGGACGCCCTCACGCACCTGCTCGGCCGGCTTCCGTCCCGGGACGATGCCGTCGAACGAGACACGCCGATCTCGGTGACCACCGGCGGCGGCGATCTGCTGGCCGTGATCGTCGAGCGATCCAAGGTCGACTGGGACGGCGGACCGGCCGAGCTCCTTCTGGTCCGCGCGGCCGCACAGGCCGATCGGACCCGCGAGCAGATCGCGCGGAGCCTCCTCCAGGAACGCGACGGCACCCGCGAGCGCGACGCCCGGGAGCTGCTCGACCATATCGCCGAGGGCGTCGCGACGCTCGACGACACCGGCCGGGTCCTAGCCCTGAACGAAAGCGCGAAGGCTATACTGGCAAGCGACGCCCGCGAGATCGTCGGAGGAACGCTCGCCGACCTGTTCAAGTCGAACAGCGCGCCGGCCATCGCTAAAAGCCTGCGCGAGGCACGGGAACACGGGGTTAGCGAGCCGCGTGAGGCAACGCCGCGCGCGCGCGCTGCACCGTTACATTTGCGCATCGCACGGCTCTCGGCGTCGAACAGCGCGCAGTTCTGCGTGACACTAAGCGAGGCCGGCGCATCGGCGCCCCCGGTACCGCGTCACGCAGAGCCAGAAAGCGGGCGTCGGGCCGATTTTCTGGCCCGGGTCCGCCACGAAATCCGGACGCCGCTGACCGGTATCCTGGCGCATGCCGAGGAGGTTCTTTCCGAGAAGCTCGGGCCGCTCGGTAGCGAACGCTACCGCGAATGCCTGCGCGATATCCATCATTCGGGCGAGCACGTGCTCGGTGTGGTCGACGACCTCGTCGATATCGCCCGGATCGAGGCTGGCCGCGGCGAACTCACCTTCACCGACATCGCGCTGAACGACGTCGTGTCGGGCTGTATCGCGATGATGCAGCCGCAGGCCGCGCGCGACCGCATCGTGGTGCGCACCAGCCTGTCGCCGGATCTGAGGCCTCTCGTTGCAGACGAGCGCTCCATGCGTCAGGCGACACTGAACGTCATCGCCAACGCGATCCGGCTCACCGAGGCCGGCGGCCAGGTCATCGTCTCGACGACGACCGCCGAGCGCGGCGAGATCGCCTTCCGGGTACGCGACACCGGCATCGGCATGACGCCGGAGGAGATCGAACGCGCGCTCGCTCCCTTCAGCCGGAGCGAGGTCGTTGGCGGACGGAACGGCACCGGGCTTGGATTGACGCTAACGAAGGCGCTCGTGGAGGCCAATCGCGGCCGTTTCCTGATCACGAGCCGCAAGAACGAGGGCACCCTGGTCGAGATGCTTTTCCCGCCCCCGCAGGCGCTGAGCGCCTGACTTCGCTTCACGATATCCCGGCGACCGGGAGCCGTCCCGACGCCTGAGACGGCAAAGTGAGCGTTTCGCCAGAGTCCGCCAAAGTCATACTAAATTCTACGTTTTTGGCGCTTGCCGCGCCGTTTCGTCGATGCAACTACATATGGAGTTGGAAGCCCCGGCTGCGCGGACCGTCGCGATACGATCGGGCACCTCACAGGGAAGAAACGGCATGACTGAACGGGTCGTCGACGTGCAGGACGCATGGCGCGAGCGCGGGCTCGTGGACGATGCGAAGTATCAGGAGATGTACGCGGCGTCCGTGTCGGACCCCGAGGCCTTCTGGGGTGAGCACGGCAAGCGCATCGATTGGATGACGCCGTTCACGAAGGTCAAGGAGACCAGCTTCGCGCCCGACAACGTCTCGATCAAATGGTTCGAGGACGGCAAGACCAACGTTTCCCACAATTGCATCGACCGCCACCTCGAGACGCGCGGTGATCAGGTCGCGATCATCTGGGAAGGCGACGATCCGAACGACGACAAGCACATCACCTACAAGCAACTTCACGGCGAAGTCTGCCGCTGGGCCAACGTCCTGAAGAACCGTGGCGTCGAGAAGGGATCGCGGGTCATCCTCTATCTGCCGATGATCCCGGAAGCCGCCTACGCGATGCTCGCCTGCGCCCGGCTCGGCGCGATCCACGCCATCGTGTTCGGCGGTTTCTCGCCGGATTCGCTGGCGAGCCGCATCAAAGGCTGCGAGGCCAAGCTCGTGATCACGGCAGACGAGGGTCTTCGCGGCGGCCGGAAGGTGCCACTCAAGGCCAATGTCGACGAGGCGATCAACCGCCTGGACGACGCTTCCGTCGACCACGTCGTCGTCGTGCGCCGCACCGGCGGCAACGTCGCCATGGAGGCTGGCCGCGACGTCTATTACGACGAGGCCGCCAAGGAGGTCACCGACGACTGCCCGGCCGTGCCCGTCGAGGCCGAGCACCCGCTCTTCATCCTCTACACCTCGGGCTCGACCGGCCAGCCCAAGGGCGTGGTTCACACCACCGGCGGCTATCTCGTCTACGCCTCGATGACGCACGAATACGTCTTCGATTACCACGAGGGCGACGTGTACTGGTGCACGGCCGATGTCGGCTGGGTCACCGGGCACAGCTACATCGTCTACGGCCCGCTCGCGAACGGTGCGACGACGCTGATGTTCGAGGGTATCCCGACCTACCCGACGAACGGCCGCTTCTGGGAGGTGGTCGACAAGCACAAGGTCAACATCTTCTACACGGCGCCGACGGCGATCCGCTCTCTCATGGGCGGCGGCGAGGCGCCGGTGAAGAAGACCTCGCGCAAGTCCCTGCGCGTGCTTGGCTCGGTCGGCGAGCCGATCAACCCGGAAGCCTGGGAGTGGTACTACAAGGTCGTGGGCGACGAGCGCTGCTCGATCGTGGACACTTGGTGGCAGACCGAGACCGGCGGCATCCTGATCACGCCACTGCCAGGCGCGACCAAGCTCAAGCCCGGCTCGGCGACGCGGCCGTTCTTCGGCGTCCAGCCCGTCATGGTCGATGCCGAGGGCAAGGAGCTCGACGGCAAGTGCGAGGGTAACCTCTGCATCAAGGACAGCTGGCCGGGCCAGATGCGCACGGTCTACGGCGACCACGAGCGTTTCGAGCAGACCTACTTCTCGACCTACAAAAACCTCTACTTCACCGGTGACGGCGCCCGCCGGGACGAGGACGGCTATTACTGGATCACCGGCCGCGTCGACGACGTCATCAATGTCTCCGGCCACCGCATGGGCACGGCCGAGGTCGAATCCTCGCTCGTGGCGCACAAGAAGGTGTCGGAAGCCGCGGTCGTCGGCTACCCGCACAACGTCAAGGGCCAGGGCATCTACGCCTACGTCACGCTCAACGAGGGCGAGGAGGGCGACGATGCGCTCCGCAAGGAGCTGGTGGCCTGGGTCCGCAAGGATATCGGCCCGATCGCTTCACCGGACCTGATCCAGTTCGCGCCGGGTCTGCCCAAGACCCGCTCGGGCAAGATCATGCGCCGCATCCTGCGCAAGATCGCCGAGGACGATTTCGGCTCGCTCGGCGACACCTCGACGCTCGCCGAACCGGCCGTCGTCGACGACCTCATCGAGAACCGGCAGAACAAGCCGAAATAACGGCAGCCGGACGGTTTCGACGGGTGCCCGGTGCGGGCCGCCCGACTTCGTCACCGTGACGGCGTCGAACGCCACAAGCGATCCGTCACGGCACAGCATCGCCGAAGGCCGGCCCGCCGCAGAGCGGTCAGGTCCATCGGGAGGAAAATCATGACAACCACACAGACGCTGGGGGCTACGAGGCCTCTCCAGCCCCATGGAAAACCCGACCTCGACGCCATCGATCTGCCCGATCCCGCCCTTCAGCGGGTCGCCAGCAACCCGACCTTCCAGACCCTGGTCCGCGAGCGTACGCGCTTCGGATGGGTCCTGACGATCCTCATGCTGATCGTCTATTTCGGCTTCATCGGGCTGATCGCCTTCGACAAGCCGCTCCTCGCCACGAAAATCGCCGGTACGGCGTCGCTCGGCCTGTTCCTCGGCGTCGGGGTGATCCTGTTCGCCTTCATTCTCACCGGTATCTACGTCGTGCGCGCCAACACGCGCTTCGACTCGCTGGCCGCCGAACTCGCCCGGAGCCTCGCCCGATGAGCCGCAATCACATCCTCGGAGCCCTCGGCGCAGTCGGCATTCTCGCGATTGCCGCCACGGTGGCGATGGCGGCCGGACCCGATCTCGGTCCGGTTACTCAGCAGGCCACGAACTGGCCTGCCATCGGCATGTTCCTGTTCTTCGTGCTGTTCACGCTGGGTATCACCTACAAGGCCGCCATGGGCACGAAGTCGGCCTCCGACTTCTACGCAGCCGGCGGCGGCATCTCGGCGGGCACGAACTCGCTCGCCATCGCCGGGGACTACATGTCGGCGGCGTCGTTTCTCGGCATCTCCGGCCTCGTCTACACGTCCGGCTTCGATGGGCTGATCTACTCGACCGGCTTTCTCGTCGGCTGGCCGATCGTACTGTTCCTGATCGCAGAGCGTCTGCGTAACCTCGGCAAGTTCACCTTCGCCGACGTGGCGTCGTTCCGGCTCGATCAGACCTCGATCCGCATCATCTCGGCGACGGGTACGTTGGTCGTCGTGGCATTTTATCTGATCGCGCAGATGGTGGGCGCGGGGAAGCTGATCCAACTCCTGTTCGGCCTGCCCTACCTCTACGCCGTGGTGATCGTCGGCGCGCTGATGATCATCTACGTCGCCTTCGGCGGCATGAAGGCGACGACTTGGGTTCAGGTCATCAAGGCCTGTCTGCTGCTGGGCGGCGCGACCTTCATGGCCGGCGCCGTGCTCTATCAGTACGGCTTCAGCCCGGAAAAGCTGTTCGCCGCCTCGGTGCAGACCCACCCTAAGGGCGATGCGATCATGGCGCCGGGAGCACTCGTCACCAACCCGATCGACTCGATCTCGCTCGGCGTCGGTCTCATGTTCGGCACCGCCGGTCTGCCGCACATCCTGATGCGGTTCTTCACCGTCTCGGACGCGCAGGCCGCCCGCAAGTCGGTGTTCTACGCCACCGGCCTGATCGGATATTTCTACATCCTGACCTTCATCATCGGCTTCGGCGGCATCGCCCTGCTGATGTCGGACCCGAGCTACTTCAAGCTCGGCGCGGACGGCACCACCTACGACAAGATCAAGGACATGATCGGCGGCACCAACATGGTTGCCGTCAACCTCGCCAACGCAGTCGGCGGCCCGTACTTTCTCGGCTTCATCTCGGCGGTGGCCTTCGCGACCATCCTTGCGGTGGTGGCGGGACTGACCCTCGCCGGCGCCTCGGCGGTGAGCCACGATCTCTACGCCATGGTCATCGCCCGCGGGCGCACGACGGAGGCTGCCGAAATCCGTCTGTCGAAGGTCTCGGCGGTGGGCATCGGTATCGTGGCGATCATCCTCGGCTACATCTTCGAGAACCAGAACGTCGCCTTCATGGTAGGGCTCGCCTTCTCGGTGGCGGCGAGCTGCAACTTCCCCGTTCTGGCCATGTCGATCCTGTGGCGCGACACCACGACCTGGGGCGCGTTGCTCGGCGGTCTCGTCGGTCTGATCGCTGCGGTTGTGATGGTGGTGCTGTCGGACGCTGTCTGGGTGAAGACCTTCGGCCATCCCGCGGCGCTGTTCCCCTATGCCAATCCGGCCCTGTTCTCGATGCCGCTGGCCTTCCTGACGATCGTCGTGGTCTCGAAGCTCGACAACACGCGCCGAGCCCAACGCGAACGGGCCGCCTTCGACGCCCAGTTCGTGCGCTCGGAGACGGGAATCGGGGCAAGCGGGGCTCACGCCCACTGACCGAAGACGGTCGATCGGCCCCATACGAAAAGGCGCGGCGTGAGCCGCGCCTTTTTCAATGGCAAAGCTGTGTCAAAGCGGTTCCGCACGTGTCGCCGGACGCATTCGTCCTTGGGCTGCGATCGACGCGGCGGTAACATTACCGTGTACGTCGGTCATGCTCTCGGGAGGGGGCCGGCGTCGATAATCAGAACAAGAGCGGGCCCGCATGAAACGGGCCGCAGGATGGAGGAAGGCGAGATGGCCGTGGCAACCGCAGGGTCGCAGGTGGCGGATGCCACACGACCGATGACATCAGCCGAGAAGAAGGTCATCCTGGCCTCGTCCCTCGGCACGGTGTTCGAGTGGTACGACTTCTACCTCTATGGATCGCTCGCTGCGATCATCGGCGCGCAATTCTTCTCGGCCTACCCGGAATCCACGCGCAATATCTTCGCACTACTCGCATTTGCTGCCGGATTCCTGGTGCGCCCGTTCGGCGCCCTGGTCTTCGGCCGTATCGGCGATCTCGTCGGGCGCAAATACACCTTCCTGATCACCATCTTGATCATGGGCCTGTCGACCTTCGTGGTCGGTATCCTGCCCAATGCCGAGACCATCGGCATCGCCGCCCCGATCATCCTGATCACGCTTCGCCTGCTCCAGGGACTGGCCCTCGGCGGCGAATACGGCGGCGCCGCGACCTACGTCGCCGAGCACGCCCCCCAGGGCCGTCGCGGTTTCTATACGAGCTGGATCCAGACCACGGCGACGATGGGCCTGTTCCTGTCGCTGGTCGTGATCCTCGCCACCCGCACCTACACCGGCGAGGACGCCTTCAAGGCCTGGGGCTGGCGCATTCCGTTCCTCGTCTCCGTCCTGCTGCTCGCCGTCTCCGTCTGGATCCGGACCAAGCTCAACGAGTCGCCGGCCTTCAAGAAGATGAAGGAGGAGGGCACCACCTCGAAGGCTCCGCTGACGGAGGCCTTCGGCCAGTGGAAGAACGCCAAGTTCGCACTGATCGCCCTGTTCGGCCTCACCGCGGGCCAGGGTGTGGTCTGGTATACCGGCCAGTTCTACGCGCTGTTCTTCCTGCAATCGATCCTCAAGGTCGACGGCTACACCTCGAACCTGCTGATCGCCTGGTCGCTACTGCTCGGCACCGGATTCTTCGTGTTCTTCGGCTGGCTCTCCGACAAGATCGGCCGCAAGCCGATCATCCTCGCCGGATGCCTGATCGCGGCAGTCTCCTACTTCACGGTGTTCCAGCAGATCACCCTGCTCGCCAACCCGAGCCTGGAGAAGGCTGTCGAGACCGTGAAGGTCAGCGTGATCGCCGACCCGGCGGAATGCGGAAGCCTGTTCAATCCGGTCGGCACCCGCAAGTTTACGGCACCCTGCGACCTTGCCCGCGACTACCTCGCCAAGTCATCGGTGAAATACAACACCGAGGCCGGACCGGCCGGTCAGCCGACCAAGATCAAGGTCAACGACACCGAGGTGGTTTACGCAGCCGGCACGCCGCCGGCCGACTTCGCCAAGGCCGCCGCGGCGGCACTCCAGGGCGCGGGTTATCCGAAGCCGGGCGATGCCGAGATCGTCAAGATGTCGAACCCGTTCGATATCTTCCGGCCGCAGGTGGCCAAGATCATCGGCCTGCTGTTCGTGCTCGTCCTATTCGTGACGATGGTCTACGGCCCGATCGCCGCCGCACTGGTGGAGCTGTTCCCGACCCGGATCCGCTATACCGCGATGTCGCTGCCCTATCACATCGGCAACGGCTGGTTCGGCGGCCTGCTCCCGGCCACCGCCTTTGCGATGGTGGCCGCGACCGGCGACATCTATTACGGCCTCTGGTACCCGATCGCCGTCGCGGTGATGACCTTCGTCATCGGCATCATCTTCGTACCGGAGACGAAGGATCGGGACATCTTCTCCGAACTTGAGACGCCGGCTCCGCGCCGCTGAAGACTGACGCGGGTCGGTGGCATCGTGCTGCCGACCCGTGGAACGGTTCCGGTCCGGCTTTCCCGCGTCGACCGCGTGTTGAGAAGGCCGAATGCTCAGTTTCGATCGAATCCGTCCGCTGCTCAAACCTTTCGCGAGGCGGTCGATCCGCAGCCCGATACCGTCGGCGCAGAGCGAGGCCGAACGGCAGGCTGCGATCTACCGCGAGCTCAAACCGGCTTTCGCTGCGCGGGAATCGGGCATCCCGGAAGCTATCGTCCGCCAGGAATACGGCCTCGACGCCCGTATCGTATTCGACCCGGCGTTCACGCTGCACCCGACCTGTTTCATCCTCGCCGTACGAGACGGCCGCGTCACGTTCCGGTTCTCGACCGTGATGAGCGACGACGGGCTTTCGATTATGATCGTGGAGCGCTGGTGGGGGATCCTGCCCTTGATCGAGCGGCTCGTCTCCATCTGCGGCGACCGGCCGGTCGAGACGGTGTTCAACCTTAACGACGAGGGCGTCGCGGAAGGTCTCACGTTCTGTGACAACCGGCCGAGTTTCTCGCTCATCCCCGATTGCGTGTTCATCGGCACGAAGGGCTACCACGAACAGCGGGAACTCTACGCCGCCCGGGCCATCGCCTGGGACGACAAGTGCGACGTGGTGTTCTGGAGAGGCACGTCGACCGGGCGGCCGTCCGGGGAGCGGCACGAACTGCCGCGGATCAGCCTGTGCCGGCTATGCCAATCTGATCCATCGGGTCTTTACGACGTCGGCCTGACCGGCCTCGTCGATCATGGCGCGGACGAGACCGGAGAACGCCAAAGTCGGTCGCTCCTGAGCGGCTTCGTGCCCTGGCAGGACTTCGATCGCTATCGTTATCACATCGATATCGACGGCCACACGAACTCGTGGCCGGGCCTGATGTTCAAGCTTCACTCGGGCGGCCTCGTCTTCAAGGTCGATCCGCCGGCAGGCCACCGGCAGTGGTACTATGAGCGGCTGAGACCCTGGGAGAACTACGTTCCCGTCAAGAGTGACCTCAGCGACCTGTTCGATCTGGTCGCGTATTTCCGCAACAACGACCCAGTCGGCCGCGCCATCGCCGAGGAGGGCCGGCGGCTGGCTCAGTCGATGGAGTTCGCGTCCGAACTCGACATCGGCGTTCGTACGATCCTCGGACGATGCGCGCGGGAACAGTACGTCAGCAGTCGGCTTTAGTGCCGAAAATGCCGGATACCTGTGAAGACCATCGCCAGCCCGGCCTCGTCGGCGGCGCGGATCACCTCGTCGTCGCGCATCGAGCCGCCGGGCTGGATCACTGCCGTCGCCCCGGCCTCGGCCGCGGCGATAAGGCCGTCGGCGAACGGGAAGAAGGCGTCTGAGGCGACGACCGAGCCCTTGGCGAGACTGTCGGCCTCACCGATGCGCCTGGCGCCTTCGGCCGCCTTCCACGCGGCGATCCGTGAGGAATCGACCCGCGACATTTGCCCCGCCCCGATGCCGACCGTGGCACGGTCCCGTGCATAGACGATCGCGTTCGACTTGACGTGCTTGGCGACGCGATAGGCGAAGCGCATGTCCGAAAACTCGGCCTCGGTCGGCTGCCGCTGCGTCACCACCTGCAGCGGCATGTCGTCGACGACCGCGCCGTCGCGGCCCTGGACGAGCAGCCCGCCGGCCAGCGTGCGCACGGTCTCGCCCGTTGCCCGCGGATCGGGGAGGGTGGCGGCGAGCAGCAGCCGCAGGTTCTTCTTGGCGCCGACGATCGCCATGGCCTCCTCGGACGCATCCGGCGCGATGATGACCTCCGTGAAGATCTGGACGATGCTTTTGGCGGCTTCGGCGTCGAGGGTGCGGTTCAAGGCGACGATGCCGCCGAAGGCCGAGGTCGGGTCGCAGGCGAGAGCGCGCTCGTAGGCCTCGAGCAGGCTCGACGCCTCGGCGACGCCGCAGGGGTTGGCGTGCTTGATGATCGCCACCGCCGCCGAGCGCGCCGCGTCGAATTCGGCGACGCATTCATAGGCCGCGTCGGTATCGTTGAGGTTGTTGTAGGACAGTGCCTTGCCCTGGATCTGCCGCGCGGTCGCAATGCCGGGCCGCGCGAGACCAGGCGAGCGGTAGAAGGCGGCCGACTGGTGCGGGTTCTCGCCGTAGCGCAGGCTCTGGCCGAGCGTGCCGCCGAAGGCCCGGAAGGCCGGCGCGTCTTCGCTGGCGATCTCGCCGGCGAACCAGTTGGCGATGGCTGCGTCGTAGGTCGCGGTGCGGGAAAACGCCTTCTGCGCGAGCCGGCGGCGCGTCGCGGCGCCGACGCCGCCATCGTGGGTTTCGAGCTCGGACAGGATGACGGCATAGTCCGCGACGTCGACCACGACCGTGACGTCGGCGTGGTTCTTGGCCGCCGCGCGGATCATCGCCGGGCCGCCGACATCGATGTTCTCGACGTGCTCGTCATAGGTGCTTCCCTGCGCCAGGGTCGCCTCGAACGGATAGAGGTTGACCACCAGCAGGTCGATCGCCTGCAGGCCGTGTGCGGCGAGGGCCGCCTGATGCTCGGGATTGTCGCGGATCGCGAGCAGGCCGCCATGCACCGCCGGATGCAGCGTCTTGACCCGCCCGTCCATCATCTCGGGAAAGCGCGTCAGCTCGGAGACTTCCGTGACCGGCAGCCCGGCCTCGGTCAGCGCCTTGTGCGTTCCGCCGGTGGAGACGAGGGCGATTCTGCGCTCGGACAGGGCGCGGGCGAACTCGACCAGGCCGGTCTTGTCGGAAACCGAAAGCAGGGCGCGGGTAACGGGGGTGGCGTCGCGCGGCATCAGGCGTGTCGTCCGGTCGTCGGCATGTCAGGAATGCGCGCCGGTAGCACGGAACGCGCCGGCCAAGCCAGCCGGACGACGACAATGGCCGATGCCGTCAGGCTGCCGGCCGGCCCGCTGCGGCATCGGTTTGTGTGAACTGCCAGCGCACCCTCGCGCCCTCGGTCACGGTGAGGTGCAGAACGATCTGGGAGGTCCGGCGGGCGCCGGCCACGCCCGCGAAGAACACGCTGTCCTCGATCGCGACCTCGGCGCCCTCGGATGCGAAGTGCCAGACACCGCCGAGCGGTGTCGTCAGCACGATCCGGCCATCCGTCTCCCCCCGCGCACTGACCGTTGGGTGCAGGTGGAAGCGGATCGCGACCTCGCGGGGGCGGCCCTTCGCGCGGCCCTCGCGCCGGAAGGCGTCCTCGCCGTCGACGCGGCTGCCGTCGAGGGAAAGATCCCAGCGGCGCTCGTGGATCACGCCGAAGGGGTGCTGATAACCGTCGTGGCGTCCAGCAAGAATGGCCCGATCGGGCGCGTTGTGTCGCTCGATCGTCACCGGACCGGGTCCGCGCAGCACGATCGGCCCCCAGCGCTTCAGCAGCCAGCGGCCGATGACCCGCCGGCCCCACCAGCCGTCCTCGCCGGTCAGGAAGCGGCAGGAGGAAGTGTCGGCGACGCAGGCGGTCGAGTGCGCGGCGGTGCTGCGCGAGACGCGCCGCTGCTCGCTTCCGCTTGCCGGTGCGCCGCAATTGACGACGAGGCGCTGCAGGCCGCTCGACATCTCGAACGAGAGGCATCCCGCGCAGGCGAGCCGCGAATACGAGTGCCGGGGCGGCCCGCCGACATCGGCGACGAGCATCAGCCGGCCGCCTTCGAGCCGCTCGTAGCCCGAGAACGGCGCATGCCGCTGCGCCTCGATCATGGCGCCGTCGTAGATCAGCAGCGTGGTGAGATGGTCGGCCTCCGTGGTGCCCATGCCGTTGAAGTGGCTGAGCGAAGCATCGCCCTGGCGCATCAGGCGCAGCATCGGCAGCATCCGATCGATGGCCCGCAGGAGCGCCTCCGGCGGATCGAGGCTGCGGCTGAGGAAGCTCTGGCGGAGCGGCAGCAGATCGAGCAGCAGTTCCACCACGAAGCGCGCGTTGCGGCTGCGATGGCCGCCATCGGGCAGGATCTGACGATCGAGCTCGCGGGACAAAACGCGCGTCGCCCGCCGCAGGATCGGTTGCAGCCCGTCGCAGCAGAGCCCGGCATAGCAGAGCGCCACTGCCGCGAGCAGCCGCGAGGGCCGCTCCGTGCCACGGCGCAAGGCACGCTCCAGATCCCGGGCGCCGCGCCCGATTGCCTTGAGGAAGGCCTGGTAGAAGGCGTGATCCGCGCCCTCCAGCACCAGCGGAGACTGGCACAGGAACGCGATCAGCCGCCGCGCCGCGATCGGCACCGGACGCGCCAGAGCCGGATCGCCGCGGTTGGCCAGGAAGTCGGAGACGAAGGCGCGCGCGTTGGCGCGCGCCAGGGCGGTGTCGGCGGCGCGCAGGTGCCGCAGCCAACCGAAACCGTAGAGCACCTCGGCCCATTCGGGCGAGGGCGGATCGTAGTCGAAGGGCGAACGGCCGCTGACGGAGAGTGAGCGCCCGGCGAAGACGAACAGCCCGGAATAGATGTCGTCGGCGAAGGTGGCGTCGCTGGTGCGAAGGTCGTGCGGCGCGATCACCAGCGCCGTCACCCGTGCCCGCGCCAGCAGGTCCGGCGGTGCGGTGACGCGTGCGAACGCGCTACGCACCGAGCGCACCGCCTCGCGCATGGCGAGCCGATACAACACCCAGCGCTCATGGCCGCGCGCCACGCCGTACCCTCTCGTTGGTGTGGTCCGGGCAATCCCGAAGGGACGGCGGCGACTGGACCCGAGGCCCATCGGTCAGATTACCGGTCGCCTCTTAACCATCCGCTAACGCTGTGTCGCCCGGCGTGAGGCCCCTGCGACGCCGGCGATCACGCCGTCCGGCGCAGGCGGCTCGCGAAGAAGCCGTCCAGACCGCCCCGGCGTGCCCCGGTCTCGCCGCTGGACGAGAGCGGAAGATGGCAGGGCAGGGTGCGCAGGTCGCCCTGGACGTCGATCATCTCGACCTGCCCGGCGACTTCGTCCGCGGTAACGGGCACCCGCTCGAACTCTGGGTGACGCTCCAGGAAGCCGGCGATCTGTTGCTCGCCCTCCTCCGGCTCCAGCGAGCAGGAGCAGTAGACCAGCCGGCCGCCAGGCCTGACGAGCGTCGCCGCCTTGTCGAGGAGGCGGCGCTGCAGGCCGGCGAGGCGAGCGATGTCGGTCTCGGTCTTGGTCCAGGCGACGTCGGGATGGCGGCGGATCGTCCCGGTGGCTGAGCAGGGCGCGTCGAGCAAGATTCCGTCGAACGGTGCGTCCACGTCGAGCGTGGTCGCATCGGCAACGCAAATCTCGGCGCCCAGCCCGAGGCGTTCGAGATTTTTTCGCAGTCGGTCGAGGCGAACGCCTGAGCGATCGACGGCGAGCACCGCGGCCCCGGTTACCGCGAGCTGCGCGGTCTTTCCGCCGGGTGCGGCGCAGAGATCGGCGATTCGCTCGCCCGGCGCGGCCTGCAGCAGACGCGCGGGGAGGGCGGCGGCCGCATCCTGGACCCACCAAGCCCCCTCGGCGTAGCCGGGGAGCGACGCCACCGGCGTGTCGACTTCGGCGAGCCGGACGCTGCCGAGGCCGAGTGCCACACCGCCGAGCGTCGTCGCCCAGGCCGCAGCGTCCTCGCGGATCGTCAGATCGACGGCAGCGCCGTCGAGATGCGCGGCGGCGATCCGATGGGCGGCGTCCTCGCCATACGCGGCACGCCAGCGGGCCGCGAGCCAGTCCGGCGTGTTCACGTCGAGGGCATCGCCGGCATTCGCCAGGATGGCATCGCGCTCCCGCGTCACCCGCCGCAGGATGGCGTTCACGAGACCGGCGCGGTAGCGGAGCTCCAGGTCGGCCTTGGCGAGCCGCACGGACAGGTCGACGGCGGCATGGTCCGCCACGGCGAGGTCGAGGATCTGGGCCGCGCCGGTGGCGAGGAGCGCGAGCAGCCGCGGATCGTCCTCCGGCAGGCCCTGGCTCAAGCGCTCGGCGAGGACCGCGCGCAGCAGGCCGAAGCGCCGAAACGTCGCGGTGGCGATGGCCCGCGCGAGCGCGGCCTCACCCGGTTCGAGGCCGCCGCCGGTCTGCGCCAGCGCATCCTCCAGCGCGAAGGCCCGCCCCTTGCCGAGAAGCCCCGCCACGGCCTCGTGCGCCGCGCGCCGCGCCGCGAGGCCCGCAACCGGGCCTTCCGGCACGTCGCTGGGGGGGGCCGCGTTGCGGCGTGCCGTCATGAATGCCACTTTCTGAGAGAAGCGCGTACTGCGATGTTCCTTCGGACGCAGTCCCATCCGCAGCGACGCGACGCAAGAGAGCGATGACAAGAGCCGTCATGCACGACGATACGCCCACCACCGCGACGCCGCCCGAGCGGCCCCCGCCCGAAGGCCAGCCGAGCCGCGTCCTGACACCCGCGGCCCAACGTGCATTGGCCGAGGCGGCCGAGCGCCGGGCTGCCATCGATGCCCGCGCCGCCGAGATCGCGGCCACACGTGAAACCAGCGGCCGAGGCGGCCTCGAACCCGTCCGCTACGCCGACTGGGAGGTAAAGGGCATCGCCGTCGATTTTTGACGATCACGGCGCCGTCAAAAGCCGCCGCGCAGCACTTCCTCGGCGAAACCGGCTTTCGCTCCGCCATGCCTGCCGTCGGAACCGATCACCTCTACGCCGATGGCCGCCACGATCGTTCGATAGCCCAGGACCCGGTCCCGACAGGACCAGAGCCAGATCGGACTCTGGTTATGAACGGGGGCAATCAAGGGGGAAGGTCAGCGGAAGTTGGCTCTTGCCCAAGTGCGGTCGTTCCGGCTTCGGCCCTTGCCAACCGCCCGGACCACCTTCGTCACTTCTCCAAAGCGGCCGTTCGTCGGCCGTCCGGCAATTTCGCTCGATACATCTTTGCGCGGTGTGCGCCTTCTCACCGCGTCTTCGTTGGCAGGTGCCTTAGCCAGCCTGGATGAGCATCAGCATCCACGACGTCAGCGTCCCGGTCTTCGTCAACGCGCTTCGCAGCATGAGCGCGTGGCTCGACAAGGCAGCATCGGAAAAGCCGGAAGCCGACTTGCTCATCGGGCGGCTGGCTCCCGACATGAGGCCCCTGCCGGCCCAGTATCAAATGGCGTCCGACAGCGCGAAGAACGCGGTGGCACGGCTCGCCGGAATCGAAGCGCCCTCGATGCCCGACGTCGAGGCCACCTTCGCCGAACTCAAGGAGCGCTGTGCCAGGACGATCGCCTTCGCCGAGGGCATCGATCCGGCCGCGCTGGCCTCGGGCGCGGAGCGCGAGGTGGAGCTGAAGTTCCCGAACGGCATGGGATACCGCTTCACCGGGCAGGCCTATCTCACTGGTTTCGCGCTTCCGAATTTCTTCTTCCACGTCACCACAGCCTACGGGATACTCCGCAGCGCTGGCGTGAGCCTCGGCAAACCGGATTTTCTCCAGCATCTCGGGCCGCCGAACATCCGCACCGCGACATAGGCGTTCACGCTCCCCGGACCCGAAACCGATCTGCGGGATTCGTGGCGCGTGACGGCGTCGCCCCGGCAGTCTCCCGGTCGTCGATTGAGCCTTAGCAGCGCCGGCGCGTTCACTCCCGTGTCCTCACCCGAACGGGAGCCCCGATGTCGAGCCTGCGGGTTCGTGTGATCGAGTAGAACATCGGTCGATCCCGAGATTGGCCTCGACGAGGTCACTGACGCGCTTCGTCGGCAGGCGGCCGACCTCGTTGGCATTGGTCTCACTCGGACGATGCCCGAGGTTCGAGGATCAGGCCGATCCAATCGAGGCGCTTCATTGCGAGCCTGGCTGGCGCTATCTCGCCTGGAAGCTGACCTCGACGAGCAGGTCATCGACTACGGATGCCGTCGCATCGAGATGCGGAACTTCATCTCAGCCCTGCTCGATCACGGAAGGAGCTCAAGCCAGTCGGGATCGGAGCGGTCTGCCGTATTGCATCGATCGCTGCGCGTGATCGATGGAACGGCTGATTGCGATGTCCAATCCGGGGCCCACGACATGGCCGTGCGTCGAGACGCGCCGCCCCCGCGTGCTTGATCTGCAGCCGCGCGCCCGAAAGGGTGGAGCATGGCCCGCAAGCGCAACCACCTCACAACCGACATTCTGGCAGATGCCCTGCATCGGCTTGGGATCGGAGCCGCTGCGGTGGACCGCGAGGCGTTGCGCCTTCGCATGGACCTGCCCGAGCTGAACGGCTTCGTCGAAGACGAAACGGTCGCCGCCGCGCTCCGGGACGGCGGGGCCCGGCGTGCCTTCGCCGAAACGGGCGTCGCCGCCCTGCGTTCGACGATCCCGGCGCTGCGGTCTGAACCGGGGCGCGACGACGACCGCGTCTGGCGGCTTCGGGTGAGCATCCCGCTCCTCGACGACGGCCGACTCGATCTCCGGCTCGACGTTCCCCCCGGCGAGACGGCCGCGGAGATCCTGGAGGAGATGGCGTTAGGCAACGACCCGGCCCGACGGCTGGACGACCTGCGCGCGGCTCTTGCCGAGACGGCTGCGGAACGCGAAGGCACGTTGCGCCGGGCGGTCGCCCGGCTGCGCGAGCTGATCCGCGACGATCTTCACGAGATCGGCGCGGATGCGCCGACATACATCGCCCCTCTCGACCGAACGTTGCGGGCCCGCGTCTTCACGCCGTCGCCCAACCTCGCGCACGCCATCGGCGACACGCTCAAGACCGTCCGCACCCGGGCGAAGGTGGTGGCGCGCGAGGAATCCGGCCGGCGGCGCCTGCGCGACCGGGTCGGGTTCGGCGGCTACATCGACAAGTTCGTGCCCGCCCGCCGGTTGAACCGGCGGATCGTCTTCCACATGGGCCCGACCAATTCCGGCAAGACCTACGCGGCGCTCGAGGCGCTGGCGAGGGCGCAGACCGGCACCTACCTCGCGCCGCTGCGCCTGCTCGCCCTGGAGAACTACGAAGCGCTGCTGGAGCGCGGGCTTCGCGCCGGCATGGTCACCGGGGAGGAGATCTTGGGCGAGCCCGACCCCAGCCACACCGCCCGCACCATCGAGACAGCGGATCTGCGCCACCCGGTCGATGTCGCGGTGATCGACGAGATCCAGATGCTGTCCGACCCGGACCGCGGCTGGGCCTGGACCAACGCGCTGTTCGGAATCCCGGCGAACACCGTCATCGTCTGCGGCTCGGACGACGCCCTGTCGCATGTCCGCCGCGCGGCGGAGGCGGCCGGCGAATCCCTCGACGTCGTGACCTTCGCGCGCAAGACGCCACTGGTGGCGCTGGATGCGCCCGTCCCCCTCGAATCCGTGCAGCCGGGAGACGCCGTCGTCGCCTTCTCGCGCCGGGCCGTACACGAGAACCGCGAGACCCTGGTGGCGGCCGGGCGGAGCGTCGCGACGATCTATGGCGCTTTGTCCCCGGAAGTGCGCCGCGCCGAGGCGCAGCGGTTCCGCGACGGCGAGGCCGAGGTGTTGGTCACCACCGACGCGATCGGCATGGGCCTCAACCTCGGGCCGCTCAAGCGCGTGATATTCTCCGCAATTATGAAGTGGGACGGCACGGCGACACGCGCGCTCACCAACCCGGAGATCCGCCAGATCGCTGGTCGGGCCGGGCGTTTCGGCCATCAGGACGAGGGCCACGTCACGGCGACCGACGATGCGAGCCTCGGGCCGATCCGCGACGCGCTCGCCGGCGCCCCGACGGCACCTGCTGCCGACACCCGGTTCTACGTCAGGCCGGATCTGATCGCGATCGAGGCGGCGGCCCTGGAACTCGGCACAGCGTCCCTCGCCGAGGTGCTGGCCCACTTCTCGCGCGCCACCTTCTACGATGGTTCGGCGTTCCAGCCCTCCGAGATGGAGGAAGCGCTGGAGGCCGCGCGGGCGGTCGACAAGGCGCGACTGCCGATCCGCGAGGCCTTCGCCTTCGCGGTCGCCCCGATCGACCGCCGCGACGCGATCTCGAAAGCCGTGCTCGACCGCTGGGTCCAGGCCCGCGCGGCAGGCGCTTCGGTCCCTGCGCTGCGGGCCAGCGTCGACGGCGAACTCGACGGCCTCGAGCGCACCGTCAAGCTCGCCGCCGCCTATCTCTGGCTGGGCCGGCGCTTCCCCGACACGTTCGACGAGGTCGAGGCAACGAAACTGCTGCGCAGCCGTGCCAACGCAGCGATCGAGGCACAACTTCGGAAAACGGCGTCGCAGAGGGTCGCCGCGCGGCGCAGACCTCGCGCAATGGCCTGATGCGGTGATCGCGCCGGGCACCTGACATAGGGTGTGACGTACAGCGCGCGCCGCCAAATTCGTAGCTTTGCACCCTGGAAGCAGAGCGGAAGAAATCCACCCAACCGGTCGTACATCGGATCGGTAGGTGGCGACCTCGAACAGCCCTTCCGGTAGCGACCCAACCCAGTCCCTCCCGGTCATTCGATGAAGCTCGACAGAAGACGCTTCGAGTGAAATGCCGCTTGTCAAATCAAGGCGGATACGTCGCTGCAGCGGTCCGAGGCGAATATTCTTGGACGGAATTTAGGGCGCCATCTCTGATCGCGGAAGGTGAGTTCGAACCGCGCTCGCGCTGAAGGCGCATCTCCCAACTGGACCTTGGCGCTATGCAGTTTAGCGATTGCCGCCACCAGGCCGTTCCCGACGGTCTGGCGGGCCGGTTCGGAGCGGTAGAAGCGGCTGATTACCCTGGAGCGCTCAGCTTCCGGAATGCCGGGACCGGTCTCGTCCACGGTCGCCAGTACGGTGTCTCGTTGCCTCGCTAGCT